>CAYFQX010000064.1:3892-8492 GCA_964345405.1 uncultured Peptoniphilaceae bacterium
TGTCGTGAACTTTCATGTGCTCCTTGACAAGTGTGGCAACACTTTCAATTTCCCTCTTAGAGACATGATATTTTCTTAAAATTTCCCGCGCTCGTTCAGCACCCAAATCATCATGCCCGAAAAAATGGGCGTGCCCGGTGTCCTTATCAATGGACAGAGTGGCAGGCTTTTCAACATCATGGAACAAGGCAGCCAGTCGCAGTTCAATCTTTGGCGGCACATGATCCACCACACAGAGAATGTGATCAAAAAGTGTCTTGTCGTGATAGGGCGTCATTTGATCAAAACCCACAGTAGGCATCAACTCCGGAAAGATATATTGAAACACACCCAGTTCCAACATCATATAGATGGCTTGGCTGGGCGTCTCCTGGAGTAGCATTTTAAATACTTCGTCTCGAATTCTCTCCTCGGAAAGATGCGTTGTAAGTTCACTTAAATCTTTGATTGCATTGGCAAGTTCCACATCCATTGTAAATCCCAACTGTCCGCAAAAGCGAATGGCTCGAAGAAGTCTCAGCCCGTCCTCCTGCAGACGAAGATAGGGATCGCCAACGGCACGAATGGTCTGCTCCTTAAGATCGTGTTGACCGCCAAAGGGATCTACGAGGCCCCGCTTGGGATGATAGGCCATGGCGTTTACTGTAAAGTCTCTTCGCTTTAAATCCTCAACTAAACTCCTGGTAAAGTCGACAGACTCCGGTTTGCGATGATTTAGATAATCTCCATCTCTCCTGTAAGTTGTAATTTCTATAACATCACCTGCCATGAGAACGCCAATGGTGCCAAACTTCTTGCCAATGGTAAAGACCACCTGATCTGCAAATAGTGCCTCTATTTCATCGGGAAGTAGCTCTGTGGTGATGTCATAATCATTGGGATTTATACCCAATAATTCATCGCGAACACAGCCGCCCACCACGTAAGCTTCCTTGCCTGCTTCATCAAATCGATTTAGAATTTCTAAGATATGCTGTGGAAGTTTCATAACTCCTCCTTTTTGCTATTATACCATAGCCCTTTTCTTGCCAGAAATTTTGTTTTAAGAGTCACATTCGAAATTCCTATGGTATAATAAATTTAACAGATATGAAGTTGATTTAATAAATATTCTATAGATGATAGGAGAAAGAGAATGAATCCAGTGAAAAAAAGTTTATTCATCCTAGGCCTTGCACTTAGCCTTGTCGCCTGTCAAAATAACGAGGCAAATGTACCTAAAGATACGGCAAATCCACAAGCCGGTACTAAGGTGGAGGACACTGCCAAGGGAGACACTACAGAAGTTGAGGAAAAGACCGAGGAAGAGGATATCTTCAATCAGGGAACTGAAAAGGACCGCTTGAAGGTTCTCATGCGTGAATCTGACTACATCTCTCGCGTGGAGGTTGCAAGAACAGCAGATCAACAGCAAGAGCTGAGAATTATTACAAACTATAAGGGAAATTTATCTAATATTGAGTTTGATATCCCTGAAGGACTGGAAGAAAATCAAGAATATCTCATCTTTTATCACGATGACAAAGATGGCAATATCGTGCCTACCAATGGCAAGGATTCTTTCTTAGAAATTAAGGGAGATGCCGCCGACGAATATCTAAGTACAGTTGAACAAACTTACTTAAAGATTGAAAAGGACGACGGCAATACCAAGGCTAAGAAGACTGAAAAATCCACGGAGCAAAAGGACGCAGCAAAGACCAAGGACACAACTGAAAAGAAGGCCGACACCACAAAGACTGAGTCTACGAAGACAGAGTCCACTAAGACAGAATCTACTAAGACCAAGGACAACACATCCAAGACTACAAAGACTCAAGATCAAAAGGACGATAAGTCAGGTACAAAGGGCGAGGCGCGCATCAACTAATTTAAAAAATAAAAGCAGGTGAAGTTTATCACCTGCTTTTTTTATTGACGTTCTGCTGCCTTGCGTTCCCGAAGTGTCTCGGCAATTTCATTGTTCTTGTATTTGTTCTTATTGGCCTGTGCCAACATGAGCTTAATACGATTGAATTGGTTCACTGAGGAAGCGGAGGCGTCATAGTCAATGGGCACGATATTTGCCGTTGGATATTTTTCTCGAATGGCCTTGATGACTCCCTTTCCTGTAATGTGATTTGGAAGACAACCAAAAGGTTGAACGCAGACAATATTGCCGGCACCTTCGTGGATGAGATCCACCATTTCCGCCGTAAGAAGCCAGCCCTCACCATATTGATTGGCAAGATCTACAAATTCCTCACCATAGGCTGCCAGCTGATCGACTTTCACCGGCACAGTATAGCGGCTCTTCTTAAGGGCGCTTCGTGCCATGTCACGGTAAGAGTCAATGTATTTAATCATAATATTGGAGATAAATTCCGCGCCGTAACCCTTGGAAAGTTTCTTGCGTTTAATTTCAGAGTTCTTAAAGCTGTACATCATGAAATCCGTCAAGTCAGACACGATGACCTCTGCCCCCTCATCTTCCAGTAACTGTTGAAGATGGTTGTTGGCTTGCGGAAGGTATTTGACCAGAATTTCCCCTACAATGCCCACCTTAGGACGAACTTCTTGATCCACTTCAAGTTTTTCAAATTCCTTGACCATGAGATTGACATTTTTTCTAAATTCATCGCGGCTGTAAGTCAAATCAGGGCTGGAGCAAATTTCAATCCAGCGATCTCTTAAGATATTTGCAGAGCCGCCAATGACTTCATAAGGTCTTGTCGCATTGCTTAATCTCATAATCAAGTCGCCGTAGATAAGGGATTGAACGGCCTTTTTGCCAATGCGCACCATTTGTCGCTTGGTAAATTTAAAACCGGGATGAGATTCGATGCCTTGGAAGGAGGCGGCCAGTACGGGTACATGTCCATAGCCTGCATCTTCAAGGGCGCGTCTGATAAAACCTACATAATTTGAAGCACGACAGGCGCCGCCGGTTTGCGTCATGAGAAGGGTTAAATTATCTGTATCGTAACGACCGCTATTTACCGCTTCTAAAAATTGTCCTACGACAAAGATGGAAGGATAACAGGCATCGTTGTTTACATATTTTAGACCCATATTCACAACTTCCGGTCCCAGATCGGGAAGCACTTCTACATTAAGTCCCTCTTCCCGAAGCATGGACTCTAGGATGCTCAAATGAATTGGCGCCATTTGAGGCACAAGAATGGTGTGCTCTTCACGCATCTTTTCTGTAAATTTAATTGGTTCACGACTAAAACTCTCTTCAGACTTTTTAAGTTCACGATCGGCAATGGCCTGTATCAAAGAGCGTAGACGTATCCTTACGGCGCCGAGATTGTTGATCTCATCAATCTTTAATACAGTATAGATCTTGTGATAAGAAGAGAGAATGTCGTTGACTTGATCTGTCGTTACTGCATCCAGACCGCAACCAAAGGAGTTGAGCTGAACCATTTCCAGATGATCGTGCTCGCCGACAAATTTTGCCGCACGATAGAGGCGGCTGTGATAGTTCCACTGATCCAGCACTCTGAGACGCTCATCAATAATCTCGCCGGAAACGAGGGAGTCCTCGCTGATGACGGCAAGTCCCAGCCCATTAATTAATTCGGGAATTCCGTGGTTAATTTCGGGATCGATGTGATAGGGACGTCCGGATAATACAATGCCTGTAAGGTTTCGCTTTTCCACTTCTTCAAGTGCACGGCGACCTTCGGCGTAGACATCTTCATGATAGCGATCCAACTCTTCATAAGCACGCTTTACTGCTCGCTTGATCTCACGACTTGGAATCTTTGGAAAGACCTCGCTGAGGCGCTTGCCAAGTTTCTTTCGATCGTCAAAGGAGATGAAGGGATTCATAAATTGAACTTCCTTCAAACTCTCCACATTATTTCGCAGCACTTCAGGATAACCTGCAACAACAGGACAGTTTAGTGTGTTGTCTGCACCTTCAAAACGTCGCTCTTCATAGAAGACCGATGGATAAAAGATAAAGTCCAAGTCCTTTGCAAGTAGATTTTCGATATGACCGTGGCTGATCTTTGCCGGGTAACATGCCGTTTCAGAAGTGATGCTTTCAATCCCGGACTCGTAAATTTTACGAGAACTTGGGTCGGACAGGACGACATGAAATCCCAGTTCCGTAAAGAAAGTGTGCCAGAAGGGATAGTTTTCGTACATATTCAGCACGCGTGGTATCCCGACTTTTCCTCGTGCCGCCTCCTCAAGTGGGAGGCTGTCATAGTCAAAGAGACGCTCTAATTTATATTTATAGAGATTTGGCAGTTGCTCTTCTGTGGAGCGTTGAATGCCGGCACCGCGTTCGCAGCGGTTTCCGGTGATAAATCGTCCACCATTTGAAAATTGACTGATGGTCAGTTGACACTGGTTCGTACATTGACGACAGTATCCGGTCTTAGAAGTATAGCTGAAGTTTTCAATATCTTCAGCACTCATAAGTGTTGAATCTTCCAGTCCCTGTTCCTTTGCAATGAGCGCCATACCAATGGCACCCATGGTCCCTGCCATAGCCGGGCGCACAACTTCACGACCGGTAATTAATTCAAAGGCTCGAAGCACGGCGTTGCCGTAGAAAGTTCCTCCCTGAACGACGATGTGCTCGCCTAGAGATTTTGGATCT
>CAYFQX010000065.1:0-8362 GCA_964345405.1 uncultured Peptoniphilaceae bacterium
CTCATATTGAACCTCACCTGTAGGTTCATAGCCGGTGCCTGTGACATCAATGACTTTGCCATCAATATAGGCCTTCGTCACTGTCATTTCATTTTGAGTTAAAGTTCCCGTCTTATCGGAACAGATATAGGTTGTCGTGCCGAGAGTTTCTACAGCCAAGAGTTTTTTGACAATGGCGTGTTCATTAGCCATCTTTGTCATACCAAGGGAGAGAACGATAGTTACAATGGCTGCAAGTCCCTCAGGAATTGCAGCAACGGCAAGAGAAATGGCCGTTAAGAACATCTCTGTTGTCTCATGGCCGTAGAGTTTGCCAACGCCAAAGACAATAATACATACCACTACCACTAGAATTCCAAGCGACTTGGATAGTCCTCGAAGTCTCTTTTGTAGCGGCGTTTCCGTATCTTCAATATTGGATAGAGAGGTGGCAATTCTACCAATTTCCGTATGGGTTCCTGTCCCGACGACAACACCCATCCCCCGACCATAAGTGACAATGCTTGCACTAAAGGCAAGATTTGCACGGTCGCCAATGCCGTGTTCCCCTTCCAGAGTCCTATCGGCATATTTTTCAACGGCTACGGACTCTCCGGTAAGGGACGACTCGTCAATTTGTAAGTTTGAACTCTCAAGTAGTCGAAGGTCTGCCGGTACAATATCCCCGGTCTCTAAGACGACGATATCTCCCGGTACAAGGCTTGTGCTGTCAATTTCCTGCGCCTGTCCATCGCGAATGACCCGCACCGTAGGTGCAGAAATTTTCTTCAACGCCTCAATGGACCGCTCCGCCTTTCCCTCTTGCATCAAGCTAAGTAGGGCGTTGATGATGACAATTGCTAGAATGATCACTGAATCGATTTTCTCACCTGCAAAGGATGAGATGACAGCGGCTACGAGAAGAATAATAATCATCGGATCCATAAACTCTTCCAAGAGTCGTCTGGCAAATGATTTTTTCTTCCCCTCTTTTAATTCATTGGGACCATACTTTTCAAGTCTCGCCTTTGCTTCAGACTGCGTAAGTCCCGTGGAACTGTTGGTTTCAAGCTTTGACAAGACTTCTTCGCTTGAAATCTGATACCACTCCATAAATACCTCCTTTAAATATAAAAAAAGACTTTTGCCCGTCTTGAGTTTACACTCACGGACAAAAGTCTCGCATCCGATTTCTCGGTTTTCAACCGGGGCAAGCCGTAATGACGATTGAAAACTTAGTTGCTACTCCCTTTTGTAAAACAATTCTCACCCATTATAACATGCTTCATCGCAAATGATAAGCAGATTTGGGTGGAGTTTTAAAATAGTTGCCGGATTGTACTGAAAATCTACAAAATCCGACTCTAAGAGGGTCTTAATAGCCCAGTGTTTATTTTCACCATTGGCAATCAGGATAATCTGATCGCTGTTCATAATATCTCCAATCCCCATGCTGATGGCCTTGGTAGGTACTTCATCAATGCTATCAAAAAATCTGGAGTTGGATTTAATGGTCTCTTCCGTCAATTCTGTGATGTTGGTTCTTAAAGCTTGACGGCGATTTGGTTCATTAAATGCAATGTGACCGTTGACGCCTACGCCAAGTAGTTGAATGTGACGTCTGCCCACTTTGTCGAGAATCTTATCATAGGCTTTAATATCTTCATCTGCAGTCTTGCGATCCACTTCCGGGATATGAATATTTTCCCTAGGAATATTGATGTGATCAAAGAGATGATGATGCATAAAGTAGTGATAGGACTGTTCATTACTTGGCGGCAAATCCATGTACTCGTCAAGATTTACCGTCGTCGTCGATGAAAAGTCAATTTCTCCTCGACGGTTTAATTCCACAAGGCGCTCATAGGTGCCAATTGGAGTTGAACCGGTTGCCAATCCCAGTTTGGGGGTGGCTTGTGTCTGTAGACAACGTACAAATTCTTTCGTACAGAGTTCACTTAGTTCTTCATAATCTTTTGCTACTAATAATTTAACCATAGGACCTCCTAACTTGGTTATTATATAGCATGAGAAAAAAGATGAAAAGAATTTTTAGAAAATTTTTCCAAAAAAGTATATTGTATTTATACCCTTTCATCCAAAGGCCCTATATTTACTTATTTTTTAGGCTTAATCACTTCTTGGAATCCCATGTATCTTTGGAGAGGTTCCGGAATACGTACGCTACCGTCTGCTTGGAGATTGTTTTCAAGTAGGGCAATCATCATACGAGGAGTTGCAACGACGGTGTTGTTTAGAGTATGGGCAAGATAATTTCCCTCTTCTCCGCGAAGACGAATGTTTAGACGTCTTGCCTGAGCATCTCCCAAGTTAGAGCAAGATCCGACTTCATAGTAGAGACCTTGACGCGGACTCCACGCCTCGACGTCGCAGGATTTGACCTTTAGATCCGCCAAGTCACCGGAGCAGATTTCAAGAGTGCGCACAGGAATATCGAGAGAACGGAAAAAGTCCACGGTATTTTGCCACAATTCGTCATAGAGTTTTGGACTATCTTCCGGTTCAGAGATGATGACCATCTCCTGTTTTTCAAATTGATGAACACGGTAGATACCACGCTCTTCAATACCATGAGCACCGACTTCTTTTCTAAAGCAAGGACTGTAGGAGGTCATGCGCATAGGGAGTTCTTCTCGTTCATTAATGGTGTCGATAAATTTACCAATCATGGAGTGCTCACTGGTTCCAATTAGATAGAGATCTTCACCTTCAATTTTATACATCATGTTTTCCATTTCTTCAAAACTCATGACGCCGGAGACGACATTGGAGCGAATCATAAATGGAGGCACGTGATATTCATAGCCGCGATCAATCATAAAGTCGCGAGCATAGGTTAGCACAGCTGAGTGAAGGCGGGCAATTTCTCCCTTGAGATAGTAAAAACCTGCACCAGAGGTCTTTCTGGAACTATCTAAGTCGACGCCGTTAAAGCTCTCCATAATGTCAATATGATATGGAATTTCAAAGTTCGGCACAACCGGTTCACCATAGCGTTTGATTTCCACATTTTCAGTGTCATCCTTACCGACGGGAACGCTTTCGTCCATCATTTGCGGAATCATGAGCATGCGAGCACGCAGATCCTCTGCCATTTGACGCTCGTCATTTTCAAGTTCGGCAATGCGTGTGTTAATGGCGACAACTTCCGCTTTCACAGCTTCTGCCTCATCCTTTTTGCCCTGACCCATAAGCGCACCGATTTCCTTTGAAATCTTATTTCTCTTGGCACGTAGTTCGTCGCCTTCGGTCTTTGCCTTACGAATCTTTTCGTCCAGCTCAATGACTTCATCTACCATAGGTAGTTTGTCATCTTGAAATTTCTTTTTAATATTTTCCTTCACAGCGTCCGGGTTGTTGCGAATAAAACGAATATCTAACATATTTCCTCCTTATAAAAAAAGGTCCACCTCTCCCTAAATAAGGGACGAGATAGACCCGCGGTACCACCCTGATTAACAATGTGTTCACTTCATTTTATTAACTCCAAGGCGGATTCCCACGATTCCAAGTGCAAATTTTCACCAACCATTTGCTCTCTACGACTTTTTCCCATGGTACTTTTCCTCTTCACCGTTAGTATTTAATTTTCTTTATTATAGTATAGGCCCTTTAAAAAATCAAATCTTAAACTAAAAATCCGATCTGAGTGTATAGTGCAAGAGCTGTCAGGGCTAAGATGCGAAAGTCAAGCTTTGATAACTCCTTCCAGCCTCGATAGACCATCACTACAAAAGCTACGATATAGATCCATGTACCATAGACGATGCCCTGTTTTAGGATTCCTGAGGATATCATGTTTTCGTAGCTGTTAATTAAACGTAAAAGGAGGAGCATAACATAGTAAAAAATACTGATGTTTATAATATCCTCCGTTTTTTCATGTATCATTCTTCTTCCTCAATTTCTTTATCTTCCAAGAAATAAATTTCTACTTTCTCAATTCGCTTGTCGGTAACACCAAGTTCCGTTAGACGAAGTTCGTCGTTATAGATCACATGATGTTTTTCAGGATCTTTCTCCTCGGGAATAAATCCCAAGAGTTCGATTAAAAGACCTGAGATAGTCTCATGATTTTCAGATTGAAGATCCGTCCCAAGTTCGCTATTTATGTCCTCAAGATCTGCCGTACCATCGACAATGTAGGTGCGCTCATCCACTTGTAAGATCGGAATTTCATCGGGATCATATTCGTCTTCAATTTCACCGACAATCTCCTCTACAATATCTTCAATGGTGACCATTCCTGAAAATCCGCCATACTCATCAATTAAAATTGCCACATAATTTTTAGAATCTTGAAGCTCCTTGAGTAGCAAATCGATGTTTTTGGTCTCAGGAATGAAGTAAGGCTCCTTAAGTATATCGTCAATATCAATGGACTGATAGTTCTGTTGACTAAAGGCAACAAAGAGATCCTTGATATAGATCGTGCCTACGATATTGTCCGGATTATCCTTATACACCGGCACACGGCTGTAGCCCGTAGCTAGCATTTCCTTAATCATATCGATGTTAAACTCGTCATAGTCAATCATATAGATGGAGGTACGTGGCGTCATAATTTTATAGGCCAGTTTATCATCAAAATCCATAATATTGACCATCATCTCTTCCCCACTTGGATTGATGACGCCCTGTTGTTGACCGACTTTTAGATAGGATTTGATCTCTTCAGCGGAGATTTTTTCCTCGACATCTTCACTGTATTTGCCAAAAATTAGTAGGACAAGTTTGGTCATGTAGGAAAGTAAGATAACAACAGGCGCAAAGAGACGATAGAATATGCGCATCATTCGCGCACTCTTAAGTGCCGTCGTCAAGTCATTTTGCAGTGCCACGCGCTTTGGAATCAACTCGCCAAAGAGCAGTGAAAGTGCGGCAAAAATAATAATCACCACGACAAAGGAAATTACTTCAGCATAGGGAACATGATGCCCTGCTAGGAATTTGTCAAACATGGGAAAAAACACCAAAGTCCCAATGGCCACGCTGAAAAATCCGGCAAGGGTAATGCCGATTTCAATGGTGGATAGAAGACGCGTTTGGTCCTTTGTCATATTGAGAAGTATCTCCGCTCTACGATCGCCATCGTCAACCATGGACTTTAGTTTGCTCTCACTGACAGAGGCAAAGGAGATCTCTGTCTTTGCAAAAAAAGCTTTGATATAGGTTAAAACTATGATTAATAAAATTTGTATCAGTACCCTCGAACCGGGTCCGTCCATAATAAGCCTCCTAGATTATAGGTAATAATTTCCTATATTATACCACATCTATATCAGGAATTAAAAAGACCAAGTTTTTCAAAAAGTTTCCAATCTTTAGCCGTGGACATGAGATATTCTCTACCTAGTTCCGTGATGATGACATAGGGCGCTTCAATCTGTATAAATTTCTCTATTCTCAGCTCATCAAGCAGCTCTTCATACACCTCCCCAGGCAATCTGAGGTGGGTGTTCATGGTCTCAACTTGAGACTCCTCTCTCCAATCGCCGAGAGTCTCGTGGTGATAGAGGTGAAAGAGAATGTTCATCTTTTGGAAGATCTGCTTTTGTCTCTTGCGATGTCTCGCCTTGGCGGCAAGTCCCTCTTCCGGTGAAAGTAAAAAGACAATGGCAAATAAAATACCTATGACTGCCGCCGTCGTCCCGGCAATGGAAAGATCAAAGTGAAAAGCTATGAGCGTTCCTAAGATACTTGAAACAATGCCAAAGAAGACGGAGAGTTTAATCATCTTGCTGAGTTTCTTGCTGAGAAGATAGGCCGTTGCAGGTGGCCCCACCACAAAGGCGATGACAAGAATGGATCCCACCGCTTGGAAGGATGCCACCGTCGTTACCGAAACCAAGGTCATCAACAAATAGTGAAGTCCGATGATATTAAGCCCCACAGCCTTTGCAAATCCGGGATCAAAGGTGGAGAGTTTTAGTTCTTTATAAAACAAACTAACAAAGACGATATTGATAAGGGCAATAATCCCTGACATATAGATATTTACAGATCCCATGTTTTTTCCGCGAAACTTCCATGTGTCAAAGGGACTGAGTTCCACCTTACCCAGCAGGACAGTGTCCACGTCGAGATGGACATTTTCTGCCTTTAATGTAATCAGTAAGATGGCAATGGAAAATAATAGTGGAAAGATAATGCCAATGGAGGCGTCTTCGCTGACAAGTCCCGTGTTTGTAAGTCTTTCAATGAGAAAGACCGTGACAATCCCCATCAGTGCTGCGCCACCAATGAGTAGGGGCGATGTCAAATCCTTTGTTATAAAAAACGCCAACACAATGCCAAGAAGTATGGTATGTGTAATGGCGTCCACCAACATGGCGGACTGCTTTAAGATGAGAAAATTCCCAAGAATGGCAGCACCAATGGATACAAAGATCATGATGAGCATTATTTGAATCAATGGACTCATTGCGCACCTCTTTCTACGAGGGCAAGCCCCTCTTTTGTATCGACAATGAAACCTTCCTCAACGAGCAAATGAATCCAGTGATCCAGTTCCCTCTCACTCATCGAATGATATTTCTTGTGAGCAAGAATTTCTCCGCGAGTGGTCCATCCCTCTTTATTTTTCAAACTGTCGATGTGACTGAGTAGGGACCTCTTAATTACTTCCTCCGCCACTTTCCTGTCTTTCTTACGTCTGGCAAGCCAACCGCCCTTAGGCGAAAAAATAAGGGAGATGAGAATCACCAGGCTGAGCACCAACACAATGGCCGGGCCTGTGGGAAGCTGCTGGTGAACGCTGATAAGAGTTCCCACGCAAGCACTGACGCCGCCAAGGATACCGGAGGTAATCAATAATACGTCTAACTTGTGTGTCCAAAGTCTTGCCGCTGCCGACGGACTGATGAGCATGGCACTCATTAAGATGACCCCGACGGTTTGAAGCTCGATGATAATGGTGAGCACCAGTAAAAAATTTAGGAGTAACTGAATCTTCCTTACGGGAAGCCCCAGAGTATCCATGTACTCCGGATCAAAGGAAAAGAGTTTAAATTCCTTGTAGAATAGCAAAATCATAGTGATGATAAAAATCGATGAAATAATGACAATCCACAAGTCACTCTTTAAAAAAGCCGCCGCCTGTCCAAAGATATAGGACTCAAGCCCTGCCTGTTCCTGACCAAAGTGACGCTGTATGATGCCCATGAGGACAAAACCTAGGCCAAAAAATACAGACAAGACCAGCGCCAGCGCCGTATCCAGTTTTAATTTAGATTTATTGATAATGACGATAATCATGCCCATGGCAACAAGGCCACTGAGAGCAGCGCCACTGAGTAAAATTGGCGCGCTTTTCATTTTTAATAACAAAAAACTCAGGGCAAGGCCTGGTAGTGCCGCGTGAGATAGAG
This sequence comes from uncultured Peptoniphilaceae bacterium, assembly GCA_964345405.1. Taxonomy (GTDB): domain Bacteria; phylum Bacillota; class Clostridia; order Tissierellales; family Peptoniphilaceae; genus CAYFQX01. Next base: position 7,371 of record CAYFQX010000065.1, read on the forward strand.
CATCTCCCAGTAAATTTTCGCCGCGCACATAGGAAAAAGTCCCCACAAGTCCCGCCAAAATTCCAAGGAGTGTCGCGCCCAGGGTCACTGTAAAGAGATAGGAATTGATCAAGCTCATAAGATATCCCCACGCTTTGTCCCGTAGGTACGAGAAATATTTTCAGCCGTAAAAACTTCCTCTACCGGCCCCTCTTCAAACACTCTCATATTAAGTAGTACAACCTCGTCAAAATAGGTGGGCACCGTTTTTAAATCGTGATGAACTACGACGACATTTTTCCCCTGATCTCGAAGATTCATAAGTATAGACATAATCATCTTTTCACTCTTTAAATCCACGCCCTTTAAAGGCTCGTCGAGAAAATAAAGTTGCGCCTCTTGAATAAGCGCACGAGCAAGGAACACCCGCTGTTGTTGGCCACCGGAGAGTTCTGAGATTTGCCTTTCTAAAAAGTCCTCCATTCCCACGAGACTCAACATCTCGATTGCCTTTTTACGCTCGGCTTCCTCCGGTCGTCTAAAAAGACCCAGTTTTGCATAAGTTCCCATCATGACCACATCCAGTACCGTCGTTGGAAAATCCCAATCCACTGAGCCGGACTGAGGAACATAGGCGATTTTATCTCGCACTTGATCGATGGGCTCTCCAAGAATTTCAACAAAGCCACTAGATTTATGAATGACGCCAAGGATGGACTTTAAAAGTGTGGATTTCCCCGCACCATTGGGCCCTACAATGGCCGTCATCTTTGCCCGGGGAATGTGCAAGTCCACATCCCAAAGCACCGGTTTTTCATGATAGGCAACGGTCAAATCCTCCACATGAATGACTGCATCCGTATATAACATCTTCTCCCCCCTCTACTATTATCTATCTTGTCAGAGCATTTACAATGGAATTGGTATTGTGTAAAATTGCTCCTCCATACGTCCCTTCCATCGTGTCCTCATTTCCCAGACTGTCTGAGTAAAGTTCATCTCCAAAGATCACC
>CAYFQX010000066.1:0-2074 GCA_964345405.1 uncultured Peptoniphilaceae bacterium
CAAAAATTGAGAACACTTTTAATTCAAGAATTTGACGAGTTATTTGAAGATTATGATCTGTTGGTCTTCCCAACATTCCCTAAATCTGCCTATCCGGTAGATGAAGAATTGACACCAACCGAGTCCTACATGGCGGATATGTTTACAGTTCCTGCCAACCTACTGGGCGCACCTTGTATTAGCGTGCCGATGGGTGACAAGGACAAGTCAATTATGGGAATGCAAATCTTAGGACAGAGAACTAATGACGGACAAGTACTGCGCACGGCGGCGGAATTGGAAAGAGAGGTAAATCATGGCTTATAAAACCATTGTCGGTTTAGAAATTCACGTGGAACTTGCAACTAAGACAAAGGGTTTTTGCTCTTGTGAAAATACATTTGGCGGGGAGCCAAATACAAGAGTATGTCCCGTTTGCCTTGCCTATCCAGGGGCCATGCCTACGCTTAATCGCGGCGTTGTAGATTACAGTATGATGGCGGCCATGGCACTCAATGCAGAAATTCAACCCAAGTCATACTTCGATCGTAAAAATTATTTCTATCCTGACTTGACAAAGGGCTATCAAATCACTCAAAATCTTCATCCCGTAGCACTGAACGGGTACTTGGATATTGAGGGCGAAGAGGGGATGAGTCGAATCCACATCGATCGCATTCAAATTGAAGAGGATACTGGTAAGAGTATGCATACCGAGGACGGAACTACTTTAATGGACTACAATCGCTGCGGTGTACCTCTAATTGAGATTGTCACTGCACCGGATCTTAGTTCTGCCAAGGATACGCGCCTTTTCTTAGAGCAACTTCGAAACACCATTCGCTACATCGGCATCAGTGATGTAAAGATGGAAGAAGGTTCTCTACGTTGTGATGTCAATGTCAATGTAAAGGATTTAGAAACCGGCAAGCGTACAAATATTGTAGAGGTAAAAAACCTCAACTCCTTTAGAGGTGTTGAGCGAGCTATTGAATATGAAGTGGAACGACAAATTGAGCTCTTAAAGGAAGGCAAAGAGGAACCTGTGAGCACACGTCGTTGGGACGATGTGAAAAATATTACCTTCATCATGCGTGATGAAAATACGGTCACAGACTACCGATTTGCACCTGAAAATGACTTAGGTCCACTGACAATTGATAAGGAGTGGATTGAGTCTATTCGCAATCGCATGCCGGAACTACCGGTGGCGAAGAAAGAGCGCTTTATAAAAACTTACGAACTCAGCGAGTACAACGCCACTGTCTTGACACAGACACAAGCTCTTGCCGACTACTATGAAGAAGTTGCCAAGAAGTTTGATGATTACACTATGATTGCGAACTGGGTGCTTACTGAGATTTTACGTCGAGTGGAAATTGAAGATCAAAAGACATTGGAACTTCCATTCAGTGTCGAGGACTTTGTGGATCTTCTAAGCCTAGTTAAGGAAGAAAAGATAAACCACAATGCCGGCCAAAAGACATTGAAGAATATGTTTGAAACCGGAAAGTCACCAAAGGTCATTGTAGAAGAGGAAGGTCTACTACAGATTTCAGATGATTCAAAGATTGAAGCCATGGTAGATGAAGTGTTGGCGAATAATCCTGACACCATTCAAGAATATCTTGGCGGACGTGACCGCGTTCTTGGTTTCCTTGTTGGACAAGTTATGAAGGCCTCTCGTGGTCAAGCAAATCCAAAGACAGTCAATGAGATGTTAATTGCAAAAATTAATGAGCATAAATAAAATTAAAATATCCCCTCAGGGGATGTTTTTTTTGGTAAAAAAGCTGTGATATAATAGCACAGTGAAAAGGAGTGGGCCTATGAAATATAGAAGACCCTATGAGGCGAAGTTGATACATCGTGAAAACCGCTTTATTGCAACAGTTGAACTGGAGGGAGAGGAGCACCGGGTTCATGTGCCTAACACCGGTCGCTGTCAGGAACTCTTTATTAAAGATGCCAAAGTCCTTCTCAATGGTGCGGATAAAAACACGACGCGAAAGACAAAGTACAGTTTAGTCCATGTGGAGAAAGATGGACGATGGATAAATATAGATTCGCAAGCCCCTAATCATTTGGTTGCGGA
>CAYFQX010000066.1:2084-5160 GCA_964345405.1 uncultured Peptoniphilaceae bacterium
GACCCGTGCTGCCAAAGATTGGAAAAGTGATGGATTTTAAACGGGAAGTGACCGTTGATGACAGTCGCTTTGACTTCAGGATCGTGGGGGAACAGTCGGTGGCGATGATGGAAGTCAAGGGAGTGACACTAGAGCAAAATGGATACAGCAAGTTTCCAGATGCGCCAACAGTGCGGGGCACAAGACATGTGAATTCCCTTAGGGAAATGGCGCAAAGAGGTGAGGCGGCGATCATTTTATTTGTGGTCCAAATGCAGGGCATCCACAGCTTCAGTCCTCATTGGGAGATGGATCCGAAGTTTTCCCAAGCTCTAAAAGAAGCGGATGAAGCAGGCGTATCGCTACTTGCCTTGGATACATTAATTGAGGATGAGAAGTTGACGCTGCAAAACCCTGTCCCCATCACCGTCTTTCGAGATTTAAAGATGGTGCCAAGTGTGGAAGAAAATCTTGAGGATGTACTGGAAATTTATCACGACGCTTCGCAAGCAATGGCTGAGGCCGGTATCCCACAGTGGCAAAACAACTATCCAAATGAGCATACCTTTCTTGAAGATGTAAGGGCAGAGAAGTCCTTTGTCTTTCTAGAGGAGGATGAGTTGGTTGCTACGGCCATGGTTGATGTAGACGGTGATCCGGCTTATCAAAAGATCTATGATGGAAAGTGGTTAAATGACAAGCCCTACGGCGTCATTCATCGCATTGCCGTTAAAAAGTCGAGGGGAAAAAGTCTTCAGTACGGACAGCGAACTTTTACAGAAATATTTAAATATCTTTTGAGTCAGGGAGTTTATAATGTGAGAATCGATACTCATGAGAAAAATAGGCCCATGAGAAATTTACTTGAGAAATTTGGTTTTACACTGTGCGGTAAGGTCACAGTTCATGATGGAACAGAGAGAATGGCCTTTCAAAAGGAGTTATTTTATGAATGATAGACGAATCATGCTGACAAGCGCATCTTCTGATTCGGGGAAGACGACCATGACCATGGGATTTATTCGTGCGTTTCAAAGACGCAACTTGTCCATTGCAAGTTTTAAGTCGGGACCGGACTTTATCGATCCACTATTTCATAGAGATGTTTTAAAAATCTCCTCCAGCAATTTAGATCTCTTTCTAATGAAGGAGGAGGGCGTCTTAAATTGTTTAAGTCATAAGGCGCGCGGGGTGGACATGGCCGTAATTGAAGGCGCCATGGGCTACTACGATGGAATTGGAGACACAACGGAGGCCAGCGCCTATGCTCTGTCAAAAGTAACGGAGACTCCGGCCATTCTCATTGTCAATCCCAAGGGAATGGCGGCATCACTTGGTGCTCGTCTATGGATTTCTAAACTATAGAGAGGATCATCAAATTAAGGGGATTATTTTAAATAAGACAAGCCCCATGATGTTAGATTATTACAGGAAAATTGTAGAGCCTCTTGGCGTGCCAATCCTTGGGGCGATTCCATATGATGAGAACTTAGTAATTGAAAGTCAACGACTTGGTCTGGAGACGGATTGGCAATCGGAGGAACTGCTTGCAAAAGCGGACCGGATGGCGGAGCTCATTGAAAAATATGTAAACTTAAATGAAATTTTAAACATTGCCTGTACGACGCCGTTAACTGAGAAAGTTGAGATGCAATCGGCAGAGAACAAAGTGAGAGTGGCCATTGCTAGAGACAGGGCATTTTTCTTCTATTACGAAGATACTTTAGAGGAACTTACCAAGCTGGGCGTGGAATGGGTGAGCTTTTCTCCGCTAAAAGATGAGAAACTTCCGGAGGATATCCAGGGAATTTATATAGGCGGCGGCTAACCTGAAAAATACTTGGAGGAGTTAAGTGAGAATACTGCTCTAATGGAGGAAATTTGCATAGCTTTTAAAAATAAAATGCCCCTCTATGCAGAGGGGGGGCGGGTTTGTCTATCTTCATAGGGCCTATGAGGAGGGGGACAAATCCTATCCACTTGTCGGTGTCATCGATGGAATCATCTCAAGAGGTGAGCGCCTCACTCGATTTGGCTACGTGGATATGGAAGCGCAGGAGGACTTTCTCTTTGGGCGTAAGGGAGAGATTATTCAAGCACATGAATTTCACTACGATGTCAGTGATAACTATGGCGACGGATTTATTGAAAGAAAGCCCCTTTCAAATCGCAAGTGGGAGGGCGTGCACATCAATGAAAACTTATATGTAGGATTTCCATTCCTTCATTTGGGATCCAATCCGGAGGCCTGTGAACAATTGATAGAAAAACTGTTGGAGTATAAGGAGAGGACAAATGGCTAAAAAATTAATGGTTTTAGGGACGACATCCAATGCAGGGAAGAGCTTACTTGTCACAGCACTTTGTCGCATCTATAGTCGAAGAGGTTATAAAGTAGCCCCCTTTAAAGCGCAGAACATGGCGTTAAATAGTTTCATCACAAAAGACGGCAAGGAGATGGGAAATGCCCAGGCGGTACAGGCAGAGGCAGCCGGCATTGAACCGGATGCACGAATGAATCCTATTTTACTCAAGCCTTACACCGATGCAACTTCACAAGTAATCGTCAACGGTGATGTCTACAAGGATCTTTCGGCAAGAGATTATTATCGTGAGCGCGCCTATGTCTTTCCTGAAGCATTAAAGTCTTTCCATGAACTTGAAGAAGAATATGACATTATCTTTATTGAAGGTGCCGGAAGTCCTGCAGAAATCAATCTTCGCGATGTAGATATTGTCAACATGGGCTTTGCAACGGAGGTGGATGCGCCCTGTATCCTCGTGGGGGATATTGATCGCGGCGGCGTCTTTGCATCCCTTGCAGGAACGATGCTTTTATTTACAGAAGAGGAAAAGAAGTACATCAAGGGAGTTGTCATCAATAAATTTCGTGGGGACGAAAGTATTTTAACGCCAGGCATTGTTGAACTTGAAAAAATCATTGATCGTCCAAATCTCGGCGTGATTCCCCATATTGAAGTGGACATTGACGATGAGGACAGCCTGTCCAGCTATGAGCATTTAAAAAAGAATGCGGCGAAGATCAAAATCGGCGTCATTCATCCACCGCATGCGTTAAATATGCACGAGTACGGTG
>CAYFQX010000066.1:5170-6809 GCA_964345405.1 uncultured Peptoniphilaceae bacterium
CTCTTTATAATGAAGTAAGTGTGGAATATATTAAACATGCCCGTGAATTTGGTGAGTATGACCTGGTCATCATGCCTCATTTGCAATCCATAGAGGACACACTGATCTATCTTAGAGAGACAGGACTTGACGGTAGACTTGTCAATGCACACAAGAAGGAAGTGCCCATCCTAGGTGTGGGCAACGGATACTTTACACTCTTTCATTTAATTGATGGAAAGAGGGGACTGGGACTTATCCCCGGTGTGGCAGCGCCTGGTTCAGAAGATGCTATTCATACTAAAATTCAGTCAGAGTCACCTCTCTTTGACAAATTAGAAGTAAATAGCACCACGGTGGGCCACTGTGAACTTCAATCGGACATGATAATTGGAGATTACCGAGTCTTAGGTAGCTTTGACGGGCTGACCGGCGGCTTACTACTTGAATCTTATTTCTCAGAGACATTGGCAGAGCGAATCGTAGAAAACATTGCCAATAAAAAAGGCATTTCAAGAGATGAGGAGGAAGTTGATATACTCGCCTACAGAAATTCGCAGTACGATAAACTTGCAGATGCGGTAGAATCAGCACTTGACTTGGATGCCTTGGATGAGTTTTTAGGACTTTAAAATATATGAGCGGACATTGTTAACTTTATAGCAAAATAAAAATTGATAATGTCGTCAAATATGGTTTACTTAACTAAAGTATTGTTATATAATATAGCTTAATATACACTGATAGCTTATGTAAGTGTAAAGTTAAGCGCTGCTAGCCAGTGCAAGAAGGAGGAAAAAATGAGAAGTAAGAAAGTTAAACTGCTGTCATTACTACTAGCGACAGTCCTGCTACTAACCGCTTGTGGTGGTGGAGCAAACAATGCTAATAATGGAGCCAACAACGGAGGAACTGACACAGTTGCAGATTCAGGAGATAAGAAAATTCTCCGTACAAACAACCACTCTGAACCTGGAACTCTTGATCCTGCTCTAGCTAAAGGTACTCACGAATCATTTGTACTTCAACACGCTTTTGAAGGACTTATGCGTTATGATGAAGAAGACAAGTTAGAGCCAGGTCAAGCTGAATCTTACGAAGTTAGTGAAGATGGTATGACTTATACCTTTACTCTTCGTGACGGTCTAGAATGGTCTAATGGTGATGCACTAACTGCTCACGACTTCGAATATGCATGGAAACGTGTTATTGATCCTGAACTAGCATCTGACTATTCCTTCCAAATCACAACTTATGTTGAAGGTGCTGAAGCATACTTCAATGGTGAAGGTTCATTAGATGATGTTGGTATTAAAGCACTGGATGATAAGACTTTAGAAGTTAAACTTGTTGCACCAACTCCATATTTCTTAGACATCACTGCCTTCTACACACTGTTCCCAGTAAGTGAAAAAGTTGTCTCTGAAAATCCCGATTGGGCTAAGAATCCTCAAGAAACTGAATTTGTAAGTAATGGTGCCTTCAAAATTACAAACTGGAGCCATAACGACAATATTCAACTTGAAAAGAATGAACACTACTATGAAGCTGATAAAGTTAATCTTGACGGTATCTACTTCGACATCCTTGAAGATGGCAACACTGCTTATTCTAAATATGAAGGTGGAGAATATGACGTCCTTGTATCACCACCACCAGC
>CAYFQX010000066.1:6819-8309 GCA_964345405.1 uncultured Peptoniphilaceae bacterium
GCAGTAACTGCTCAAGCTACTCAATCAGAAGATCCTGAGTTAAAAATTGGTAACGACGTTGGTGTATATTATTTCGAATTTAACACAACTGAAAAACCTTTAAATAATGCGAATGTTCGTGAAGCGCTATCTCTAGCGTTGGATCGTAAGACCATTGTTGAAAACATTACCCAAGGTGGACAAATTCCAGCACAAGGTCTAATACCTTTTGGTATGCAAGATGACACTGGTAAGGACTTCAGAGAAGCAAATGGTAACCTAGTTGAAGAAGATCTAGATAAGGCAAAAGAACTCTTGGCAAAGGGTCTTGAAGAAGAAGGCGTAACCGTTGATGTATTTAAAGATATTACTCTATCTTATAATACTGACGAAGGTCATAAGAAGATTGCCCAAGCCGTCCAAGAAATGTGGAAACAAGCTCTAGGAAGTGAAATTAACCTAGAAAACATGGAATTCCAAGTTCTTTTAGACAACCGTTCTTCTGGTAACTTTGACATTGCTCGTGCAGGTTGGATGGGCGACTATGCAGATCCAAACACTATGCTAGATATATTCATGACTGACAATCCACAAAACGACTCTAAGTACTCTAATGAGAATTTTGACGCCCTACTAAAAGCTGCTGCAGCGACAGGTGATCAAAAAGTTCGTATGGACAGTATGAAGGAAGCTGAAAAAATCATCATGGCTGACAAACCAATTATTCCTATCTACTTCTATACTCAACCAAGACTTGAAAAACCTTATGTAAGTGGTGTTGTAAAACCACTCCTAAATTATCCTTCTTTCGTCTATGCTGACTTAGAAGCTCATTAATTTGGGAAAACTAAATTAAAGGGATATTTAGAAATAGAGAGGGCCAACATTGGTTCTCTCTATTCTATATGTATATAGGAAGTCTGTACCTAAACAGAAAGGATAGAAGATGAAAAAATTTGTATTGCGGCGATTGCTCATGGCGGTTGCTACCATGTGGGTAATCATTACCGTTACTTTTTTTATCATGCATGCTATACCTGGTGACCCTTTTGCAAAAGAAGGAAAAATGCCCGAACGTGTGTATGAAAACTTGAAAGCTCAATATGGCTTGGACAAACCCCTATCTGAGCAATATGTAATTTATTTAAAGAATGTTGTTCAAGGTGATCTTGGACAGTCAATGAAATCACAAGCTGAAACTGTGAATCAAATGATTGGCCGTGGTGCGCCTGTTTCTGTACGCCTTGGTATCCAGGCATTTATTATAGCAATTATTATCGGCCCGGCCTTAGGAAGTATTGCAGCCCTCTATCAGAGCAAAGCACCGGACTACATCATGATGATCATAGCAATCATCGGTATCTCGGTGCCGAGCTTCATCTTCGCGACGCTATTAATTCAGTTTATTGCAAAGAATGTAGCATGGCTACCCATTGGTGGCTGGGGTGAATTTAGACATACCGTCCTACCATCCATTGCCCTAGCACTTATGCCAATGGCATCCAGTGCGA
>CAYFQX010000067.1:0-8299 GCA_964345405.1 uncultured Peptoniphilaceae bacterium
GACTGCTTCAAATAGAGCCGAGCGAAGTCCCTTTTCCTCAAGTTTGCGCACACCTTGGATGGTGGTGCCACCAGGTGTGGTGACTTTACCCTTGAGAACGGCAGGCGCTTCACCGGTTTCAAGTACCATCTTTGAGGAACCGATGAGCGTTTGACACGCCATCTTCTGTGCCATCTTTCTAGGAAGTCCCAGTGAAACTCCGGCATCGGTCAGTGATTCAATGATCATATAGACATAGGCCGGACCGCAACCTGCTAGACTTCCCGCCGCATCCATGAGTTCCTCGGTGACAATTTCCACTTCACCAAAACTCTTAAAGATGTCTGTGACCTCTTTTCGTTCACTTTCAGCAATTCCCTTATGAAAGCACAGTGACGACATTCCCTCACTGACAAGGGCCGGTGTATTTGGCATGGCGCGAACGACTTTTTCATGGCCGCCTAGCATCTCTGTCAACTCTGCAATTGTAAAGTTCGGCGCAACGGAGATGATGACAGTCTCAGGTTTTAGTTTATCTTTAATTTCATCGATGATCTGTCTGTACAACTTCGGCTTGATTGCCAGGACAAGTATGGAACTTTGACTGACTACGACTTTATTATCCAATGAGGTGAAAATTTGAAATTTATCCTCCACATCGAGTAGAGTCTTTTCGTGCGCTGCAGAGGCAATGATCTCGCCGGGCTTTACAAGTTCTGACTTTATCACGCCGTGAATCATGGCACCTGCAATATTACCACAACCTATAAATCCTAACATATCGTCTACTCCCTTCCGCTTGTCACAATGATTCTAAATTATTTGCTTTTATTTTCAAGATCCAATAGATACTCTTTCTTCTCTATGCCGCCGCCATAACCTCCAAGTTTTCCACGGGCACCAATGACGCGGTGACACGGAATGACGATGGACAGCGGATTTTTGTGATTGGCATTGCCTACGGCGCGAGCCGCACGTGGCGAGCCTACATCCCTTGCAATTTCGCCGTATGAACGAGTAGTGCCATAGGGGATTTGCGCCAAGGCATCCCACACTTTTTTCTGAAATTCAGTTCCTTTGAGTTCAAAGGGGAAGTCCCACTGAACTTTTTCACCGTTAAAGTAGTCCTCTAGCTGAGCTTTGACATTTTCAATGAGTGGACTGGTCTCGCCCTCTTTTAACTCATTCGTGTAGTCAATGCCGATGATCTTACCGTTGCACTCAGTGATTTTAATGGGACCCACTGGCGTCTTGAGATAGCCCACTTTCTTCACTTCTTGACGTCCATTAAGGCTCTCTTCAAGGAGATACTCTTGAGCTATAAAGTGATGGCGCTCCTTCACTTTTTTATAATTCCCCTGTGAAGTCATCTTTCGAATCTTCACATCGTCGGCAAACATAATGTTTAAGAAATGTTCCAAATAGTCCTTGATCTTCGCATCAAAGATGGGTGCTGCAACTTCCACTCGGCGTCTGATATTTCGAGTCATGAAGTCGGCAGAGGAGATGTAGTACTTGGCTTCCTCCCCCTTGCCAAACTGATACACCCTATGATGTTCAAGAAAACGACCCACAAGAGAATAGATGCGGATGTTGTCTGTCTTACCCTTGACGCCCGGTAGGATACAGGAGATTCCGCGAACCAGCATATCAATCTTGACTCCCGCTTGAGAGGCCTCGGCCAACTTTTCGATAATCTTGCGGTCGGAAATGGAGTTCATCTTTAGACGAATGTAGCCCTTCTTCCCACGTTCGATCTGCTCATCAATGAGCTTTTCCAAACCTTGCTGCATGGACTTTGGCGCGACAAGAAGCGCCTCGTACTTGCCGTTGAGTTGTCCAGTGACAATGTGGTTAAAGAGTTTTTGTGCGTCCTTAGCAATAACTTCATTTGCTGTGGTCAGTGAAAAGTCCGTGTAGAGAGTCGCTGTATCCTCGTTATAGTTTCCCGTGGCCACTTGAGTGATATAACTCATTTTCTCGCCGTCAAAGCGTGTCATTAAGATGACTTTAGAGTGGCACTTGTAGTGCTCGTAGCCATAGACGACGCGGCAGCCTGCATGCTCTAAAATGGTGGACCAATAGATATTGTTGGACTCATCAAATCGCGCTCTCAATTCCATAAGGACCAAGACGTCCTTGCCGTTTTCTGCTGCGCGCACCAGTGCCTCGATGATGCGACTCTTGTTTGCGACGCGGTAGAGGGTGATCTTTATGGAGACCACTTGAGGATCGTCTGCCCCCTCATTTAACAAGTCAATGACTGGATCCATGGACTCGTAAGGGTAGGATAGGAAGAGATCTCTCTCTTCAATTTGTTTGATCATGGATCGTTTGGGATCTAGTTCCGGTGGCATCTGTGGCTTAAAGGGCTTGTCTAAATAGTCCTTGGCAATATTTTTAGGAATCTCACCAATGAATTTAAATAGAAATTTCAGTCGCATGGGACTGGTTGTGATAAATATCCTGTTTTCATTGAGATGTAAGGTCTTGATGAGAAAGTGATTGAGTTTCTTATTTGGTTTTTTATTGATTTCAAGACGAACCGGCGAGAGACGATTTCGCATCTTAATCATCTTCTCCATCTGCTCTTTATAGTCGCCCTCTAGCTCATGTTCGTCGTCATCGTAATCGATATCTGCATTTCGTGTCACAGAAAAAATATAAGTGTCCAATACTTTAAAGTTGGAAAATAGTTGCGCTCCAAGAGCTTCGATCATATCTTTCAGTAAGATGAATCGTTCATCATCCAATTTTAAATAGCGAGGTAACAAGTCCGGTACTTGAACCAGCCCTACCTTGATGCTCTCCTCTTTTTCATGACCCAGTTCAAAGAGTATGTTGATCGAGAGATTGGCCACATGGGGAAAGGGGTGAACTGAGTCGACAATTTGATAGTTTAAAATGGGCTCGATGGTATTTTTGAAATAGAGCTCTACTGAACTCCTTTCAAGATCACTAAGTTCCTCATATTTTACAAAGTCATAGCCAATCTCATTTAACTCCCCCATAAGTTTGTCGTAATTCTCATCCTTCTGACGATAGAGTTTAGGCATAGCCTTCATCAACTCATTCAACTGTTCTTCCGTAGACAAGTTTGACTTAGAGTCGATGATCTCCTTGTTTAGTAGAGTGATGTCTGTTAAACTCCCCACTCGCACCATGAAAAATTCATCTAAATTGGAGTCAAAGATGGAGATAAACTTCAACTTTTCAAGTAGCTTAACTTCCTTAGCTTGAGATTCCTCCAGAACTCGTTCATTAAATTTCAGCCAGGACAAATCTCTGTTTTGAGTATAGGACACATCATACATTCTCGGAACCTCCTAATACTTCCCCGTATAGAATCCCCTCGCGGACCCCGCGCTGGGAGATCTTAATATTTTCTGCATGAAAGTATTTTGCCAATCGGTAAAGTATGCATAGACCTGGCAGCAATGTGTGAATACGATCTGCCTTCACTTTTAATATCAGATCCATCTTCTTCCGATTAGGCAAGTCGATCATATAATCACGAAGTCCCTTGAGGTCATCTGTGTTCATCATGTCATTCATTGGGTCTTCGTCATAGATCTTGTTGTAGAGACGCAATGTTGCACGAGCACTTCCTCCAAGAGCGTAGATAAAATCAAAGTTCCCACGCTCCATATTTTGAGCATCTAACAGCTCTAGAAGTCTGGCATCCACTGCCTTTCGCTCATCTTTGGTAATAAAGAGAGAGTCTACATACTCATCAAATACAGAAAGAGAGCCGATGTCAAGACTCGCACTGTCGATGATCTTTTTATTTTTAAATAAGATGATTTCAGTACTGCCACCGCCAATGTCCAGTAAGACGCCGCGGTCCGAGTTGTCAAAGGTCGTGTAGGCACCGGCAAAGGAGTACTTCGCCTCTTCCTCCCCACTTAGAAGGATGATGTCAAAACCAACTTCCTCCTTCACTCGCTTGAGCACTTCCTCCGTATTTTCAACATTACGCAAACTTGCCGTTGCAAAAGGTGTCACATGGTTGATTTCATCAAAGTTATCGATAATGTAATTAAAGTCCTTTAGGACTTCAATCAGTCGTTGGATCCCCTCCTCCGTCAACTTCTTGTCCTTTCGATAGCCTGCCAAACCCACCGTCTCCTTTTCATTAAAGAGATTAATTAGAGGATTGCTTGGGTCCTTGCTTTCCTTAAAGACAGATAGCCTGACAGTATTTGAACCAATATCAATAACCGCATGAATCAAAATATCACCTCTCTTAAATCTACTTCCTCTTCCATTATATCAATTCATTGTAAAGTCCATGTAAACTCTATTAAACTCAGGCCTTTAGTTTTTTCTCCACTTGATTGATATAGATGGCAAGTAACATGCCTACGGCAGTAATTCCTATGTTTAACATGACGATGCGAGGTGGACTGTTTACCCCATAGACTTGGGTAATCTTTCCCGCCAAACCAAGGACGACATAATTTGCAATGGAGGAGGCAATCATAACGATGGATGTAATCTTACCCTTACTTTCAGGAAACTGTTCATTGGCAAGGGAGACCACCAGTTGAAGGATGCCACCGGCAGCGGTAAATCCTAGGATAAGTCCTGCAACAAGTAGCATGGCCGGTGTCTTGATAATCAAGGTCAGAGCTAAGGTTACAATTGAGATGATGGGATAGAGAATGAGAACTTTTTGTGGCGTTAGATACTTTAAAACGAAGAATCCTGTGGATGGAATGGCAAACATCGTTCCAATGGCGTACCAAAACTGAATACGACTGGGATCACTCATGCCATAGAGCAGTCCAAGTTCCTGATTACAGTTGAGCCAAAGTTGAAAGGTGGCTGTGCACATAAATCCCATGGCCACAAGCGCCAGACTCTCCTTGGTAAAGTGCATCTTGGATTTTTTCTCAACTTTTTCCACTTGGTGTACTTGTGGAAAGGGCAGAAACATCAGTAAGATACCATCAATAACAAGTAGAACGCCGCTTAGGTAAAATAATGTCTGATAACCCAGTTGATTGGCAGCGACATAGCCAATGGCAAAGGGCAGAATTAACTGACCGACAGACATGGAGAATTTTGTAAACATATTGGCAATGGCGCCCTTCTCTGAGAAAATTTCAAGAACGGTGGGGATGACACAGGTGTCAAGAAATGAGTTGGCCATACCGCCACAAATGGCAAGTAAGTAGGCTACGGTCATGGAAGTGGTTCTTGCCATTCCAATGAAGAAAATACTGTAAAGTAAAACGCCGATGAGTCCTGTGATTCGACGACCATAGGAGTCAGATAGGGGACCAGCTACCGGTAGCGAGATCAACCGCCCTAAACCAAGGGCCGCAATAACTTGAAGGACCGACCCGATGTCTCCCGTCCCCCAGGCCATGGTGAGGCTTTCCTTATATTGCGCTAAGATCGACACACCAATCCCGTGTATGAAAAATGTAAAGTACAGAGCCAGTGCTGTCGGGAGGTAGTGTTTTCTTTTTTCTGTCATTTTTTTCCTTCTTTCTTCATATGTGATGTATTATTGATAAAATTATAGCATAGATCCAAGCACAATATGGTCATTCACAGGATTTTAAGCTTTGAAAGCCACGAATTTTTTTAAAATGACGCTCCCCATGACTATTTTTAAGTAAATCCTTTCAACCTATGGAAACTTCACATTTTTAAAGGATTATCCTTTTTAAATCCCTATTTCTGTGATATAGTATAAGTACAGTCTATATACTAATTTTAAATTAGTGCCCTATCTTATGAGTTCCTTGTTTAGACTGTTTTCGTGAGAAAAGACTCCCTAGATCTTTCGTGGTCTAGGGAGTCTTTTTGTCTTTTTTTAAATGAGCCACTCGCCAAGGAGTGAACCGGCAAGAGCAACGGCAGCTTCTGCTGTCTTATTTTTGTCATCAATAATTGGATTGACTTCGACAAATTCAACGGACACAACATCCTTTGTCTTAGCAAGTAATTCCATGGCGACATGGGCTTCGCGGTACCCCATCCCACCGGGGACGGTGGTTCCCGTACCGGGAGCTACCGTAGGATCCAGCACATCCATATCAAAGCTGACGTGGATCCCGTCACAGGTGGCCTGTAAAAAATCGATGGCCTCTTCCATAATCTTTGGCAGACCATAGTAATCGACTTCATGCATGGTAAAGACTTTAATGCCCAGGTCCTTGAGCATGTAGCGCTCCCCTTCATCTAGATCACGAGAGCCGATATAGACGATGTTTTCTCTCTTTAATTTGGTCTTAGGATCACCAATCTCAAGAAGTTCCTTGGCGCCAAGCCCCATTAGTGTGGCTACGGGCATTCCGTGAATATTTCCCGAAGGCGTCGTCTCATTGGTGTTAATATCTCCGTGAGCATCAAACCAAATGACGCCGACATTGGGGTAGTGATTTAACACCGCCTTAATGGTTCCAATGGCAATGGCGTGATCTCCACCTAAAATCACCGGGAATTGTCCCTTGGACATCTCCTGATCTACTTTGTTGTAGATGTCGATGTTTGCCTTCTTGACAATATCTAAATAGTTCAAATTGTTTGGCGCACGTTCATGTCCCAAATGATTGTTAATTTGAATATTCCCCGTATCGGTCACATTGTAGCCAATCTTACTTAGACGCTCGACAATACCTGCCAGTCGAATGGCATCCGGCCCTAAGCGACAGCCTCTCATACTTGCACCCATGTCTAGAGGTGCACCAATGATGGAGATATTTTCATTTATCTCAGGTTTCATTTCATTCCTCCTATCACTAGAATATCATTTTTGCAGCAAGTACAATAATTGGTAGCGTCACCAAAGTACGCTCAATGAATATGATAAATAGATCCGTCACAGTGACTGGTATATTTGTACCCAAAATGACCGCCCCCACCTCAGATAGATAGACAAGTTGTGTGACAGAAAGTGCCGCGACAATAAATCTTGCCATATCTGATGGAATGTTGGCACCAATGACTGTTGGCAGGAACATATCTGCTAACCCAACGACAATGGTGTTAGAAACCGCAGCTGCATCAGGCACTTGAAGCAGTTGAAGTAGTGGTAGAAACGGTCTTCCAAGCGTTTGGAAAATTTGCGTATACTCTGCAATGATAAGTCCAAAGGTCCCAATGGCGACAATGGTTGGAAGTACACCAATCCAAAGGTCGATAAATGTGGTAACCCCTTTTTTAATAAATTGAGAGAGATTGAGGTTCTCCTCAGCTTTACTTACAGCAAGATGAACTGCCCATTCATTTCTAGTGTAGCCGTGGGGAATATCTTCACCAAGATCCGAACTCTTGCCGTGCATATAGGTGTTTGGCTTGGTGGAAAGTGGTGGAATTCGAGGCACAATCATCGCTGCGACAATCCCTGCAAGTGACACAGTTAAGTAATAGACACCAAAGTGATCTTGCAGCCCAACTTGACTCAGTACCACTAGACAGAAGGTAATGGACACGGCGGAGAAGGTCGTGGCAATGATTGCCGATTCCTTTGCAGTATAGTAGCCCTCTTCATATTGCGTGTTGGTAAGTGCCACCCCGATGGTACCGTCACCTACCCAGGAAGCTAGCGCATCCACAGCGGAGCGTCCCGGAAGTTTAAACACAGGTCGCATGAGCGGTGTCAAGTGAACACCCACATACTCTAAGATGCCAAAGTCTGTCAGTACCGATAGGAAAAATCCTGCAAATAAAAAGATGGTAAATAGGGTTTGGGCGAGATCAAATAGGATCAGTCCGCCTGTATTTTCTTCAATAATGGCGTAGGGACCGACTTGTAGTAAAATCATCCATCCAAAGATAAGTCCGACAAAGCGAATTAAGACCCAAGGTAGTGAGACATTAAAGAGTGTATTTCCAAGTTCACTCTCTAAGATTGCCTTAGGTTTTGCAAAATAAGTAATGATGGCCCCGATAGAAGAAATCGTTATCAATCCCACAATGAGATAGGAGGTGAACTCGAATAAGAGTTCCTGCATCTTATCTGACATCATGGCTACAAAAATCGTCGTTCCCTCTTCCAATTGGATGGGGACCATCAGTAGCAAGATACCAAAGAGTGATGGAATGATAAACTTTAGATAGTCTTTCAATCCATACTGATGCTTTTCAATCGTTTGATTGGTCATTTTTTCATCCTTTCTGTCATCTTTTAGATAAGTCTTTTCATATCACACAACAACTTTCTATAAATTCAATGCAAACTATGATACAATAATATGTCAATCAGAGTCTTAGGACAAATTGTCCAAAGTGTACTTCTATTCGCCTCAAAAAAGAGGTGAGATCAGATGATGATTAAAAATAGCTACAATTTTGTATAGTATAC
>CAYFQX010000068.1:0-415 GCA_964345405.1 uncultured Peptoniphilaceae bacterium
TCGTTGTTTAAAAGTAGAGCAGCTTGATCCGCTGTCATCTTGGAATTTTTAACAATATTGGTAAAGTGGTCTATGTCAAAGCGATCATAGCCACTGGTGGTGTTCTCATTACCAATGGTAAATCCGCCGGTTCCGTGGTCTGTAGCTACAATAAGCACAGTCCCCGGATTATCTTGAACGAATTTCTTTGCAGTGCCAACAGCATGGTCAAAGGCTAGGATTTCAGAGACAAGTCCGGTAGGATCATTGGCATGGGTAGACCAGTCCGATTTTGAGCCCTCCACCATGAGGAAAAATCCCTTGTCGTTTCTAGAAAGCACTTCGATGACCTTGTCAGTCATTTCTGCGAGGGAAGGTTCCTTTGCAGGATTTCGATCCCACTCATTTGCAAGTGCATCGGGATCAAACATTCCCC
>CAYFQX010000068.1:425-8297 GCA_964345405.1 uncultured Peptoniphilaceae bacterium
AATTTTATCCGCCTTTGAAGCCTTCATAGCATCCGGTGTTGTAAAGTAATCGTAGCCAAGGTCCTTTATTTCCTTAATCAAGTCCTCCTTGTCGCCAGGCTCTTCCGCCCTCAAGCTCTTGGATCCGACACCTAGAACCACTTCCATCCCCTGAAATACCTGTTGCTCTGCAAGAGCGTCGTAGTTATTTCGATTTGGGTGATGTGCGGAAAAATCTGCCGGAGTGGCATGTTGTACATTTGAAGTAGAGACAATACCTGTGAACTTGCCTTGGCGTTCAACTGCCTCAATGTGGTTTGCAATCGGCATCTTTGCACGACTTGCATCAAAACCTTCCGATCCGGGCATTCCCGCTTTGGAAGGATAGGAACCTACAAAGGGAGACTCCGATTTAATACCGGTGGCCATGGCAGTTCCTGCAGGTGCAGAGTCTGCAATTAAAGTTGGCGCATTATTTGTACGCACAAGTCCAGTCGCCATATCGTCCATATTTAGCGCATTATTATCATTAATCCAACGGGCATATGTAATCGCCTCTACACTAGCACCGTCAGGGATCATCACAATCACATTCTTCGCCTTTCCGTAGTCCTCTTTGAGTACAGCACTGGCAGGAGTTGCCGCCCCTAGAATAGACACCATGGAAAGAGCAAAAGCTACCTTTCGCAAAGATTTTTTCATTCAATATCTCCTAATATCAATTTCAAGGATAGTATATCCAGGCAATGTTCACCCAAGATTTCCTCCGTGTAGAGAATGTGTAAGACTTTGTAAATTGTAAGTTAATGGAGGTGGAAGGCTTTTTCTTCATGCAGGTCTTTGTCTTAACACAGGGGATCTTTCGACTCGAAAATAAATTTTAACGCTCAAGATGACATATTCCTCCGAGTTTTACTCTTACATTGTACAAGTATTTTATTATTTATTATTTATCGTAGATATTTTTGCATCCCCTTCCCACCAATACAAAAACCATGACCAAATGGTCAGGGTTTTGTTTTTAAATCCCATGGATTTATTTATTTTACTTAATGATTCTCAACCAGCTTTCCATTACCTTGCCGGCGTCGCGACGCTCGTAGTCGTGCGTGTTGGATGCTTCGACGAGGTCATAGTATGCCCAGTGAGACCTGGTGAGATCTTCAAATCGTTCAACTCTAGTAACCACTCTGAGTAGACCGGTTTCATCGACGGCACGGTCATAGAGTTTGTTGACAATGCGAGCAACTTCTGCTCTTGTGATTTGACGATCCGGTCTGAAGGTTCCGTCGGGATAACCTGTAATCAATGCAGTGCCGTAGGCCTTATCAATGGCAGGATATCCCCAGTGACCGCGAACATCTTCAAAAGGTAGTCCCTTGTTGATATAGGCCTTGTGATTGATGTTCTTAATCAGCTGTGCAAATTCCGCTCTTGTCATTGGCGCATTGGCTCTGAAAGTTCCGTCCGGATAACCTTGCATTAAGCCCTTGGCAGTGACGGCATTGATAGCGCCATTGTACCAACTGGACTCAATGTCCTTGAAATTAGGTCGGTTGCTGTTACTCATATTAAGTCCTTCAAGGCGAGCAATCATCGTAGCTGTTTCCGCTCTCGTGATTTGACGATCCGGTCTCACAGTGTGATCCGGATAACCCTTGATATAGAGATAGTGTCTACCGGTTTCCTTATTATTTGGCTTGCCTTCGTCAGTCCAACCCGGAATGAATCCTCCACCCGGTTTACCAGGTTTTTCAGGTTTTTCACCTGCAATCCACTTCCAAGTTCCTACAAATGTGTAGTCTTTACCCTTTTGTACATCTTTAAACTCGGTTGGTTCCCAAGCTATAAATGTCCAGTAGCCATCGCCATCCTTGATCTGTACATTGGTAAATTGAGGACTTGCTGTGACATTACTTCCAACCGCTACGGATTTGTCATTAGGTAACAAATTCAATACGGCTGTTGGCAGTGTCTTTGAAGTGGAAGATACGGACTTGTGCTTAATAATGTCTTTTTCAGTCGGTGTTGGAGTTGTATCTTTATAAGTGTTCGTTACAGTGATTGCTCCAGGGTTTTTAGAGCTTACTTGAACTGTGTTTCCAGCTGTGCCGTAATCAACATTGTAGTTATCCTTGGCTTTTTCGACCACTGTGCAAGCTCCTGCTCTTAGGCCTGATAATTTATATGCCCCATTTACTGGTACTTGAACAGTTTCTCGATAGCCATAAGGTCCGGTTACTGTAAAGGAGAATAATTCGCCGGTAGCATCATTTCCTATTACTTTTTTAGTTATTGTCAAGCTACCGTTGACGTCTGTCCCCTTCTTTAAAGTATTGGTAACTGCAAGTCCATTTTCGCTTACAGTCCAGTTTTCAGCTTCGGCCGGATTTGTAAATACTTCCTTCACATAGTAAGTGTACTCTACTCCAACATCATTTTTAATTTCATAGTTGCCGAAGTTTACTTTAGCGCCACTTACAATTTGTTCAGTTACTTTTTCTTCATCAGCAGTTCCAGCTTTTCTATAAAGCTCAAACTTAATAGATGGTGCTGTTGTTCCTGCTGGAAGACCTTCCCAAGTCTTAGTAGCTGTAATTAGCTTATAGGTAGGATCTGGAGTTACAGGAATTTCTTCAAACATAGCAACATAGACAGTAGATTCTGTAACATTTGATGTTAATTTTGCATCCTTTGAAACAAGTTCACCCTTTTCATTAATCCACTTAACAAATTGATATCCATCCTTAGCTGATGCAGTGGATCCTTGGATTTCACCGGTATTTGCTACAGTTTCCTTATCTCGGCTAACTTGTCCCATCGTTGCATCTGAAGGTACATACCAAATGGTGAAATCATTAGTTTGTTCTGGTTCTGTTGCCTTGAAGATGGCAATATAACTTGTGTTCTTAGCTTCAGTAGGTTTTAGAGTTTCATTTATTAGGATTGTATCCGCTGGATTAGATACATCCATCCATCTTACAAACTCATAGCCTGGTTTTGCTTCTGCAGTTGAGCCTTCAATTTGATCCGCACTTGTTACAACGTCGCTATTCTTAGTTACAGTACCCATTTCTGTATCCATAGATAGATAGTTGATGGTAAATTGTTCAGGTTCAGGTGCTGTTATTTCTTCGTATTGAGCTGTAATTGTTGTTTCTTCTGCTGTGAAAGTGTTTTTAAGTTCTTTATCCCAGCCGGTGTGTTTCCATCCTTCATCAGCTGTTACTGTCGGAGCTGTTAAACTTACCTACCGCTACGTGGTCCTCGCCCTTCATGGTGATTCCCAAGTTCATCCATCTGCGGAAGAGGTCATTTTCAATGACAAGGTCTTTTAGTGGACCTTCGAGGATTAGCCCCATTAGTTCACTATCTACATCTTCCACTTCCGGGAAGGAAGGTAGAGAGGTTACTACTTTTATCTTATCTCCATGGTTTAACTTATTTGTTACAGAGTTAAAGGCCGGGAAGTTAATGGTCTTGTTGGCAAGGTCGCCTGGTTAAGAAACATAAGTTATCTCATTTCCGTCTGAGTCTTTAATTGGAGTTCCGTCTTCTTTTACTAATTTATAGACAGTGCCAATGACAGGTTGTTCTTTAATTCTTGCCGATACGAGCACATCCGTACCTTCAGCTGCATTTTCATTAGGGTTTGGTAATTGCTTTAAGTCGTCTACAGAAGCGTTGGTGGGAAGGGCTTCAACAACTGTAGAACCTAAGTCACCAGTGTTATTGTTCTCTAGACCACCCTTGTAGTATAGGGCTTGAATAATATTTTTTGTAGCAAATGTGTCCGCTCCCGTGTAGGTGAATACAAAGTATTCATTGTCGCCCTCTTTTTTATATTCCATTTTACCGATGATTTCTTCTGGTCGTGGGTCTCTGTAAGATGGAGCAACACCTTCTTGACCTTCATTTTCATTGATTTTTAATTTGAAGTTTTCGCCTTCTTGACCTTCGATAATTTCACTTTCAAAGTAGAGAACTCTTTCATCCGGTAAAATTACTTTAACTGCGTCCACTGTCGTACCACCAGCTATACCGTTGGCATTTAGTTTAAAGGAATTTTCTCCATTATATACAGTTTCAAAGAGTGGTTTTGGCACTGCTCTTGGAACATTGTACATGGCAAAGGAATAACCGGTAAGGTCAAATTTACTTGAACCACCTTGTCTTAGATTTTGAGTTCTAACTGTGGCACCGGAGAAGGTGTCGATGGTTGCATCATCATTATCCGGTACATTGACCATTTGTAATTTGGTACTTCGCTTATTTTCTCCCGGGAAGGCCGGATCGAGAGGACCGGTTTGAGATTGGCCGTAAATGGAGATTCCAAGCTTACCCCAATTTCCGTCAAAGTCATAATAAGTTTTTTGACTTGCTTCGTCGGTGGCTGTATCGACTGCAGCATAGGCAAGTCGTTGGCCCAGTCTGTCATTCCCGGTACATAGAAGGTCACTGTCTGTTTTTCTTGTACTGTCTTCATTTCAAAGCCCGGAGTGTCATTTTAGGCATATTGCCCTTTAGTGAAGCTATTGAAGGCTGTTTCTCTTTTAACGGTAGGATTGTCATAGTCTGTAATGGCTGCACTGTAAAGTAAACCAATACTTACATCCGGTCGATAAGTGACATCTGTATCTTTATAAGCTGGATTTGGACCATCTTCTCCTTCAACTTCTCTGTATTGGTAACTACATCTATCGTAAAGAACGGTCTGTAGTGGGCGTAGAGGTGGATGTTCGGTCTGTTGGCCCAATCGTCATAAGTTCCCTCAAGAATTAACTCGTGGTTATTTGGAAGTAGTAGGTTGGTAGATTCGTAAGAATCGGTGTCTTCTTTATAGCTAAAGATGGTACTTGCCTTGTACTTACCACTATTAATTTGTTCTGCATCCAGTCCGTTATCTTCTTTTGCCAGTTCACTTCGATTATAACCAATCTTTAAACCAGTTTCGTCAGCTTTAGAAGCCCAGCCAATAAAAGTATGTATAGGGTCATTATTTGTCCCCTCAAGCTTTGTATTAATAAACTGCTTTAATATTGGGTCAGTAATTAATGTTCCTCCGGGCCAGTATGGTACTGCAGGAATGTCGATGACAGCCTTGCCGTCTTTAAAGTCAGCTTCTAGGACAGAGGTTTGGTAGACTGTGTCTTTTCCGTTGTTGGCATGTAGGTTGATCTTTAGACCGTCTCCCCAAACTGCATAGATGACTTGATGAGAGTCGATTGGAGAGTCCGGAGTAACTTTGTAAACTTTAGTGCCCGCTTTAACATCTTCCCATTGCTCTACATTTTCTAAAACCGGAAGAGCTGCATAGTCCTTTGCATCCACTTTGCCAGTTGCCCAACCGACAAACTTGTGGTTTTCACCCTTGTTGTCAGTATAGGCCTTTGGATTTGCGGCCACTGTCTTACAGTCAAGTCACTGCCAGAGATAGTGGATTTCCAAAATCATCTACAAGTTTTGCGCCTGAACTTTCGCTAAAACCATTTGGTTTATATCCATCTTGTTGATAGTAAAGCTCATTGTCCGGAACGATTTTTACAATACCGTTGACACTGCTAGTTTTATTATCAAAGTCAAAATCCTTGTTGTCATCAAATAAAACTCTGGTTCTTACTCTCTCTACCTTCCAGTCAGATAGTAGGGATGAAGAAGTGTTGTTGGCAAAGAGCAGTTTTAAGTCTTTGACTAGAGAAATCGTTCTTGGTTTCTTTGTATCGTATAGCCAACCGGTGTACTTTTTCCATTGAAATTAATTGGCGTAGACATATCTGTGATGATCTCGCCCAAGTCGTTTCCGGATTCTGAAACTTCGTCTTCTAAGGCAACTCCGTAGGCTTCTACAATCTCACCATTCTTCTTGGGCACAAGCAAGGAAGCTACAGTACCGTGTTGGTATAGGGAGTAACCTCTGATGTCTACAAGGTCAGTCATAAAGGCATCGAAGTTATCTCTAAATGGATCAAATTTTTCAAAGGCTTGCTTATTCTTCAATTGATCGGCGAAATTAAAGCCTGCTGCTGAAGCATCTGTCGTTGTAGATACCTTACTATAGTCGTTGGTAAAGATATCTTGGGTTGGCATATAGTCTGCCTTATCAATAATGAATGAACCGATCTTTTGTGAGTTATCTATAAAGTATGGTTTAGTATAGGTAAATGGAATTCCATCTTCATTTTTTACTCTTTCAAACTTTCCTCCGAGGTTTGTAATAGTAGTTCTCTTTGTGGTGTTCTCGTTGTTTGTTGCATCAATATATAGAGGACTTGTCTTGTCTATATTATTGTAGTTAAGTGTGAACCTTCCATTTGTTCCGAAATTGAATACTTCAGAATTGTCTGATCTCCAAACTCCAGCGCGCTTTGTAATGTTGACATATTTAACCTCTTTGTCCACTGGGTCTGTATAGGTGACTTGCGCACTCTGTAGAGGTCTAAGATCCAGTTGACCGTAAATGTCCCATTTTCCGGTTTTGCCTAGGCCTATATTATTAGGATCATCCCATGTTGGTTCCCAAAGATACACGTCCCCATCATAATTAGGGTCATGGGTAAATATTACATTTACCTTATCGCCCTTTCTTATCTTTTGACCACCTAGGAAGTTCACTTTTTGTAGTTCATAACCTTGGTCCGCCTTAACTTGCTCTAGACAAGTTGCAAGATCACCGCTACTAATATAATAACCAGCCCCATTACGGGATAGACCATCATTGTCTCCAACTCTAAAGGTAATATAGTTGGTTGAATTTCCTGTGTTCATCTTCTTAGAGAGGGCAATATCGACGCTTCCACCCTTAGGAGCGGTGATGTCATTTTCTGCTGTGTACTCATAGATAGACCACCCTGGATTTTCTTGGATAAATCCGCCCATTCTATTAATCGTTACATAGTTAAGGCTATTATCATATAGGTACTTCGTTATCTTGTCATTGTCTGATTTAAGGTTTAAGCTGATAAACTTGTTTAATCCTCCTCCACCATTGTAATAGTATCCTCTAAGACTGTCTGAAGGAACAGTGATTGGCTTTGCATCTCCTCCCAGAATGTGTGTCGCTTGTAAATCTGCCTTCCATGTATTTGGTACAATGGCGATATAGGCCATGTCGCCGTCAATTACAATATTTTCATATTTTATGGTTGTACCTGCATATACAAGAAGCTTTCTAGCATCTTTATAATCGATATTACCAATAATAGACTGTCCTTGATCTTCTTTATCTACAATAAGATAATCCGCTAATTTCTTATCGAAGCCCATTAATAGTCCAAAATTTATCCCATCGGGAGTATCATTACCTGCAATAGATCTATGGACAAAATTATACTGAAGACTCATAAGAGCGGTGCTTGAATCTTCACCATCCGTAGACTTTCCATACAGAGGGTCGTATTCTGCAGCAAAGGTCTTGTTCATAATAAATGGATCACCGGAAGCTTGATAACCTGTTTCGACAAAGGTATCTTCAATATCAGATTTAAAAGGAATGACAGTAGATCTGGTGTAGGTCATGTAGTCATCTCTAGTTCCCCTAGGAGCATAGGTGTACACTTTGCTACCTGTTATATCTGTAAAGCGAGATTGGATAAAGAAGTCCTTGCCTTTTTCACTTAGGCTTTCGTAGGTTACCCCTTCCTTCATTACAATTTCGAACGGGATTTGGTTTTTAAAGGCAGCCCATGTGGTAGTGATGTCAGCTAAGTTGTAGTACTTTTCATATTCTCCATTGGAGTCTGCAAAACTATAAAGTTTTAAATCCTTTGGATCGTAGTAACCTGACTTTTTAAAGTCAATTTGTTCATATAAGTCCTTATCAAATCTTAGGAATAATAATCTCCAAACTCCGGAAGCACCTGAAGAATGGAAGTTATTGGATAATCTTAAGACTAG
>CAYFQX010000069.1:0-7800 GCA_964345405.1 uncultured Peptoniphilaceae bacterium
GTCATTGATGATTCAAAGGACATTGAGACCATTCAAAATCTTGAAAAAAAGATGCCAACGGGCCCGGAAGTGATCTTGTCAACTCGAGATGAAGATGTGGATGAAAACGGACATATCAATAATATTGTCTATGTAGAGTACATTCACAGAGCCATGGAAGAAGTGGAGCCTGAGTTTACTAAGGATCACTACATCAGTGAAATGGATGTCATCTACGCGAAGGAAATCTTACATCCTGCAGAGATTGTTGTGACCATGGAATCTACAGCTGATATGGAATTTTACTATACAATTTGCTCTAAAGATAAGGAGCAGACCCATTGCTATATCCGGGCAAAATATGCTCATTACCTTGACTATAAATGGCGAGTTTGGTATAATCATAACAGCTTTGAGAATTAAATATTAGAAGTAACTTGGTTGACATGCTTATCTCTAGTCTTTTTTTCTAAAGAAATATAATGCAGGGAGGTATGTCAAATGCAAGGTACTGTCAAATGGTTTAATGCTGAAAAGGGCTTTGGATTTATTACAACTGAGGAAGGTCACGATGTCTTCGCTCACTTTTCACAAATCCAAGTTAATGGCTTTAAAAGTCTTGAAGAAGGTCAAAAAGTAACTTTCGAAGTCGTCGAGGGTGAAAAGGGTCTTCAAGCTGAAAATATTCATATCGGTTAATAAGAGCCTCGTTAAGAGGCTTTTTTATTAAGGAGGATTTTAGTGAACGAACAACAAAACAAAGTTTTAGCAACTGTAGGTGGTACAGAAATTACTGAATTTGATGTAAAGGATTACATTGCGCAAATGGATCCGCAAATTGCAGTCCAATTCCAATCTGGAGAAGGGGAAAAACAAATCTTAGACGAATTGATTCGTCAAGAACTTCTCTATCTAGATGCAAAGGAAAATAACTTTGACGAAGAGGAAGAATTCGTCAAAGTTCTTGAACAAACCAAGAAAAACCTTCTTAAGTCCTATGCATTTGCCAAGACCATTGAAGGTCACGATGTAACGGAAGAAGAAGTGAAGGAATTCTACGAAAAAGTTAAGGACAATCTAAAAGTTCCTGCAACTGCTCATGCTGCTCATATTCTTGTAGATGATGAGGAAGAAGCTAAAAAGATCAAGGCAAGAGTTGAAGCCGGTGAAGATTTTGGCGAACTAGCTAAGGAAAACTCCACTTGCCCATCGAAGGACAATGGTGGTGATCTAGGACAGTTCTATCCAGGTCAAATGGTTCCTGAATTTGATGAAAAAGTCTTCTCTATGGAAAAGGGTGAAATTTCTGATCCTGTTAAGACTGACTTTGGTTACCACATCATCAAATTAATCGACATTACTCCTGAAAGAGAACGTACTTTTGATGAGACAAAACACGAACTACAAAATGAAGTACTTCGTCTAAAACAACAGGAAAGCTACATCGAAAAGATCGATGCACTAGAAAAGGCATTTCCAGTAAAGAGAAACTAATTGAAAGCCCTCTCAGTTGAGAGGGTCTTTTTATTTGTCCTTAGCTCTCACTCCATAACCTCATTCTTATGATATAATTTTAATGTGAATGATAATTAGGAGGTTTCTATGGAATTGCATCTATTTGACTTTATTGACAAGACCCTTGAGATCAGACTCAATCAAATGGATCGTCTGGTGAAGATTAAGGATCGACTGGATGACTATTTTAACGATAGTTATCGCCATTTGGATGGTTTCTTAAATACCAATTGTCGTATAAAGTCAGCAGAAAGTATGCGCGAAAAGATACTCAGAAACAATCTTTATTTAAAATATAAGACACCGGAGGCTGTGTTTAAGAATTTGTCAGATATCATTGGCCTTCGGATTGAATGTAGATTTACAAAGGACGAGCGACTGATCTATGAGGAACTGATGAATCAATTTACAATTCCCGTAGGGGAAGGTTACTATCGATCTCGAGACAGCCGGTCCATATTTTTAAATTTGGATGAAATTCAACCGCAGTCACAGCGAAATGGCTTTGGCATTTATAAAATTGATGGTTACTGTGAAGATGGCGAGGGACGTATCAATTTTGAACTGCAAATTAAGTCCCTGGTCAATGTTTTTTGGGGAGAAATCGATCATCGCATTCTCTATAAAAATTACAACTATCTCATGACAGAGGACTTCTTTCGAGACATCATGTACTCCATCAAGGACAATCTAACTATGATTGACAGGCAGCTCATGATACTCTATGATCACGTCAATCAAATGGACGCCAGTATCACTGAAAATAGCACAAAACAAGTGCGGGCGCTCTTATCTAAGATTATTCACGATCTCTGTGTCAGTAGAGTTCACAAAGAACTTGGATTTGTCGTCAACTTTGAGCCCTCAAGCGATGCCATTGTAGATTATTTTTACGAGCAGATGAAAGAGTCTGACGATCCGCTGGCAGGTAAGCGCTTTCTTCAACTGTTAAATCGAGTGAATCACTTGGATCCGAAGAAAATCGATCTCTCAACTTTTATCGAATTTGAAAGAGCGCCAAAGTTTGACTCAGAGTTTTCTAGGCAGATTGCAGATGCCATTGGCCAATCACTTAACAAGGACTTTGGATGGAATCTCATGATGAAGGTACTGTCGGAGATTGAAAATGAGCCGGTGGTGAGTTCCTTTGAGCACTTTATCAATCATATTGAGCACAAAATTGAAGAGCAAATTGACGATCTCTTGAGTGAAGCGCATTTGACTCCTGAGGAAGAGGAGCAGATGAGATTGTTTTTACTGGATGAGATTGCAAAGGAATTTACAGAGCATGTGGATGCACAGTATGTTTTAAGTTACACATTTGGACCGGATACTTTCTTTAACAGTCGAGTAAAGATGATCTTAAACATGAACCGGGAGATTGAAGATAAGATTGAATATTTGAGACCTTTGTTGCACAAAAATAATCGAAATTACTATGGATATTGAGAAGAGTGATTCGTTATGAAAAGTAAAATTTATCTTGCAGGTGGCTGCTTTTGGGGTGTGGAAGAGTATTTCAGAAGAACCGATGGCATCCTAGCTACAAGTGTAGGCTATATCAACAGTCAAGTCATAAGTCCCTCCTATGAGGAAGTATGCCGCGGTGGTACAAATTCTTGCGAAGGTGTAGAAATTGTCTATGACTCATCTGTGATTAGTAGGGAAGGGATCTTAGATCACTTCTATCGTATCATCGATCCATTTTCACTCAATAAGCAGGGAAATGATGTGGGGACACAGTACCGCACCGGGCTCTACTACACAAATGATGAGGAGAGAGCATTTTATTTGGAGGACCAAATGAAGAGGCAGGCGTCCTTTGATCAAAAGATTCAAGTTGAAATTCGACCTTTGGAGAACTATTATTTAGCCGAGGAATGGCATCAACAGTACCTTGAGAAAAATCCCGGCGGATATTGTCATATAAACTTGCCAAAAAAATAAAATATTAATGAATTTATTCCGTTATTGGGGTAAAATAATAAGTACTATAGATACACTTTTTTAGTAAAAGCAAAGGAGAAGATATGACAGATCATAGCAACTGCGATCACGAACATGGTCACTGCGATCATGACGAAGAATTACAAATAATAGAACTTGAAATGGAAGATGGTAGAGAGTTTAGCTGTATTGTACTGGGTGTCTTTGATTACGAAGGTGAAGAGTACATTGCGCTTCTACCTGAAGATGAAGAAATTGGCGAAGACGTTCTAATCTACGGTTTTAACGAAGTAGGCGAGGATGAAATCGAGCTTGTCTTCATTGAAGATGAGGATAAGTTTTACAAAGTTGCGGAAGAATTTGAAAATATTTTCCGTGAACTAGAGGAAGAGTAAAATTCATAAAAGTTTACATCTTGTAAATATCATTGAAAGGGTGGTATGGTATGATTAAATTTATTTTAGGTGCAGCAGGATCAGGTAAGACAAAATGGCTTATTGACAGAGCAAATGAAGAAATCGAAGGCGGCAACGGAAATCTTGCTTTTGTAGAAGTTGAAGACGATCATATTTTTAGTCTGGACTACAATGTTCGCCTGATCAATGCCTCTGAATACAATTTAACAAATCTTGATAACTTTTATGGATTCTTAACCGGTCTACTTGCTATGGACTATGACTTGGAAAAAATCTATATCGACGGAATCTATAAAATATTTGATTTAAAAGATGAAGATCTAGTCTATCTCTTTAATAAATTAAATGCTTTAAACTTAGAAAATAGAGAAATTTATCTAAACATCGACTATGTCTTGGATGAATTGCCAGAAGAATTAAAAGAATATGCAATTGAATTAGAGTAAACATGATAAGCCCCTTCGAGGGGCTTATCATCAGTTAGGAGGCTATTGTGCTAAAGAATAAGCTATTTGTTCGAGTACTTGCTTTTTGTCTAGGTATTCTGATGATTTTACCGGTATTAATTCATGTTATTGGTTGAAGAACATACACGAACTATAAAACCAAAACGCAAGGACTGGTTTGATCATTTTATCAAAGCGCGATCACATCTTATTGAAGAGTATGAAAGTGGAGCGATTACCAAGAGAAAATTTCTATTTAAAAACATCGAATATTTTAGTGGTTCCAATATGCGCCCGTTCTTGTACATTAATCACTATGAAAAGGGTATTTTTAACTATCAGTACTACAACACCTTGGCTAAGTATTACTATATGATGGCCAGAGATGAACGTGCCCTTGGCGCTGAATGTCGTAGAGTCAACCACTGTTTGAACCTGTCGCAAAAGTATTATGATTTAAAAGATCAGGCAACTCTTGATATTTTAAAATTAATTGAATTTGAACAGGTGGAGGCGTACTATATTGAGACAAACTCCAATCGTTTGAAAAATAGACTCTTTGAAATTGTGATCCTGGATAGGGAAGAGGCGGTTTTTCATTCAAAGTCAGAAAAACTACGTGAAGTGCTTCATGAAAATTCTAATTTTATCGAGGGCACTCATATTTCTGTGATTGAAAATTACATAAACGAAGGTTATTGAAAGATTTGGGAGGTTATATGAACTACGAATTTTTAAAGAACGACGATCCTAAAATTTATGAGACAATTTTGGCAGAGACCCATCGACAACAAAAACACATCGAACTGATTGCTTCAGAAAACTTTGTATCTCGCGCAGTTATGGAAGCGATGGGAAGTCCTTTAACTAATAAATATGCAGAAGGTTATTCCGGTAAGCGCTATTACGGCGGTTGTGAAGTGGTGGATATTGCAGAAGATATTGCCAACGAACGTTTGAGAAAAATCTTTAATGCGGAATACAGTAATGTTCAACCTCACTCCGGTGCCAACGCCAACATGGCAGTTTATCTCGCACTACTAACTCCCGGAGATAAAGTTCTTGGCATGAACTTATCTCAAGGGGGACATTTAACTCACGGCAGTCCTGTAAATATTTCAGGAAAGTTCTTTAACTTTGTTGAATATGGTGTGGACCGTGAAACTGAGCGCATTGATTACGACGAGATTCGTCGCATTGCGAAGGCTGAACGACCAAAGTTAATCATTGGCGGTGCCAGTGCTTATCCAAGAGAAATCGACTTTTCAATTTTTAAAGAAATTGCCGATGAAGTGGGCGCCATCTTTATGGTAGATATGGCTCATATTGCAGGACTTGTTGCTGCAGGACTTCATCAAAATCCTGTGGAATATGCCGATGTTGTCACTACGACAACTCACAAGACATTGAGAGGTCCACGCGGTGGCGCC
This sequence comes from uncultured Peptoniphilaceae bacterium, assembly GCA_964345405.1. Classification (GTDB taxonomy): domain Bacteria; phylum Bacillota; class Clostridia; order Tissierellales; family Peptoniphilaceae; genus CAYFQX01. The sequence goes on from CAYFQX010000069.1 coordinate 5,734, forward strand.
ATCCTATGTAAAGAGGAATTAGGTAAGAAAATTGACAGCGGTGTGTTCCCGGGACTTCAAGGTGGACCACTGATGCATGTCATTGCAGCCAAGGCAGTGTCCTTTAAGGAAGCCCTGGAAGATGACTTTAAGATCTATCAGGAGCAAATTATTAAAAATGCCAAGGCAATGGCTGAGATCTTTAAGGAAGAGGAAATCCGTATGGTCTCCGGCGGTACTGACAACCATCTCTTACTCCTAGACATGAGAAGTCTTAACATGACCGGTCAAGAAGCTGAGAAAAAATTAAATGACAACGGCCTTGCAACGAATAAAAACACTATTCCTTACGATCCGGAGTCTCCATTTGTCACAAGCGGTATCCGAATTGGTACGGCAGCAATGACTACTCGCGGACTTAAGGAAGCTGAAATTAAAGAAGTTGCAAAGATCATGCTCGATATCTTAAAGAATAGAGGAACTGAAGAGGAAATTAAGAAACGTGTGGAAGCAATCTGCGACGCATTTCCTCTCTATGACAGTAAATAGTTGAAAGCTCGAGTTTTCGAGCTTTTTCTATTTTAGAAGAAGGTGAAGGATGAATCCCTACGAATTAAAACCGATCTATGGAAAATTAAATACCATTGCAAAAGTGGACCCCGATAGCATTGCAGAGGAACTAGGTATCGAGGCAGGCGATATGCTCCTCGAGATCAATGGCAATCAAGTGCGCGATGTCATTGACTACAGATATCATATTGGCGATGAAAATATTCTGCTGACCATTGAAAAGAGGGACGGGGAACTTTGGGAGTTTGATATTGAAAAGGAATTTGGTGAGGATCTGGGCCTCCACTTTGAACAGCCTCTACTGGATCGCCAAAAGACCTGCTCCAATGCATGTACCTTTTGTTTCATCGATCAGATGCCACCCAATATGAGGGACACTTTGTATATAAAAGACGATGACAGTCGACTTAGCTTTTTACAGGGAAATTATATTACGCTTACAAATATGTCGAGAGAAGATTTCCAGCGTATGATCGACTACCGCTTGTCTCCGGTAAATGTTTCCATTCACACCTCCAATCCCGAGCTGCGTATCAGCATGCTAAAAAATAAGCGTGCCAGTGAAGTGCTTGACTCACTTCGCGAACTCACCAGTGCAGGCATTGATATCAATGGGCAAATTGTTTTAATACCCGGAGTAAATGACGGCAGTGAACTGGATCAGACGCTTAAAGATCTCGATGCACTAAGGCCTCACATGCATTCCGTAGCCATTGTGCCCGTTGGACTTACAAAATATCGCGACGGTCTTGCACCTCTAAACTGCTTTACAAAGGATGAGGCGCGAGAAGTGATTAAGCAAGTCGAGGCATTTTCAAATCAAAGTCGAAGTACAACCGGTGAGGGATTCGCCTATTTGTCCGATGAATTTTATCTCATTGCCGAGCAAGAGGTACCGGAAGAAGCCTATTACGATGGCTATCCGCAATTTGAAAATGGCGTGGGTTTGATTCGCTCCTTTAAGAATGAAGCCCAAGGGGCCATTCATGAGTTAGTGGATAAAGATCTCAAATTAAATCCCATTAATCTTGGAATCGTGACAGGAGAGTATGCATCGCCGATGATTAAAGAAATTGCAGATCAATTGATGAGAGAATTTCCAGCTCTTCATCTCACCGTCTATACCGTCAAGAATAATTTCTTTGGTGAGGATGTCAAAGTCACCGGTTTACTAACGGGGACTGATCTCATTGACAAATTGAAGAGTCACGGGGAAACTGCTATAATGGTACCTAGAACAATGTTTCGTAGCGATGAACTCATCACCCTTGATGACTATTATCTAGATGAGCTTGAAGATAAATTAAAGACAAAGATAATTCCCGTAGCCAATCAGGGTAAATTATTTGTTGGGACAATTATAAAGGAGGCTATGAATGGATAGACCGGTTGTATGTATTGTCGGTAGGCCCAATGTAGGTAAATCTACTCTATTTAATGCCATTGTCGGCCATCGACTTTCCATTACGGAAGACACCCCCGGTGTCACTCGAGATAGAATCTATGGCAAGTCCGAAT
>CAYFQX010000070.1:0-2568 GCA_964345405.1 uncultured Peptoniphilaceae bacterium
GATGACCAGCATGTTTCCAGAGCATTTTTCCACGGATATCATCAATCAGGCAGAAGTCGCCATGGACATGGCCTCGGTGATTTTATTTGTTGTGGACGGCAAGGACGGACTGACAGGCTTAGATCGTGAAGTTGCCACACTGCTAAGAAAGGCAAAGTCGAAAGTTCTTCTTGTCATTAATAAGATGGATGCAAAGATCTCTGAACAAAACCAATACGAATTTTATGAACTGGGTTTTGGAGAGCCATTTATCGTAAGTGCAGAGCAAAGTCGCGGGATCGGTGACTTGCTGGACGCTTGCATTGAGGACTTTACTCCCATGACTGAGGAAGAGAGAGATGAGATTAAAGTTGCCTTTATTGGTCGACCCAATGCAGGTAAATCTTCCCTGGTAAATTATATTCTAGGTGAAGAGCGCTCCATCGTTACCGATATACCGGGTACAACAAGAGACAGTATCAACTCTTATTTTAGATACGAGGATACTGATTACACTTTAATTGACACGGCAGGTCTACGACGTAAGAAGAAGATCAGTGACAAAGTCGAGCGTTACTCTGTCGTTCGTACCCTTCGCAGTGTCGAGGCAAGTGATGTCTGCGTTTTAATTATCGATGCCACTATTGGCGTGACAGAGCAGGATTCTAAGATTGTCGGCTTTGCGCATGACAATAAAAAGGCCATCATCATAGCAGTCAATAAGTGGGACCTCATTGAAAAGGACAACTACACTGTGAAACAGTTTGAAAATGAGATTCGCAGGGAACTTCCTTTCATCAACTATGCGCCGATTTTATTTATCTCTGCAAAGACCGGTCAGCGTGTCTCCAATCTCTTGAGTTTGATTCATGTAGTAAATAACAACTACTCTATGCGCATCCAAACCGGAGTTTTAAATGAAATCATCAATCGCGCCGTCTTGATGAATCCGCCCATGTCTGACAAGGGTAAGCGCGGCAAGGTCTATTACGGTTCTCAAGTAAGTACTAGACCCCCTACCTTTGCGCTCTTTGTAAACAACAAGGAACTCTTCCATTTTTCATATCTGAGATATATGGAAAATCAAATTCGTGCGGCCTTTAGATTTGACGGCGTGCCCATTGTGTTGGAGCTTAGAAACCGATGATCTATCTGCTTGCCATCGTCTTAAGTTATCTCATTGGTTCCATCTCAGGGTCTTTTATTTTAGGTAAGATTATGAAGGGACTGGACATCCGAGAGCATGGCAGTAAGAATGCAGGAACGACCAATGCCATGCGTGTCATGGGCCGCAAAGTGGGTCTCTATACATTTTTTATAGATTTTGCCAAGGGGATTGTCTGTATGCTCTTGATGAAACAACTTCTGCCGTGGGATACCATTTTAATTGCAGCCATTGCCTGTGTGCTGGGTCATGATTTTCCCTTCTACATGAATTTTAGAGGTGGCAAGGGGGTTGCAACGACCCTTGGAACCCTTGCTGTCTATAATTTTAAACTGGGGATCATAGCCGTTATTGTCGCCATACTTGTGGCAGCCATCAGCAGATATGTAAGCTTAGGAAGTATTACCTTCTTTGTGCTCAATCCCATCATTTTTTACTTACTTGGAGTAGAGAGTAGCGTCAATATGTGCTGCCTGATCTTACTGAGTATCCTAGGTATCTTAAGGCATAAATCAAATATCACCAGATTACTAACTAAGTCGGAGAATAAGATTGGAGGTCGAAAGACAGAGTGAAAAAAGTGCTTGTCATTGGTGGGGGCAGCTGGGGAACTGCTGTTGCCAATCTTGTTGCCAGAAATGGCAATGAGGTCAATTTATATATTAGAAATGAAGAACAATTTCATTCGATGAAGGAAAGTTATAAAAATGAAAAATACCTGCCAGGTGTTCAACTTGACCATCGACTTCAATTTATAAACTCGCTTGACCGCGTAGTTGAGGATGCAGATATTATTGTCCTAGGTGTCCCAACCAATAGTGTGCGTAGTACCGTTGTAAATATTAAGGAACAGTTAAAGCCTAAGACCATCCTTGTGAACTTAGCAAAGGGACTTGAAGAGACAAGTCATTTGAGGATCTCTGAAGTCGTAGAGGAGATTGTTCCCAACCAACCTTTTGTCGCACTCTCCGGTCCTTCTCATGCAGAAGAAGTTGCCATTAACATTCCTACTACCGTTGTCTCCGCCTCCAAGAACATCGAGCATGCTCGCCAAGTTCAGGATCTTTGTAACAATGATGTCTTCCGCGTCTACACACAGGATGATCTCATGGGTGTGGAAATGGGAGCAGCGCTGAAAAACATCATTGCTTTGGCGGCAGGACTTACCGATGGTATGGGTTATGGTGACAACACCATCGCTGCACTGATGACACGTGGAATTTATGAGATGACAAAACTCGGCATCAATATGGGTGCTCATGCTCAAACTTTTCAAGGTCTGTCAGGCATTGGCGATTTAATTGTAACCTGCACCAGTTTACACAGTCGCAATCGTAAGTTTGGCTACCTGATTGGTCAAGGACTCTCTGTGGAAGAGGCCATGGCTGAAGTAAAGATGGTAGTGGAAGGTTACAAGACGACAA
>CAYFQX010000070.1:2589-7561 GCA_964345405.1 uncultured Peptoniphilaceae bacterium
TTGCCTATATCTTGAGCAAGGAGCAAGATGTGGAAATGCCAATTACACAGGCCCTCTACGCAGTTCTCTATGAAGGGGCGGATCCTAAGGATGCAGTGGACAAATTAATGCGTAGACGATCTAAACATGAGATAGAAAAGATGTTCTATGAGTAAGTCAGCTTCTGAAATCGAATATCAAAGTGCCCTCAATATGAAGCGCCGGAGAAATCGAAGAAACCGGTTTAGGCGCCGTGTAAGTTTTGCCGTCATACTTTTAATTATTTGTGCAGTTGCTCTGACCTTTTTTTATAAAGCAAGTTATGCAAAACATAAGACCGTCGATCCTCAAGTGACCATTTATCGTCAAGTCATCCAATCCAAGGGATATTGTCTCTTAAATGAAAAGACGTACAAGTCCAAGGGAACAGGCACCATCGTCTTTCAAGCTCAAGAGGGAGAGAAGGTGCCCAAGGATTTTGAAATTGCAAATATCAATCTCATGAATGATAATACACAGATCAAGGATGAGATTATTAAAATTCAAGCGGCCATTGATTATTTAAATGAGGATGAGGAGCCGGCAACAAAGGGTCAGGCCTTAGATGATAAGGATTTAAATTTAATTCGTAGTATTCAAACCTTTGCCAGGGACCGGGAGTATGAAAAGTTAATTACTTCCATTAACAATCTGGACTTAAATACACAGCACACCGTCAATATTTCAGAGCTAAATGAGCTTTTGAAGTTGGACTTGGAAGATCTTGAAGCAAAGAAGGAGAAACTGAGTTTACAACTGTCCACTACAAATTATTCCTACACTGCTGATTTTCCAGGCATTGTAAGTTATAAGATAAATGACTTGAAGGGAAGATTTTCCACGGCCAAGGGATTTGACCACTTTACCTACGATTATCTTAATAGACAAGAGATAAAAAATTATGAATCTCAGGATATCCATGTAAAGAAAAACGAGCCCATCTTCCGTCTGATTGAAAATTTAAATTGGTACATGGCCATTGGTATCAGCGACGAGCGCTTGATCCATGATATTAAGGAAGGGGACGTGCTGAGCTTAAGCATTGATACGGAAAGTCCAATTAAGGCCGTGGTCCGACAGATGAATATTCAAGAGGACGGCAAGTCATGTCTCATTATGGAGTTTCAGGATGAACTGGCAAAGTACTATGATGAGAGAGTGCATGACATAAAGATCATTCAAAAGGAAGAAGAGGCGCTGACGATTCCTTCAACGGCTATTGTAGAAAACGACGGCGTGCGTGGAGTTTATGTACAAGAAGTGCATGGCTTAGTTCGCTTTGTACCGGTGGAAGTCATTGATGAAACAAGAGAGGAAGCTTATGTTTCATTGGGGAATGAGTCGGATGAAATTATCATCAATGACAAACCCGTTAGAACACTGTCTGTCATGGATAAGGTCATCACCAGTCCAACGGAAGTATCAGATCAACAAATCATTTAGAAGAGGAGATAAAGTTGAGTATTTGTGAAAATATTGAAATCGTACGAGAAGAAATTGAAGCAGCGAGAAAGCACAGCCTCACCGGTGAGCCGGTAGAGCTCATTGCTGTGACGAAAACGCATCCAATTGAGTACATTGAAGAGGCCTTAGACTGCGGCATTACCTCCATTGGTGAGAATAAAGTTCAGGAGTTGGAGAAAAAAATCGAACTTTTAGATGAAATGGGCAAAAAGTCTGATGTTTCTTATCATATGATTGGAAGTTTACAATCAAATAAGGTAAAATATATCTATCAAGATATTGTCTTGATTCATTCATTAGACCGTAAGTCTCTAGCCAAAGAGATTAATCGTCGTGGTAAGCAAACAGACACAGTGGTGAACTGTCTACTACAAGTAAATATCACCCGAGAAAGTCATAAGGGCGGGTTGCTCATTGAAAATGTCCTTCCTTTTTTAGAGTCCATTTTGGATTATTCGTATATTAAAGTGAACGGACTGATGACCATGGCTCCCTTTACCGATGATGAAAAGCTTATTAGAGAGAGTTTTAGAAAAATTTTTAAATTAAAAGAAGAGATTGAAAACTCGAACTATGAAGGTGTCGACATGGATATTCTGTCCATGGGAATGAGTCAGGACTATCAAATAGCCATTGAAGAGGGATCGAATATGGTGAGAGTAGGCAGTCGTATTTTTGGTGCAAGAGACTATAGTAAATAGGAGGAAGTGGAATGGCGGATTTAAAGAGTAAGTTTAAGAGAGCTTTTGGCTTTGATGATGAATATGAATACGAAGATGATTATGACTACTTAGAAGAGGAAGAAACTGAGGATGAGGTTGAAAGCGTACCAACCGGTGCACATCGCATTGAATCTCGCCGTACGAAGGACTCCTATGCAGCTCCTAAGAAAACTCTAAGCTCTGACATGATCATTACAGTTCATGAACCTCTATCTTATGATGAAAGTCCTTACATCGTCGATGATTTAAAGGAACGCAAGGCCGTAGTATTAAACTTTGAACAACTTGATCTTGATGTGAAGAGAGAAATCTTCGACTTTGTCAATGGTGCACTCTATGCCATTGAAGGTAAGATTCAAAAAGTCAACAAAGATATCTTTATTTTAGCGCCTGCTAATATTGAAATTGACGGTTTAAAAGAAGAACTTCAAAACTCAGGGATGTTCCCTTGGTAAGATGTATTTAGATAGAGAACAGCTTTTAGCCCATATTAATGATTCTGAAAAAATCACTTTATTGCGCCGCATGATTGATTTAATGGACATTGCTCTAAAAAATCACCAGGTACAGTATAGTGATTTTTTAGACCTCTACGAACTGAAATTAACTCGTGAAATTGCAAATGCCATCTTTCATCTTAAAGTGAGTGTCAGTGAAGTAAGTAAGACAGATGAGAGGCGAGTTGTCGCCTTTAGTCCGGACTATATGGAATTTTCTGCCAATGACGAGCTGGGTCTGTTAAAGATTGAAAGTTCATCGGGGCAGCTAACTCACCGCTCCATCTTAGGTTCACTACTTGGTCTTGGCATTGCGAGAGATCGCGTCGGGGATATTTCCATTCATGGCGAGACGGCCTATGTACTAGTAAAGCGAGAAATCCTGGATTATCTACTGGTATTTTTTAAAAAAGTGGGTCGCAACCATGTGCAGGTCAAGGAATTGCCACTCAAGGACTACGTGCCCAGTAGCGAAAACTTTAGCATCCATGAGGCGACGGTTTCGTCCAATCGACTGGACGCCCTCGTCTCTTGCATCTACAGGATGTCAAGACAAAAGGCGAAGGCACTGATTGAATCGGAGCGAGTCAAAGTTAATTTTAAAACGCAGACCAAGGCGAATACGGAAATTGAGGATGGTGCTTTAATTTCAGTGCGCGGCTTTGGAAGATCCATCTATGCCTCGGACCATGGAAGGACACGAAAAGATCGGCTAAAGATTACTTATAAATTATTAAATGAGGAATGACGATGATCACTATACTTGCCATTGTACTCCTGGTTCTATTAGATCAGGGTTCAAAATTTTTAATAGTAAAAAATCTCAAGGGGATGCCACCCAAAGTCATCATAGAGAATTTTTTTCAACTTCAATATGTGGAAAATCGTGGTGCGGCCTTTGGTATGTTTCAAGAAAAGCGCAGTGTCTTTATCATAATTACACTGGTCGTCTTATCGATCTTGTTTTATATGTTATTTATTCAAAAAGACCCAATTTCCCCATTCCTCAAATGGTCACTCATCCTCATTGCCAGCGGTACCATTGGAAACTTTATCGACAGGCTCCATCTACACTACGTTGTGGATTTCTTTTCTTTTAAGATCTTCGGCTATCACTTTGCCGTGTTTAATGTGGCCGATGTGTTTATAGTCGTGGGCACCTTTATGCTGATTCTTCATATCCTTATAAGTGGTGAAGAGCATGGTGCATAAATTTATTATTGACAACGAAAGCGAGAGCTTAAGACTTGACCGATTTTTAGAGCAACATTCCACACAGACAAGATCGCAAATCAAACGAGACATTGATGAGGGGCGTGTCACCGTCAATGGAAAATTAGTCAAGGCAGGTTACAAACTGGTTGGTGACGACGAAGTACACTGGACTGAAAAAGAGGAGTATGAACTTAAGGCAACAGATTTAAATCTCGACATCCTCTATGAAGACGAGTCCATTGCCGTAATTAATAAACCGAAGGGACTTGTCGTGCATCCGGGGGCAGGGGAAGAGGAAGAGACGCTTGTCCATGGCTTGCTCTACGCCTTGGATTCACTTTCTCCCGGCAGCGATCCCTTAAGACCCGGCATCGTTCACCGATTGGATAAAGATACTTCAGGTCTTGTGGTTGTTGCAAAGACACTTGAAGCGGAAGAGGATTTAATTCGACAATTTAAAGAGCGCAAAGTCAAGAAAAAATATAAGGCGCTGGTCTATGGCATAGTGGATCAATCCATGGAGATTGACGCCCCCATTGGAAGACTTCCAAGTAATCGCAAGAAGATGGGCGTACACGTGCCCCATGGAAAAGAGGCAGTGACCATCATCCATCCGGAAAAATACTTTGACAATATGACGCTCCTAGACATCGATCTGCTTACGGGCCGAACTCATCAAATACGAGTTCATCTATCTTCCATTGATCATCCCATTGTAGGCGATCCACTCTATATGGGAAGTCACAAGCGTCTTGAGTCTCAACTTCTCCATGCCTATTATTTAGGATTTTATCATCCTAAGACAGGAGAGTGGATGAGTTTTACAGCGCCGCTACCGGAGGAATTTGAAAAATTCTTAAAAGGAATAGAGTAGCACTTGAATTCTAAAAATATTTTTGATATACTCAACTCATAACTTAATATTAGTCTTAAGAAAGGGAAACTAGTGAAAATCTAGTACAGCCCCCGCTACTGTAAAACTGGATGAAATCAAACATGATCACTGTGGTAACATGGGAAGAGTTTGAAAGTAAAGTGAAGGTAAGTCAGGAGACC
>CAYFQX010000071.1:0-4269 GCA_964345405.1 uncultured Peptoniphilaceae bacterium
TTCCGGTCTGCAGCAGCTCTCCGGTCAGTCCGTTGCTTTACTTAGCTACATCGATCCCGTATCGGCGCTACTCTTCTCTGTTATTTTCCTACAGGAGACCATGACACCGGTGCAAATCATCGGCTCCGTCCTAATTATTGGTGGCGCCTTTATAGGCGAAGTCATCAAGGGCAAAAATCCGTAGAATTGACAAGGCCTATGGGGAAATCATGGAAGCGACAACAGAGCACAAGTCTATTATGGGCCAAAACGGCATGGAAATTTGGAAAGTGATCAACGGGAATTTACTGGAAGACAATAGATAGAAGTGAGAGAAGGGCGGGGGAACTCGCCCTTTTTTAATTTTCATCTATTCAATGAACAAAACTGATAGAATGTGATTTAAAATATTTAAATATTTTACTTTACCAAGATGAATAAGAGGCATGTGAAACATAAAATTTTATAGAGTGCATCGATAAAGGAAAAATACAAATATAATTTTAAATGTTGTGATAAATGATATTAGAGTGTTATACAATATAGATAAGTTTAAGTAAGCTTAATAAAATGCGATAGAGGAGGAAAAGGCGATGAGAGGAAAACCTCCATGATTTAAGATGGTTGAAATTTGACATTATTATTTCAGCAGATGAAGAGACTTAAAGTGATTGACAGAAAGGAGAATCAAATGAAGAAACATAATCGAATCGCAGCCTTTGTTCTGAGCTTACTAATGGTGCTAACAAGCTTTATCTGGCCAGGACAAAAATCTGAAGTCAAAGCAATGAGTGCAAGCGACTTTGATGTTAATACACCGTGGGTATTAAATGATGTTGTCACATAAAAACACACTGCCAGAGAGACAATTGAGCAAGGTGGGCAGGCTTACAAGAGGGCCACATCCAGAATTGGCGATGTGAATGTAACGGTGACGTTTACAAAAACAGAAGGCAGACCTGATGGTGTATCTTATCTATCAGCCAATGGATTTGACCAATCAGCCTATGGGATGACATCAGAGATGATGTATGGAAATCCAATTTCATCCACTGTGCCGGCTCTAGGAATTGATACATAATCCGGATATAAAATTGGTGATGGACCAGGAAGAGAAGATATCGTTTCATACGATAAGTTAGATAAGAATGGTAGAGCCGACACGCCGGAAGGTATTTTGACATTTAAGTTTGATAAACCTGTGACAGACCCAGTGCTCGACCTATCAGGTTTAGGTGGAAACTGTTTTTCAGGAGCAACCTATTATTACGATGAAGTAGATTACTATGGCAACAGAAAAACAACAGGCCCTTGGCTTATAGCTAGAGGATCTTTTAATAGTACTGACCTGGACCTTATAACACCGGGAATTTCCATGGAGAGAGCCACAGGTAACTCAAATCTTGTAGTAGAGGGAAATACAATAAAAGTAGCTAAGAGAAATACCTATACAAGAGCAGAAACAGACTTTGACTACCTCCAAATCCGATATAAGGATGATTATTCTGGTAGATATTGGGATGTTAAAAGTCCAACTCTTGAACCGGCAGGTTCCGGAAGTATCAACTTAAAGGGAACATTTGATGAAGTTAGTTTTAAGCTCTATCATGTAGCGACTCCATACTCTGCTTTCCCTGCAGCTCAATATGGAACAGATCCGATTTATTCTTGGAAAAGCTCTTGGGGTCCTCAATATGGCGATGGCGTCAATGGTATGAATATCCTCATTTCAGAAAGTTATCTAAATGCAAGCGAATGGGTATCCGGCAATTAACAAAACATGGATCTCTTCCGTGCATCTCTAAGACTTCCAAAGATTTCAAGTATTTCAGGTTCTATTTGGGAAGACACCAACTATGACGGCCTGCAAGCTCTAGGAGAAGATTATGTTAAGGATGTAAAAGTAAGTCTAGTAGATGAATTTGGAAGACCTGTAGTAGATTACAGCGGACAACCCGTTGCGCCAATTACTGTTGGGGAGGATGGATCCTATAAATTCCCTAATTTAGGGGCAGGAAAGTATCGTGTCATTTTCGAAAAACCGGAGGGTTAAAAATTTACACAGGCTAATGTTGGAACTAACGATGCCATGGATTCAGATGTAAGCTCAATCCAAGATGGAAAGGGTATGACGGATTTTATAGAACTTGGTTACAGTGAAGACAAGATTCATGTGGATGCCGGTATTGTAAAACCTGCGAGTATCGCCGGATTCGCTTGGTTAGACACAAGTGATGATGGTTATGAAGATGGTATTCAAAACAATGGAGAAGCTGCTGCAACAGGAACCAAAGTAAAACTTGTAGATAAAGATGGAAATGATGTAAAAGATATTGATGGAAATCCAGTTACTGAAGTCACTGTAAATAATGATGGAACTTACAAATTTGACAACCTAGCTCCTGGAGACTACAGAGTTAAATTTATGTTCCAACCTGCTGAAGAAATTTTTGCAGGATCTAAAATGATGATTGAAAACGAAATATTAAAAAACCCTCAAGTGGACAGGGCTCTAGCCTTTCACACTGCTCTTGACAGAGAAACAGGTTCAATTAGCTACAATGAAGGCTATGTAGCTACAAGCTCAGATAACTTTAAAATTACAATTAAAGGTAAAGGCGGTCACGGCGCATATCCCCACACTACAATTGACCCGATAAATGTAGCTGTAAATATTTACACAAATTTCTTAGAGCTAATCGCCCGGGAATGTCTACCTCAAGAAACGGCCACATTGACCTTTGGAATGTTAAGTGCCAGCTCAAACTCGAATATTATTCCGGATCTTGCAGAAATGCAAGGAACGCTTCGTGCATACAATCCGGAGCTTAGAAGCAAATTAAAAACAAGAATGCTGGAAATTTTTGAAGGATTATAGACTTCAACAAAGGCTGAAATCGATATTGACTTCTTTACCGGAGTTCCAAGCCTTTATTCAGATCCTGAATTTAGAAGAGAAATTGTCAGCTATATAAAAAACAGTGATTTTGATGGCGAGCTTATTCCAGACACACAAATAATGGCAAGCGAAGACATGGCCCTTGTGGCTGAAAAAGTTCCAACTGCATATTTCAATGTAAACTGCAAATTGCCGGGCAACAACTTTAGCCACCACAATCCCGGAGTAAACTTTGACGAGAATATGATGCCAATTGGGTTGGGGCTAATGCTTACAGCCGCTGTCAACTGGCTAAATAACAACTAATTTACATTTAGAAATCCACTGACCCCCAAATTTGGACTAAGAGCAGCGCCCGCTAGGGTAGTTTGAACGGTAAGATTCGACGGCGGAGACGATCCTAGTGACGGAAAGGGAATAGCAAGATAAATTAGAATTTGAGAGGATATCCAGATGTTTTTTGAGCTTGATGCAAGTGGAATAAAAATAAGACTAAAAATAAAAAACTACAAGCGCACAAACAGAGAGATTTGGGCTAGTGAATGGTGTGCTTGCGATTTTCAATTTTACTCCTACGATTGGTTAAACGATTATAGGGAAAATAATGAGCTTTTGTTATCTAGTGAAATAGATGATATTCATGACTCTTTAAGTAAATTATTAGATAATAAGATTAGACAAACAGAAGAAATAATATGTATTGAACCAGATTTTGCTTTTAAATTATTCCCACAAAAGGATTTAAGCAGGGACCCAAGCAATACACATCTTAGACCTGGTTATGAGATGCAAGATATTTGTCTTGAATGGAAAATATATTTTTATGAGGGGGAAGTATCAGAAAACTATCTTACAATTACGCTTTATAGGGATCAAATAGAAAGTTTTAGAGATTATTTAGAATTAGTTAAAAGTAAATAAATTTTACTTTGCAATTGCAAGAAAAAGAAATTAAGCTGCTTGGCAGAATCACAATTCAAACTTAGTTAATAAATTTGAATTTATAGGGGAGGAGAGGGAAGATGAAAGTCATAGACCTAACACATGTTATAGAAAGTAATATGCCAGTTTATCCTGGCACTGAGCCACCTGTATTTGAACCTGCAAACACCTATGAAAAGGATGGATTTAAAGAGACCAGGATATCTATGTTCACCCACACGGGAACTCATATCGATCCACCTGCCCACCTTTTTAAGGATAGGACAACTTTAGATGCCTTCCCACCAGACCAATTTATTGGCAAGGCCCTGGTCATTGATTGCACTTCCTTAAATGAGGGAGAATCCATTGGGATGGATCACTTGCTAGCCTACGGGGATAAGGTAAAAGAAGCTGATTTTTTATTATTCCACCTTGGCTGGGATGAACGTTGGGGCAAGGAATCCTAT
>CAYFQX010000071.1:4279-7552 GCA_964345405.1 uncultured Peptoniphilaceae bacterium
GTGTTGAATTTAATTCTGGACGGGTCCTATAAGGGGATAGGCTTTGATGTGATTGGACTTGATCCAATTGAAGATACAAATCTTACACGACACAAAAAGCTCTTCAAGGAAAAAGACATCATCAATATAGAAAACCTCTGTAATTTAGGGAAATGTGGGTCAGATTTGTTTTGGTTCTCCTGCTTTCCATTAAAACTTGCAGACTGCGATGGTTCACCTACACGGGCAGTGGCTTGGTTTGAATAGGACCAATCCAGGTATGGAGTTGTCTTGGGCTCCTCTTGAGACACCTGGAGACCCTAGTACAGATGTCATACTTCGGTGGAAGAAAGGGTCGAGCCCTAAATCATTTAATAAATTAGAAGTTGAGAGGATTCTAGGATGCTAGAAAAATTTTAAAAGAACGTGGTTTACTATTTACTCTTGCTGGTGGACTTCTATGTCCTTCCCTGGTTAATCCAAGACACAGGGAGCGCAATGATTTTTATGCTCGTCATCATCCCTCTAATCTGTCTCATAAGCTCGGTCTTCTATGGGATTCGCAATGGCTTTAATTATTGGTACATCTTGATCGTAGCCATTCTCTTCACCCCGTCTATATTTATCTTCTATAACTCAAGTGCATGGGTCTATGCAGTGGGCTATGCCCTCATTGCCTTGGTTGGAAATTTTATAGGACTGGCAATAAGAAAAGGATAAAATTATTTGACAGACTTAGTGATATTAAACTTTTCATAAGCTTGATATATTGTTAGAAGGAGGAAATCAGATGGATATTTTAAAAATAATCTTACCTATATTCATAATTTGCCTTCTTGCCGCCTTTGTGGTTAAAAGGGCTAAAAAATAGAGGCCCAAAAGTCCGGGAAAGACAAAAAAGAAGTTGAAAATAATGTGGCTGCAGGCATGGGTCTAGGCATTGGAGCGGGTGCAGCCCTTGGTGTAGAAAATATAGCCATTGGGGTGTCTATTGGGATGTTATTAGGCATGTTGATAGGAATGAATTGGAAAAAATAATAATAAACAGCTTTCAAGATCTAATTAATTTTACAATCTATCATAAAATATAATTAGTTTAAGCCATATTGATTTAATTTATTATAAAAAGTGGTTTTAGTCATGTCTAAATGTGCCATGGCTTCTTTTTTAAAAAAAAAAAAAAAAGATAGAGTTTTTATTAAAATTTGTTTTTCTTGATTTTTTAAAAATTGCTTCATTGTCATATGAGGAGGGCCATCTAGAGATTTCTGTTCAAAAGAAATATTCAGATTTGAAGAAGTAATATTTTTCCCAGAAGTATTCAAAATTGCTTCTTTTAATAGACCTTTTAGTTCCCTAACATTATTATTTAAGGGATGATGGACTAATAGGTCTAAAGCTTCTTTTGTGAAGTGCTTGGTGTCTAGTCCAAATTCTCGGCAAAGATCCTCTGTTAAGTCTCTTGTAAGGCTTAAGATATCTTCTTTTCTATACATAAGAGGAGGTATCCAGATTTGGAAAGATTGAATATAGTCATAAAGCTCTTGGTCGAATCGCCCTTCTTCAACCTCTATTTCTAAATTTTTTGTAGAGGAGATGAGAAGACGGCCGTTGAATTGAATCTTTTTGTGATCTTTATTTCTATAGAAATAACCATTTTTTAATGTTGCGTATAATTTTGATTGTTGGTCTAAGGGGAGAATATCGATATTACTAATATAGAGAGTACCCCCTTCACAACTTTCGAGAGATCCTATAAAAAGCAAATCTTCCTTTGTGCCATATAATAAATTATCAATAGAATTAAGGATGTTTTCTTCGCAGTGGATATGAACAAAGGGTTTATTTTTATTCCTGCTATTTCCGTGGATATTTCTGGCTAAATTAGTTTTTCCAACCCCGGATGGACCTAAAATTAAGATAGGTTGGTTATTCTTAGAAGCCAACCAAGCCATTTTTTTTACGCTTTGCATGGGCAAGCTGTTTCCAGAAATAGATGGGAAAATTTTTCGTACAGAGGGAATGTTGCTGACAATATTCGTCATAGCATTTAACTCCTGGGATAAAAAGTTTCGTTCCTCAATAACTTTATTCATTTCAGAAATATCATCTATTTTTAAAACGGCTGTAATCTCTGAATCTTCATCTCGGACAGGAAAGAGGCTACATAATGTTGGAAACCCATTAATTTCTTCAAATCGGTTTTTAAATTGAATATCCTTGCCTTGTGCTACATCTAAAAATTGTTCTATAATTTTTGATTTAGTATGAATGTCGTAAATGCTTTGATTAATTACATCTAGGTTTGATCGGTACTTCCCTTTTCCTCTAAAAGTAGCTCCATTTAAAATTTCTTTTACACTTTCATGGCGAGCAGTATACCCGTTGTCTTGAGAAAATTTAAGAGAGTGATCATTCGCATCTAAAACAACCATATGGCCAATAGAGTGAAAGTAGTCCATAAAAAAGTTATCTCCTAAAACTTCGATGTTAACTCTCTTTTTTACTGTATTAATAAGCACATTTATTTCTTCACCTTGGAAAAAAGTGCGAAAGGAAAGATTCTTTAAATTAGAGTTAGAATCAAAAATCTTATATTGCGATTTTATTTTTGGATCTCTATATGCACCGATGGCAATAATGGGGTCTCCGTATTTAATAGAGTTATCATAGATGCCGATGGTTTCTAAAGAAGTATGGGTTAAGT
This sequence comes from uncultured Peptoniphilaceae bacterium, assembly GCA_964345405.1. Classification (GTDB taxonomy): domain Bacteria; phylum Bacillota; class Clostridia; order Tissierellales; family Peptoniphilaceae; genus CAYFQX01. Next base: position 6,966 of record CAYFQX010000071.1, read on the forward strand.
TTCCGTCATCCTCTCCGATGCCAGTATCTGCAATAATAACTAAGTCGCCAGTTTTTAGTTTTCCTTCAGGGTGATCTACTTGAGCTGATGAATTAATACCGAAAAGCTCTTTGGCTTTTTTATTATAAAGCTTTATACGTCCATCAACATTAATGGCTATGAAACCTTCATTTGTGTTGTTTAGAATAGAATCGATCAAAGGGCTTATTTTAGAAGTCATAATTACTCCTTTCTATAGATGAAATCTATAAAGCTATTATATAGACAAACAAAAGAAACGGCAATACCAAATTCCGGAAAATGGGAAATATAAAATGTAAAAATTGGGAAAATATATTGAACAAGAGGATAAATAGGAGTACAATAAAAAAACAGAGTAGATTTAGGGAAACGTATTCCCGAAAATAGGAAAGCGTAAAAAAAGGAGGCTTTTATGATTAGAATTAGAGAAAACAAAGCTTATATTGAGGATGTTTCTTGTTTTGATTTGAAGGAACACTATGGAACTCCTTTATATGTTTATTCAGTTGGGCAAATGAAAAAAACAGTAAACAAGTTAAAAAAAGCATTTACGAGTAAATACCCAG
>CAYFQX010000072.1:0-3120 GCA_964345405.1 uncultured Peptoniphilaceae bacterium
TAGCACCTTCAGCAGTGTCTTTTCAGTTGAAGATGAGAGGGATTATTTCAGCGAGCACAACAAGTCCAAACTTTGCTTTGCAATTCGACACAATCTCAACGATGAACTCATGGGACTGGTGGAGTTTATGAATATCGATCACATTAGTCGCAGAGCAGAACTAGGTATCAACTTGGGCAAGCACAAGTATCGCAATCAGGGCTACGGTAGGGAAGCCATTGAGCTGATGTTGGATTTTGGCTTTGGGAGTTTGAACTTCAACTCCATCTATTTGACGGTTCTCGAGAGCAATGGGCGTGCACAACATCTCTACCGCTCCATTGGGTTTAAAGATGCGGGGCGTTTGAGACAGCATATCTATGCCGGAGGAAAGTATCTAGATCATCTCTACATGGATATGCTCAGTGAAGAGTATGAATTTAAAGATTTGCAAAAGATCACACAATATCTAAAAAAAGAAAGTTCCGAGTCCTAAGACTTGGAACTTTTTTTATGGGTTTAAAGCTTGATTATTTTAAATTTTCCATTGTATGGTCTATAAACTCCAGGTATTCGTCCACAGAGCCTGCACCGACAAAGAGTTGACTGACGACCTTACCATCCTGATCTACAATAAATGAGGTGGGAAGTCCCTGAATACTTGTGAGGGTACGCTCATAAAACTCGGGACTTGGCACGAGATTTAAATACTCAATTTGGTTGCTATTTACAAGTGATTTTGCAGCCTCCAAAACCGCGTCGGAGTCAGAAGAGGCATCGGCAATGATGCCAAGCACTTGCACGTCGTGATCCATCTTGTGCAACTCATTTAATTCTGGCAACTCTTGAATGCATGGTGGACAGAAGGTGCCCCAGACATTGACAAGGGTGTAGGGTTTTTGTTTGAAGTAGTCATTGGTCAGTGCATTGCCCGATAGGAGTTCGTCGCCATCGAGCTGAACTTGAAAGGCCTCTTGACTTGTACTGTCTTCTGTATCTGTGACAGAGTTTGCATTACTTACAACTGCGCCGGAGTCCTCTTGAGCGGGACTTTGACATCCTACGAGAAGTAGCAAACTCAGAAAAATGATGATTCTTTTCATTAGATCAATTTAAATAGGTGATGCACCTTTTTACCGCGGCTGACATGAAGTGCGTCGTCTTCAAAGTCGTCCACAGTGATTACTTGGTCGTGAGACTTGGCCTTTTCGCCGGCAATGGAGATGCCGCCCTGTCCAATGAGTCGACGTCCTTCGGAGTTACTCTTAATGAGTCCGCCCTTAGTGAGTAGGTCGACGACAGTGACTCCCCCTTCAACTTCGCTGCGAGCAATCTCTGTTGTTGGCATGTCGTCCGTGACGCCGCCCTTTTTGAAGATGGCAATGGCAGCTTCTTGAGCCTTGTTTGCTTCCTCTTCACCATGGACGTCTTTGACGATTTCCCAAGCGAGAATTTCCTTTGCCTTGTTCAGTTCTTGACCTTCAAGTTTAGCAAGTTCTGCAATTTCTTCATTGGAAAGATCAGTGAGTAGCTTTAGGAATTTGACGACGTCGGCATCCTCTGTATTTCTCATGTATTGGTAGAGTTCGTAAGGAGAAGTTTTTTCAGGATCGAGCCAGACTGTTCCCTTACCGGTCTTACCCATCTTTGCGCCGGTGGAAGTTTGAAGAAGTTGGAAAGTCATGGAGTAGACTTTATCCTCTTCCAGCTTACGAACGAGTTCGTAGCCGCCCAGCATATTGCTCCACTGATCGCTGCCGCCCAGTTGCAGTTGGCAATGATGTTTGCGGTAGAGATAGAGGAAGTCGTAGGACTGCATTAGCATGTAGCTGAATTCAAAGAAAGTCAGCCCTTCGCCAAGACGATTCTTATAGCAGTCGAAGGTAAGCATACGAGAGACGGAGAAGTGAATTCCAATTTCTCGAACAAACTCTAGGAAGTTTAGATCAAGTAGCCAATCGGCGTTATTTTCAACGATTCCCTTGTCTTCGGAAAAGTCCAGGAAGTGGGAAAGTTGTTTTTTAAATTGATTTGCATTGTAGTCGATATCTTCACGAGTCATGAGACGACGCATGTCGCTCTTGCCGGAAGGGTCCCCAATCATTGTAGTCCCGCCACCAAGTAGGGCAATTGGAATGTGGCCGGCGCGTTGCATGTGTTGCATAACTTTGATTTGCAGATAGTGACCCATGTGAAGTGAGTCGGCTGTAGCGTCAAAGCCAATGTAAAAAGTAATGGGACCTTCGGCCATTCTTGCTTTCAGTTCTTCAGGATAAGTTACCTGATCGATGTAACCTCGCTCTTCAAGGTAGTCAAAGACATTTTGTTTCGTCATAATTCCTCCTTTTGGATAAAAAAAGGCCCAAGCTAAAGGATGTACGGTCTGTACGTGTTACCACCTTTATTTGCTTGCGCCTCATTACATTAAACCTTAGGATGCTCAAACAGTGTAATTCGCCAATGGTTACTGGGCTGCTCTCATTGCATCGTATAAACTTTTGATTTATTATATAATAGCTTTAAGATGATGTCAACTGATGATACAAAGGACGGATGGATATGATTGGAATCGATATGGTTAAGATAGATCGCGTGGAAGTGGCCATGAAGCGGCGCGGAGAAATCTTTGTCCGGGGAATTGCTTCTAAGCAGGAACTTGAGTATCTCAAGTCGAAGAATTTCTCAAAAGAATCGGTGGCGGGACTTTTTGCAGCGAAGGAGGCCATGGCACTTGGTAAGGGGATCGGGCGACTGGGGCTTAAAAACTTAGAGTTAAATCACGATGAACTTGGCAAGCCCTATGGACGATACAAAGGGCAAGAGATTGAGCTTTCCATTACTCACGATGGAGACTATGCTATTGCGGTGGCCATAGTAGGTGAAAAAACTCTAGAAATTCCCGAGGAAATCAAGTCGCTCTTTCCAAAAGTAAGGGAAGAAGATCACAAGGGAAGTCGCGGTCGCGCCGGAGTGATGGCGGGAAGTCCGGGCATGCTTGGTTCAGCTTATCTAGCTACAAAGGCGGCGCTTCGCATTGGATCGGGTTACGCCTATCACTTGGCCGACGAAAAACTGATGGATCTTATGAGTTTAAAATTCATTGAGGAAATTGTCGTCCCCATGTCACCCAAAAGTGGTGTG
>CAYFQX010000072.1:3130-7482 GCA_964345405.1 uncultured Peptoniphilaceae bacterium
AAAGATTGATGGAGAGCTTAGATAGTCTTGCAGTGGGGCCGGGTATTGGAACGTCTGAGGAGGCGCGAGAAAAATTAATGCTTGCCATGGGTTTTGAGGGGGCCCTTGTCATTGACGCCGACGGACTCAATCTTCTCTCTAAAGATTTGTCACAACTCAAGGAACGAAAGCCCTACACCACCATCTTAACGCCTCATCCCGGAGAATTTAAGCGTTTGACAAGTGCAACAAATGAAGAAATTCATGCCAACCGCATTGAGATGGCAAGAGAATTTGCAGCAACGCATCAGGTGATTTTAGTGCTAAAGGGTTCGCATACCATTGTCACAAATGGCGATGAGATATATATCAATCAGACGGGAAATGCGGGACTTGCAACGGCGGGCTCGGGCGATGTACTGACGGGGATGATTACGGGACTCTTAGCTCAGGGCGTTAAAACAATGGATGCGGGGATTTTAGGCGTCTACATCCACGGCCTCTGTGGCGATAATTTGCTTGCGACCCATGCTCCCAACGCCATCCTTGCTCACGATCTCATTGGCATTCTGCCCATGGTGACCAAACTTTTTTATAATTAACAAAAAGATATTGACGTTCAACTACCAGTTTATAAATATTTTGGTATAATGAAGGTTAGTAGTTTTTTAAGGCAATCGACAGTGATGTCGATCCAAAGATAAAAGAGTTTGAAAGAAGGAGATTATGAAAAAAAAGGAAGTTAAATCTTTTGGCTTCAAGGGATGTGGACTGTTGATTTTATTATCACTTGTACTTGTCTTAATCACCCTATCCTTTTCTACGGCCGTTTTTCAGTGGGAATTTTTAAAGCGTCAGGTCATGAGTTTGCCGCTTGTTGCAATCAATGCCCTTCCCATTTTCTTATGTTTGATTTTACTGTACTTAATTACCAATCGCCTGTGGTTGAGTTTTGGGCTCAATGGACTCATCTTTATGATTATGTCCATTGCCAATAAAAACAAAATCACCTATCGGGACGATCCACTCCGCGCCTTTGATGTGACTTATATTTCAGAGTCCTTTGATATGCTAAATAATTATGAGCTGGTCATCAGTCCGCTGATGATCGCCTCAATTGTGTGCATTGTCATCATTACTCTATGGTTGTGGCGCCGGGCAGATTTTAGAATCAAAAGACCCGGTTTGAGAATCTTCGGCTTGGCAGGATTGATTGCACTTGTTTCCGTGATTACTCCGAAAATTTACTTTAATGAAAGTATCTATAATAAAATGGGAGATAAGGAGATCATCAATCGCTGGTCAGAAAGTCAAAACTTTCAGTCCAAGGGTCTGGTCTATCCGTTTATCTACAGTTTGACTCAGATCAGTGATCCTATGCCGGAAAATTACGATCCGGAAATGGCAAAGGCGACACTTGCACAGTACCGAGAGGGCAGCATTGATGCGGACAAAAAGGTGCACATGGTGAGTATTATGCTGGAGGCCTATACGGATCTTTCGAAGTATGACGGCGTCAATTTAAAGAAGGATGTCTATCGAAATTTTCACAAGCTTCAAAGGGAATCCATCTCAGGAAATTTGATGACAGATATCTTTGGCGGTGGTACGATTCAAACGGAATTTGCCTATTTAGTGGGCTCAAATATTGAGGCACAGTATCGTAAACAGACCAACTCCAATGTCTGGTACTTCAATCGTCAGGGCTATTACACTGAGGGCATGCACCCCTCCTATGGTTGGTTCTATAATCGTAGAAATATCTATGAAAATTTCGGCTTTGATAATTTCGAGTATTTTGAAAATAAATACGAAAATTTCTATCCGGACATTATGACAGATATTGAGTTCTTCCCATTCATCTGGGACGGCTTTGAACGAGCGAAGAAGCAGGGACATCCCTATTTCCACTATTCTACAACCTATCAAAATCATGGCCCCTACGATGGTTCGGTTTTACTTGATGAAATTATTTATAATTTCGACGACTACGATCAAACTACCTACAACACGGTAAATAATTACTTGGAAGGAATCGGACGTACAGATCTTGCCATTGAAAAGATGGTGGATTATTTTAGAAATGAAGAGGAGCCGGTGGTGCTTGTACTCTTTGGAGATCACAAACCCTTCCTTGGAGAAAATATGAAGGGCTTTGAAATGTTAGGCATCAATGTGGATGTCAACACTGTAGAAGGATTTAGAAATTACTACAGTACGCCTTATCTCATTTGGGCCAATGAATCTGCCAAAGAAGTTTTGGGAGAGGATTTTATTGGCAAAGGACCGGAGATGAGTCCCATCTATCTCATGCCCTATGTTATGGAAAAGATGAACTATCCAGGCAATGCCTATATTGAGTTTTTAAAGGAAAAGCGTGAGATTTTGCCGGTGGTACACCACAATCTCTATAGTTATCGCGGGGATTATGTAAAAGATCTTCCCGAAGAGGGTAAAAAGACACTTGAAGAGATTGAAAATGTTATGTACTATTACATTGATCATTTTATCTACGAGGATTAATGGAGGAAAGACTCGATGAATATTCTCTATCTAATTGACTTTTTAGGCACTGGAGGTGTCGAGTCCTATATCTATTCCCTTGCCAAGGCCTATAGGAAAGATCACCGGATCTTTTTGTGTTACGGTCATGAAAAGCATGGACTTGAAAAATTTCAGTCCCTGGATATAGAAATCATTCAGCTTCCCATGAGAAATTTTTATGATTTAAAAGCAGCAAAAGAGCTCAGTCAATTATGTAGAGACTATGAAATTGATGTCGTTCACACTCATTTTCTTCGCGAAAACGGTGTGGCCACACTCTCGAAATTATTTGGAAATCAGGCAAAGATCATCAACACTCGCCATATGCCCTGGGTCAATCGAGGTTTGACGCGACTGGTCAATCGTCAAATTGTACGCGGCAATGACTATGTCATTGCGGTCAGTGAGTCAGTGAGGGAAATCTTAATTCGTGAACTTGGCGATCTTAAGAAGATTAAGAGGATCTATACGGGAATTGATCTGAAAAATTTCAAGAACCGCAACTATGACTTCCGTAAGCGCTATGGCATTGATCAGGGGGAAGTAGTCATTACATCGACGGCAAGACTTTCGCCGGAAAAGGGACAGGAATTTATTTTGGATGCCATACCAATAGTCCTGTCACAAATTGATAAGCCGGTGCGCTTTGTCTTTGTAGGAAATGGTCCGGACCGAGAAAAATTGGAGGCGAAAGTTAGAGAGATGGGACTGGAGGAACGGGTCTTATTTCTTGGCTATCAACAGGACATTGCCTCCATCTTACTTGCTTCAGACATCTTCTTACTCTGTTCACAATCAGAGGCCTTTGGCATTGCCATTTTAGAGGCCATGGCGTGTCAACTGCCTGTCATTGCAACTTCAACCGGTGGCATTACAGAAATTATTGGCAAAGATTTAAGTGCCGGTCGACTTGTGGACTACGGAAGAGAGGATCAACTTTCAAATGAGCTGATTCAACTAATTGAAGATAAAGCCATGAGAAGAGAACTTGGAACTTGCGGTCAGGCGCTCGTTGAGTCAAAGTTTAATTTAAATCAAACCATTCAAGAGACATTAAAACTCTATGAAAATTAAGAGGGGATCTATGATTATTGATAAAAAAGGAAAATTATTTGGAAAAGTAAGTATCATTGATATTATTATTCTCGCCCTTGTGATGATGGGACTTGTCTTTTTCTTTCGACAAATGGGCATTAAAAAGAGTGCTGTTTCCGGCCAAGGTGCTATGGATTTAGAGATTACATTCTATCAACCGGCCGTCAATGACTTCACGGCCAATGCCATTAAAATTGGCGATCCTGCCAAGGAGAGTTTCAGGGATGCAAGTTTTGGCGAGGTGGTGGATTTTGAAATTGGAGATTCTGTCAACTATGAGTATGACGAAAATGGCGAGTTTGTCCCCAGTGTGATGGAAGGATATAACTCCATCATCATTAAGACCCGTGCCAAGGGAAACTTCGATCAAAACCACATTCAGTTGCAGGGAGAAGAATTTTACATTGGTGATCCCATTATGTTTAAAGTGGGGAACGCCATCTTTTATGGAGATATTATGAAGGTTGAAGAGGTAAAGGAGCCGATGAATGAATAAGAAAAAAATAAATAGTTTAGATATAATCATCATCCTACTCATCATTGGCGGGATTTTCTTTGGCTATCGAAAAGTCAATCAGGACAGTACCTCAGACAAAAACATGGAGGCAAAGTCTAAAATTCGCTTAACTTACTATGTGGAAGAAGTCATGAACTACTCCGCTGAGGATATTAAGGTCGGGGATGAAGTCGTTGAAAAAGTGCAGGGCTCCAGTTTTGGAACAGTAGTAAACAAA
>CAYFQX010000073.1:0-7446 GCA_964345405.1 uncultured Peptoniphilaceae bacterium
TCATCAATGGTTTTACAATCCACTCGACCGATACCTACAGCTACGGCCTTTTCCAAAATTTCATAGTAGAGCTTCTCTCGTTTTTTAGGGTTGATTTTTTTACTATCGGTAACCCCTTCAATGGGATGATCCAAATCCATGACGACACATGCCGCTACCACATCCCCGTAGAGACATCCTCGCCCCACTTCGTCAATGCCTGCAATGACATTGCCAAATGTTTTTGTACGCTCTCTGTCAAAATCTATGCTATTCAATCTGATCTCCTGCTTTTTCCAATGTCAATCTGCCCATGCGGCCATTTCGATAATCTGTCAGTATAATCTTTGCCACTTGAGTGTAGTCTACTTCCCCACCACGAATAATGGCGCCGCGCTTTCTACCAATTTCTTCCATGAGAGCCAGGGCGTCTCCATTAAAATCAGTGATCTTATAGCGATCAAAAAGATACTCAGGGAATCGCTCCAAACCTTCCTTTAAAAACTCAAAGGCTAGAGTTTCAATATCCATAATTTCATCTTTGATGGAGCCCGTATAGGCCAAGTGACGACCGCGAATTGGCGGATCAAGTTTTGGCCAGAGCACGCCCGGAGTATCTAAAAAGTCAATGTCCTTATTGACTTTAATCCACTGATTTTGCTTTGTAATACCTGGCTTGTTCCCAACCTTTGCTCCCTTGCGATTGGACAGTTGGTTGATAAAGGTCGACTTGCCTACATTTGGAATGCCCACGATCATGGCGCGATACTTATAGTTTTGAATGCCGCGCTGACGATTGCGCTCCAATTTATCCTCCATAAGTAGATCTGCATGACGAATGATTTTTGAAATACTCTCGTTACTGACAGCCGTCCACTCCATGGCAATTTGATGTTCCGTTCTCAAGGCATCAATCCACGCCTTTGTCTCCTGGGGATCTGCAAGATCGGCCTTATTAAGTAAGATCAGTTTTGGCTTATCCTCTAAGATCTCAAGTAGAGCAGGGTTTTGACTGCTAATGGGGATTCGCGCGTCAAGTAGTACAATGACAAAGTCAATGGTCTTAAGCTGAGCACTAATATTTTCAAGGGTTTTTTTCATATGCCCCGGATACCAGTTTATATTCATGACTCACTCCTTAAAATCTCTTCAATTGCATCAAAGACACCACTTTCTGAGACGCTCTTTGTTGTCACACTATCTGCAGCGTCAAGAACTTCCTTGGGACTGCCAATCATGGCAATGCCCTTTCCGGCGTGGCGAATCATCTCTAAATCATTTTGATCGTCACCTGCTGCAATGATCTCGTCGTATTTATAATTTCTAAGATCTGCATATTTTTTAAGACCCGTCCATTTATTTGAACCTTCGCCCACAACTTCCATGATATGATAGTCAAATTTACCGGGCTTTAACATATGAATTTCAAGTTTCGGATAGAGCTTTTTAATTTGACGATAGATGACATCATATTGTCTCTTTGTGACATTGGCAACAAAAGATAGTACATCCTCTCGTTTCCACTCGCCATGCATTAAAATTCGATGGCGATTGTGATAAAAGCTGATATAATTTGACGTCTTGATGCCGGGATAATCCAGTAATACCAAGTCATAATCTCCACCCCAACCGTCAATGTGAAGGATAGGTTCAATTCCCATGCCGTCAAATAGATCCACCAGTTGAGTAATAATGCCGATATTAATGGGGCTCTTCACTAAAGTTTCGTTGGTACGGCCATCACGTACAATATTTCCCTTATTTGAAATGACAGCCACCTTAAGGCCTGCCTTGTCCAGCTCTTCATGTACGGAGGAATAGGTCCGACCTGTGGCAATAACTACCTCATAACCTCTATTTTGTAAATCGATGATCTTATCTCGATCGCTCATTTTAATGGCACCGTCGTGATCGACCAAGGTCCCATCAAAATCTAAAGCAATTAATTTGTACATTTCTTCCTCCATAGAAAGAGCGACTCTAAGAGTCGCTCCATTGTTAATATCTTAATTCTTTGCTGTTATAGATAACGACTGAGATGATATAGAACAAGAATGCCAGACCGATGCTGACAACAATCCCCAACAAGTTGACGCTATCAAGCATCATCAACGGATTAAATGCATTGACCGGTAGATAGTTTGTAATCATCTCTACTTGGTCACCTAGATATTTTCCAATAAAAGCAACCACATAGAATAAAATGACGATAAATACAGATCCACCCTCAGTATGTCCTACACGATTTGACAGTGAGGAGTAGAACATTCCAAATGCCAAGAAGAAAAGTCCAAGGCCTAAAAGTCCTCCTAGAACTCTCAGATTATTCATCACTAGCATTTGCACTTGTACCGGCTCCTTGGAGAATAGTACAGCAAATCCTGCACTTGCAAGGACGGAAATCAGTGAAAGAATAAAGTATAAAAAGAAGTTTGCAAAGAACTTGTCAGCAGCAATGGCTGAACGTTTAATTGGTTGTCCGTAGAGATAACCAATAGTTCCCATGCTCTGTTCTTTAACTAAACTTGCAGCGCCAAGTTGCATGGCAAAAATGGCAAACAAAAAGCTCAAATATTGGAACACTAGGGAGATGTATTGATCCAGTTTTTGGATATCTACATTTTCTCCGTAGCCAATGGCATTTGCCATGCGTGGACCTATTCCCTCTCTAAACCCCTCTACAAGAGAAAGTATATTGTCCTCGTGATAGAGTGGGAAAAAGGCCATCATCAGTCCCATGAGGATCAGAATCACAATGAGCCACGCAAACATTTTACCGATGTTTGATTTAACTTCTATATTAAAGGTCATGAGACTCATCCTCCTCTGTAGTATCTTCTTCACTGGAATTTAAATCCGACTCTGTAATAGGCGACATCACCTTTGTATTATCATGAGTTGAAGCCTCTTCTTGAGTAAGGGTTGATTCAGCTACCGGCGGAATAAACTTTGTCTCTTCCATCGAGCCCTTCTCCAATTCTTTCACAGGCTCTTCCGGTGTCTCTTCTTCTTTTTCATAGACTAAATCATCGGAAACGCGCTTGACGATTTCAGACGACATGGTATCTTCAGTCACAGGGTCCACAACTTGAGTCTTGTCAAGTTCATCTTCCCCCACTACATCTTCAGGCTTTTCATGGATCATTTCATCCACAACTTGGTCTTCCCCTTTTAGTTGATAGGAGCGAATTTTTTCAGCCAAACTTGCATCGTCAAGGACGTAATTTTCAAGACGCTCTTGATATAGAATGGCTGTCAAGTTCGGTAGATATTTGTTATAGAAAAACTCAACCTTGTAGTCGTCCTCTTCCATAAGGATGGCGCCGGCACGTAAGAAGATATCCTTGTTGACTGAGTCATCATAAATTCGAAGCACTTTGTCAAAGGATTCCTTATCTTTAATGTACTCTATTTCAACCACTTGACCTTCAGAGAGATAGGCCACACGATCGCCGTAGCGTTGTCCTTCAGACAAATTATCTGTAAGTAAGAATATAGTTACATTTTCAACTGTCTGTAAAGTCTTTAAGTGTTGGAAGAGTTTTACCTGCATACGCTTTGAAAGACCCTTCGCCGGCTCGTCTAAAATCAAAAGCTTAGGCTTTGTAATAAGCGCATTGATAATTGCGACCTTTTTACGATCTTCATCGCTTAAGTCGGTAAACTTATCCTCTATATCTAACTCAAAATAATCTCTCAACTTTTGAATTTCATCCGTATTGGTACTGTCATGGAATTTTAAAGTGGCCTTGAAAATATCTCTAGGTTTCAAATTTTCATAGATCCAAACATCTTCAGGAACAAAACCAATCAGTTCCTTAATGACATCACTTTCCTTGCGTGTGTCCATGTTAAAGATGCTGCTTGTACCTGAACTCGGCTTTAGAAAATTCAGTAAAATTCGAGTTAGAGTCGTCTTTCCAGAGTTTTCAGGTCCCATAAGGACGAAAAACTCACCTTCTTGTATTTCTAAATTAAGATTTTGTAAGATTTGTTGTCGGCGAATTTTCTTCGACAGATCTCTTACTACAATCGCACCCACGTCATCACCTCTTTATATTTAATAAATTTATTATACACTACTGAAGCGTTAAAACCAATGGTCTCATCTATACCGAGCTATAAAATTAACCCCATCTTCAGCAGGAACATCCACTTATAGTTTATCACAGCAGAATCAATAAAACTATCATTCAATGGCCATGGAGGGACTGAAAACTTTGAAATATGGCGAGTTTACACAAGATCATTTAAAATAAATCCACTAAGATATGTTATAATAATAAAGGTGTAGATAAACAGGAAAGGAAGAGACATACATGAAATTAGGCATTGTTGGACTTCCCAATGTAGGTAAGTCCACTCTTTTTAATGCAATTACCAATGTTGGCGCAGAAGTTGCCAACTATCCATTTGCCACCATTGAACCCAATGTAGGAATTGTAGAAGTTAAAGATAAACGAATTGATGCTCTTGGTAAATTAAGTAACACGCAACGCTATATCTATGCAACTGTTGAGTTTTGCGACATTGCAGGTCTAGTACGCGGCGCCAGTAAAGGCGAAGGACTTGGCAATCAGTTCCTCTCTCACATTCGCGAAGTAGAGGCCATCGTCCATGTAGTTCGCTGCTTTGACAATGGCGAAATCATTCACGTCGATGGATCGGTCGATCCCGTTCGCGATATTGAAACCATCAATTTAGAACTTGTCTTTGCCGATCTTGAACTCCTTGAAAAGAGATTTGCACGCATAGACAAACAGGCAAAGGCAGATAAGAAACTCGCCTTTGAAAGGGATACGGTAGAGAAAATTATCAATGTACTTCAAGAGGATTTGCCAGCTCGTAGTGCTGAATTAACTCCTGAAGAACAGGACGTGATAAAAAACTACAATCTACTAACTATGAAACCCGTCATCTATGTAGCCAATGTAGCTGAGGAAGATGTCAGTAATCCAGACATTGAGTATGTCAAGGCGGTGGAAGCCTACGCTGCTAAATCAGGCGATGAAGTGGTTCCAATTTCTGCAGCCATTGAAGAGGAAATTGCCTCTCTAGATGATGAAAGTAAATCCATCTTCTTAGAAGAACTTGGACTTCACGAATCCGGACTGGATCGCCTTGTCAAGAGTAGTTATCATTTACTTGGTTTAATCAGTTATTTCACAACCGGCGAAAAAGAAACAAGAGCTTGGACCATTGTCAATGGAACGAAAGCTCCTGAAGCTGCTAGTAAAATTCATACAGATATCCAACGCGGATTTATTCGCGCAGAGACCATTGCCTATGACGATCTCATCGCTGCAGGCTCCATGGCTCATGCACGTGAGCAGGGACTGATCCGCTCTGAAGGCAAGGACTATGTCGTCAAAGATGGCGATGTCATCAACTTTAAATTCAATGTGTAAATTGATAAGATGAGTTAAGTGTGATCAAATGAGACCATGTCACTATAAAGTGATATGGTCTTTTTTTAAGATTCTAAATAATTTAGTAAATGATGTCAGAAACTCACATCCCCATCCGAATTAGAAGTGAAGGGAGGTCAAGATGAAAAAATATCAAATTGTTAAGGGAATTAAAAGACGGAATGAGAGAGCATTGATTGCATTTATTGACAACTACGGCCCACTGATCAAGGGCGTCCTCATAAAGACAATCCCCCCACTTCAACTACCTTTGGGATGCAGTTTTAAATGACACTACCTTAGAGGTCTAGAAAGAAATTGAAAATTTTGATTCCAACCGAGGCAGTTCGAAGTCATTTGTCTGCAAAATTGCTAAATTTAAATTGACACCTGTCGCTCAAGTGGGTAGATTAGAAATGCCTGTTAAGTTATATCTAAACTATGGATTTGACCATATTGAAGCTGAAGATTCAAATGTAAATTTGCCTATATCTACTCATTTAGAGACATCTATGATGAAGATAAAAATACGATGATCTTTGATCTATTATAATCACCAAATTCTAGTACCATGACAGCTGATGAGTTTTTAAACGCATCAAAACTTACTTGGTGTTATTCCCTATGATTATGCACCAGATACTGATCACTTCAATCAAGACTCAATAAAGGTCATTGGTGAACCTTTTGTACTGCAAAACCCAAAATACAATAAGTAAATCCAAAAAAATCTCCGGCCGAAAAACCGGAGATTTTTCATTAAAAAAGACTCGATAAACGAGTCTTAAATCATCGAGCCTTGGCCTCACTAGGGCCCTGCCTTCTGTTTGTATTTTTAGTCTTATAGACATCTTTATTGTAGATGCCGATGCACATGGCAAACAAAATCGCACAGGCACCTGCAGTCAGTGCAATGAGTGAAATAATAATATTTGTTAAGGAAGCGCGCGCAAATAAATTATTTAACACTAGAAGTAGTGAAAAAATTCCAACAAAAATCAAGGCCAAGCCGGGAATATATTTTAAAAATGCCAATTTCTTGCTCATCATGTTGACCACAAATGTAACCACCATGGCAAGGATGGAGATAATGACAATGGCGATAATATATTGAGTATTTCCATTGATTGAGTCTAAGATTTGTTGCATCAAGCGACCTCCCTAAAGTTTTGATAGTTCTATTATACACAATCTGCCGCAATTTGTCTGTTAATTATCCATATCTTCAAAAAATTCGTCAATGAGATGTACGGTAAATTCATACAGTGCTTGACTTGCCTTTTCAAATGGCAGAATGCGGTGAAGAACTTCCTCTTTGGTGACATGATGCTCTTTCCAAGTGCCGCCACCATTCATATAGTTAAGATAAACCGGTTGAAGACGATCCATGACAAGAGCAAATTGAGATTCCTTAGTCTCTTGCGCTTCGTACTCATACCACAGTGCCTTAAACTCTTCCGCCTGATCATCGGGAAGGAGTCCATAGAGATGATCCGCCGCCTTCATTTCACGCTCAAGTTTGGAATTGTTGTGTTCTTTATCGTAGGCAAAGGTGTCGCCGGCTTCAATTTCGACAATGTCGTGGAACAAAAGTAACTTGATGACATGCTCTAAATCGACGGCCTCATCTGCATATTCATGTAGGATCACGGCCATGATGGCTATGTGGAAGGTGTGTTCCGCGTCATTTTCCTTGCGCTCACTTCCTATGAGATTGGTCATGCGGTAGATGGATTTCATCTCATCTAGAGTTTTTATAAATTCGAACTGCTTTAATAGTCGTTGATTCAAAATGATGCTCCTATTCAAAATGCAAAAGTCCCCGGCTTAGAGGGGACTTTTGCATAAGGGGTAATTAAATATTTCACTTTTTTTAGAGAGGCACTCCAAAAAAGCATAAAAAAATTCCTCGCTAACTGCAGGAATCCACAATACTCTAATATTGTAGTTATCGCATTTCCCACCGAAAGCTAAACTTAAAATCTTAAGCAGGTCTCCTGACTTCCCTTCACTTTACTTTCAAACTCTTCCCATGTTACCACAGTGATCATGTTTGATT
>CAYFQX010000074.1:0-7228 GCA_964345405.1 uncultured Peptoniphilaceae bacterium
AGTCTCAGTACGTCAAGATCAAAAACTTCAGATCTCTCTCTCAGTGTAAAGAAGTTTCCCAAAGATTTACTCATCTTGGTTCCGTCGACGGTGATCATCCCGTTGTGTAACCAGTAGTTGGCAAACGGCTTTTCATTTAGCGTCTCTGACTGCGCAATTTCATTTTCGTGATGGGGGAATTGTAAATCTTCCCCGCCGGAGTGAATGTCAATGGTATCGCCTAAGATGGTCTTTGCCATAACGGAGCACTCAATATGCCAACCGGGACGTCCCTCACCCCATGGACTTTCCCATGCAGGTTCGCCCTCCTTCTTGCCCTTCCAAAGGACAAAGTCGCCGGGATTGCGCTTAATTTCGTTGACCTCAATGCGCGCGCCACTCATAAGTTCATCAATATTCTTTCCGGATAGCTTTCCGTAGTCTTCCGCCTTTGTGATGTCAAAGTACACATCGCCACCGGCCTCATAGGCCACATCCTTGTCCACAAGTCCTTGAATAAAGTCGAGGATTGGCTGGATATACTCAGTTGCGCGAGGATTGATGGTGTCGTAATCGTAGAGATTTAAACCATTGGCATCCTTCTTAAACTCTTCAATATATTTATCTGCAATGGCACGAGCCGTCGTTCCCTCGTCATTGGCTCTGTTGATGATCTTGTCGTCAATATCTGTAAAATTCACGACAAATTTTACATTGTATCCGCGATAAGTGAAGTATCTTCTCAACGTGTCAAAGACGACGAGGGGCCTGGCATTGCCCACATGAATATAATTATAGACGGTAGGACCGCAGTTATACATCTTCACCTCTCCGGCATCGATGGGAATAAACTCTTCCTTTTTTCTGGTCAGTGAATTATACAGTTTCAAGTCCTTCATCCTCTCTTTCTCATATCTATATATCTTCTCTATTATACCCCAATTTTATCATCCATGCCAAACATCCTTCATTTATAAAAAACCTTCAGTATAGAAATTTCTATACTGAGGAAGCTCCTAAAAGTTTATGGATGCATTTACGCACGAAAGGTAACGCTCCCCTCGCCCATGTTGATAATCTCTTTTGATGGAAGGTTGAAACTTAAAGCATAAATACTTATGGAGAAACTAAAATAACTTGAATTGTTATGAAGGTAAGAAGTCTTTACCCTGCATTTATGTACTTTCATATTTGCATTTTCTAACGCGACATAAGCTGCACCTCTAGCTCTTCCAAGATATGGTGCTAGTGATGTATTAAACTCACATCCTTGACCAGGTGTATCTTTGTATATTCCTTTTTCCTCCCTACCTAATACAATTCCATTTTCATTAATATGTTCTATTTTTATAATAGATTCACTGAATATAGGTAAGAAATCTCCTGACCACGCAAATGCTAGCTTGTCTTCTTTTTGAACTAAGGGAGCTTTATCCCAGGCCCATGTTGCACGAACTGCCGCCCTGGTTGTATTCCCCCTAAATAAGTGATACATTTTTTGAATTCCTATAACACATTTAGCGCCTGTTGCATTTAAGACTTCTCTTGCAATATCTTTTATGTCAGTATAACTATATTTTTCAAAAAGTTAATATCTTCCTTGCTATAACCCATTTGTATTAGTTCGTGTTCAGAATATTCATTCAGTACGTCATCAAATTTAAAGTCTTGTACTTCTTTCAGTTCATGATCCGTACAATCCGAACTGACATCATTGATACTAGTATCGTTAGAATTTAGGAGAGATTCCTGTATTTCTAGTCATTCGTTTCCTTCACATCACCACCATTTTTTAAGATTCTTCATAACTTTCAGTTTCTAGATTTTCACAACCACTCGACAGGTATACGTTTTCCTGCTGAGCAAAAATTGCTGTTGGCACAATAAACAATATTGCTAAACTTAAGCTCACATGATTAATTAATTTCACTTTTGACTCTCTTTTATTCAGTTACTCATGTACTGCCTTAACCATACCCATCGTAGCGATTACAGGCTTTACAGTCAACTTTGCCTTTGGATATTATGTAGATTATTTTATCTATCTGCTCATCATTGGTCTTTATGCTCTTTGCCGAGACAAATGCAGAGAATAAAAACAATCTTCTCAAAGACGACTATGAGGAAAAGCTAGAAAAGTTAAATGATAAGATTGAAGCTCTTCAGTCCCAAATTAAGAAACTTCAATAGAGCATGAATGATCTACTTCAAATGATAAACTAAGGAAGTCTCACGCATATTTGCAAACGTTTCCGCGAGTGAAACAAAAAAGACAAACCCGGTGATCTACCTGAGTTTGTCTTTTTTGATAACCTCTATTTGCTATTAATAAGTTAACATGGTCTCATAGATGGTGTAGATGGATTGCCCGTATCCGCGTCCAGGTACGGCCCACTTACCATTGAGATCTTCCAGTGTCGGAGCGCAGCCCTTTCTCACTAAGTGATATCTCGGGTCAACTTGAGCTAGATTGAGGCCACTGTTTGTCGCGTAGGCCTTTAGATGCTGAATTTGTGCTCTCACCCCAATTTGTGGTGATTCAAAATACGCTCCTGCCACACCGCCACCGGTAGTTCCAATCCCTGCATAGTTGTTTTGCGCCGGAACGACCGAGCCACCATAGCGGAAATATCCTGTCTCTTTAATCGCTTGAGCAAAGGCAAAGTCGCCGCGCACGCCTTCCCTCTCCCCTTCTTGAATGTAATGTTGTGCCAATTCATAGGCAGAGCAGTTGATCTTAGGATTTGGATTCTTACTTAAGAGAAAATCTGCCATCTGCTGAGCCGTTGCTTGTGAAGTTCCCATAATGGCAGTGCCAGTATCCACCACTTGTGGATTTAGTTTTTCAGGAACCTGCTCCACAGCATCTTGATCCATCACTTCTAGAGAAACTTCTCTACTGTCCAGATCAATGACAATCGTTCCCTTACTTGGATAAGAGTCCTTCACTTCCAAGTCAAAAGATTCGGCAACGAGTCTTAAGGGGACGTAGGTTCTAGAACTTACAATTCGTGGCGAAACATCGGCAAGTTTCTTTTCACCATTTAAATAATAGGTCTTTAGATTATTGTAGAGTACCAGTTCCACTTGATCCGAACCTTGGATGGTGGTCTTTTTTTCTTGATGATTCCAATTGGTTTGATGTCCCAGTGCATCGGAAATAAAGCGAACGGGCACGAGTACACGATTATTTTCAATAAAAGGATCTACATCACTGACAATTCTTTGACCCTCAACTTGTATAATAATATCTTTTCCACTGTCTTTTGCATAAGTAGTCTTTATAGGTAATAGGCTGGAAATAACCAGGCCGGCTACAACGCCTATCTTCAGAAATTTATTCAAACTATCCCTCCGTCATTTTTTGCTCGACTACGAATTTAACATAAATAAACGGGGGAACCTAGGTCTATTGTGTGTTGTTTATATTACAAATCCATTAAAATCAGCTAAATTATGTAAATTTTCACATCATCTTTTGACTGATGTCCTTTCAAATGCGCTTCACATGCTACTTGTGTCCATATTTCTACATTGTTACAAAATTACCACAATCTCATGACAGGAAGAATTTTTAGGAAATTTTTATAATATAATGCATGATTTTTAAAATTTTTCCAAGCTTTATTACAGAGTTTTCATGCATTTAAACTTAGTAAATCAAATTTAAATACATTTAAATAAAAAATCTCAAGTACATTACACTTGAGATTCTTTAGTCATTTATTTAATTATTAGTCTTGTAAACTAATCAGCCCACGCGTCGCCTCCAATAACATCTCCATTCAGAGCATCCACATAGACGATGGCATCACCTAGTGTCACTCGATAGACTAAATGGAGATGGGAATATTTTTTTCCAAATTGCTTAAGTTCACCATAAAAATTATTTTTAGCCTCGATTCCAAGCTCAATGCTTTCCAATGGTGCTTGAGGAGAGTTTACAACCGTACTTAAAAATTCACGAGCAATTTCCTCTGCCTCTTCCTCTGTGATCTTCGGCTCTTCATCCAGTGTATAGCTATTTACTCTTTGTTAGAGAAGGACAAAATTTTCCGTAGGGTGAAAGACAAAGCGATAGGAATCATAGGGAATTTTTATGTTCAATGAATTTTCCCGGGTATAGATGATCTCCTCCAAATCATTGGTAAACTCAATTACTTCGCTGACTTTATAATCCTCTGGCACAAACTTATCCAGTACATAGTCTATGTATTGGTCATGCATCCGATTATTTCGCGTGATGCGAGAGGCTAAATTAATGTCGACTTCATCCCACCGACTGATGGATATAAGTTCACCACTTTCATCGCAATCCTCCTTAAATTTACTCAAGTAAGTTAAAGTTCAATTCGTACTGAAATTTATAGATGGATCCGTGCTAAAAATAAACTCATCAAGATGCGCAATTGATATTATTTACGACTGCGGAAGATGGCAAAATAAACCACATAAAACCAGGATAGGATGCCGTGAAGTATAGCCCAGCCAATGGATCGATTGTTGGTATATGAGATAACTATGGCAAGTGCACTACCAAAACTGATTCCCTGTACAACTGTTTCGTTCATAATATCCTCCTTAAAATTTATTATTCTCTCGATTTAACTTTATATTACCCATTTGATTGGGATTTATCTAAATATATAAAAAAGAGATGAGCATGCTCACCACTTTACCATTTCACTGATCTTTTCATGGGCGCCCGTAAGATCCACTTTATCAAATGTCTTGGGCAAATTCAATGAAAAATCGCTATCTGCAATCGCTTGAGCGGCTCGCTTGCCGTAGACGACGCATTCCAAAAGTGAATTGGAAGCAAGCCGGTTGTGTCCGTGGACACCTGTACAGGCCACTTCTCCGACGGCGTAGAGTCTGTTCATAGACGTTCTGCCGTAAAGATCTGTCTCTATCCCACCCATCATAAAGTGCTGCGCAGGCACGACGGGAATAGCCTCAACTCTTGCATCAATGCCATGATCTAGAAGATAGTTGAAAATCTTTGGGAAGCGCTTGGACATATCCACCGTCATCTTCTCTGTAGTTAACCACACGTGCTCACTTCCCTCTCGCGCCATCTCCTGAAAGATTGCCTGACTGACAATGTCTCGCGGCAACAGGGAATCAACAAAGGTCTGTCTCCCGTTATTTACAAGAATGGCACCCTCCCCCCGCACGGATTCTGAAATTAGAAACCGACGGTCATCTGTAGCTTCATAAAAGGAAGTTGGGTGAATTTGAACCCAGGACACATCCTTTAAATCTACATCGTGACTGAGAGCAAGCGCCATGCCGTCCGCTGTCAGATGGCGAAAACTTGTGGAATTTTCAAAGAGTCCGCCCACACCTCCCGTTGCAAGTACAGTGTAAAGCGCCGTAATTTCGAATAATTTACCATCTCTTTCCGCCACAACCCCATAGCAGCTCTTGTCGTAGACGAGCAGATCCACCATGGCGCAGTCCTCGATAATTTTTATATTTTCTCTGCCCTTACACTCCCGGATCACCGCCTCCATGATGCTGGCGCCGGAGTGATCCTTGCAGTGAAGAATCCGGTAGCCGCTATGACCGCCCTCCCGCGTGTAGTCAAAGTCGTCGCCATCTTTATCAAACACAACGCCCCACTCAATCAGACTCTCAATCGCCGGGCGAGATTCGTCTACTAAGACTTCCACTGCCTCACGTTTATTTTCAAAGTGGCCGGCTCGCAATGTATCTTCGATGAAACTTTCCCGGTCATCATCTCCATGTTGAACGCAGATTCCTCCCTGTGCCAAACTGGAGTTGCAGTCGTCTAGTTTTTTCTTAGTAATGAGAATGACCGATTTATCTCTAGGAAGGGACAGAGCACAACTGATGCCCGCCAGTCCGCTACCTACAATTAATACATCTGCTTTCACTACTCACGACCCAACTCTAACATGCGCTCCAATGGTTGAAGAGCACCTTCAATAATGGCGGAATCCACATCAATTTCATTGCCGCCGTGCTCTAAAACATCGAGCACCTCATCCAAGGTCACCATCTTCATGTCCTTGCAGGTGATGTTCTTTGGAAAATAGAATTTTTCACCGGGACAGAGGGTCTCTAAATCGGAGCGAATCCCCTCTTCAGTGACAATGATCATCTCATCGGCATCCATTTTTTGCGCTTGAGCTAGGATCCCGCTGGTACTGCCTGCAAAGTCTGCCATGGCAATGATCTTAGGAGTGGACTCAGGATGAGCAAGAATCGGCGCTTCCGGATGCTCCTCTTTTAGTTTCATCACTTCCTCGACGGTGACAGCATCGTGAACCGGGCAGTGACCGTCATCGGTAATAAAGTTTTTATCGGGGAAATCTTTCGCAATATTTCTTCCGAGATTTTTGTCCGGAATAAAGAAGATGTTTTTCTCCTTGAGCTTGCCAATGATGCGCTTGGCATTGGATGAGGTGACAATGACATCGGCGTGGGCCTTGATTTCTGCTGTCGAGTTGATATAGCAAACCACTGCCAAATCCTCCACCTCTTGACGTACCTCTTCAATGCGCTCTCTAGTGATCATGTGCGCCATAGGGCAGTCCGCTTCTAAAGTCGGCATATGTACTGTCTTATCAGGACTTAAGATCTTTATACTCTCGCCCATAAAATAGACACCTGCCATGATGATGTTTTTTTGCGGCACTTCTCTTGCCTTCTGCGCCAAGACAAAGGAATCGCCCACTGCATCGGCAATTTCCTTGACCTTGCTGTCCACATAGTAGTGAGCCAAGATATAGACGTCGTTTTCCTTCTTAAGTGCATTTATCTGTTCTAAATTCATTTTATCCTCACTTTGTAAAATTCTCTCGTCAGTTTGAATTCCATGTCATTATAGCAGAGATTATTGCACCTGACAAGACACCTGTCTTGCTATTTAGGGTTTTAAGGTCTATAATACATAGAGAATTCATTTAATAATTAGAAAAGAGAGGACATTATGTGGAGAAATGAACAGGATCTAATTGGAACCAAACGCATTCCAAAGGATGCTTACTATGGTATCGACAGTTTAAGAGGTCAGGAAAACTTCCCCATCTCCGGCCATAAGTGGCCAAGTGAGATGATTGTAGCTCTTGCCCTTGTAAAAAAGGCCTGTGCCATGACAAATTTAAACAGCGGTCGTTTAAATAAAAATTTATTTGAGGCCATCAATCATGCCTGCGACGCCATAATTGACGGAAAGTATCACGATTCATTTATCACCGATTCCATCCAGGGCGGTGCCGGC
>CAYFQX010000075.1:0-4840 GCA_964345405.1 uncultured Peptoniphilaceae bacterium
TCTTGGCAATAACCATAAAACTTCACATTATGGTCGATGATATGAAATTTTTCATCTCGTTCTATTTCCGCCTCCAGACTGTCTAATAAATCTAAATTTACTTCAATTACTTTATTACATTCAGTACACAATAGATGATGATGGTTGTGGGTTTCATTTCCCTGTTTCAATTCGTAACGTACAATTCCATCGTCAAAGGTAATCGTTGTTAAAATTCCAACCTCCTCTAGAAGTTGAACGGTTCGGTAAATCGTCGCAATTCCAATATTCGGAGCATCTTTTCGCACTTCTAAATACACATCTTCTGTCGTCATGTGACGATCCTTTTCCTTGAGAAAAGTCTCATAGACGGCCTTTCGCTGATTTGTGTACTTATAGCCTTTCTCCTGTAACAATGCTCTTATATCCATCTGATTTTCCACAATCTCACCTATTGCATATTTTCTTCAATCAATTCTTCATAGACTTCTTGTGCAATCTTTAATTCTTCATCGTCGATGCCCACGATATAGGGTTCGCCATGCTCATCCTCTTCTATGCGCATAATATAGAGCTGCTCCTCCGGTTCATCTGCAGCAACCATGGCAACATAATCTGTATCATCGACTTTAAAACTAGCTTCAATGATAAATTCAACCGGTGTGCCCTCTTCATCAAAAAATAATACTTTCTCCACAATAACTCCTTTCTATTTTAAGTCTAAGTACGTTTGAAGGATTAAGCTTGCAGCAATTTTATCTATGTAATATTTTCTGTTTTCTCTTCGTATATTTCCTTCAATCAGTACTTGCTCTGCAGAAACTGAGGATAGTCTCTCATCTTGAAATACAATGGGCAACTGAAAAGTCTCCTCTAGTAATTTCCCAAACTCCCTTGCCTTTTCAGCCATTGGTCCCTCAGTATGATTCATATTCATGGGAAGTCCAATGACAATTTCTGAGACATTTAATTCCTCAATTAATTCACTAAGTTCTTTCAAGTCGCGCTCAATTTTACCGCGACGAATAGTCTTTAAGGCTTGGGCAGTCAATCCAAGAGGATCGCTCACTGCCACGCCTATGGTCTTTTCCCCTAGGTCCAGACCTAAAATTCGTTTAAATTCCAAATTTATATCACCTTTATACAAAAATCAGGACATACGGTAGCACAGTAACCACATAAAATACAGTCCTCATTGGGTGTGGCCTTTCCATCGATTAGTTCAATGGCATGTTGCTTGCAGCGCTTGACACACTCGCCACAACCTCTGCAATAATCCGCTACAATTAGACGGCGTTTCTTGTCCTCAATTTGACCTGCCGCCTCAGTATTCACTTGATCGTTGATGAAAAAGTCACAGTTGTACTGAACTTCCGCTTCACTTTGCATGCCAATGGCCACGGCATCAATGAAATCTTGACTCTTAATCCATTCAAAGGCTTCGCGCTGACGTTTAATGAGATGTCCGCCGCCGAGGGCTTTCATACTATAGATGCCCACTCCCTTCGATCTTAATCGTTGGATTGCCGCTATCATATCCTCGACACTGCCATCTTGAATTCCGATGCCTGCCATATTGATGATGGGATGGACCACTTCAATTTCCTCATAGTCATAAGCCGCCTTGACACACTGAATAAAGTCCGTAGAAATTCCCGTCGCAAGAATCAATCCCTCTGACTTCAGTGAGTTCCAATAGGCCAGCGCCTCGTAGTGCCCTCTCAGAGTGTGCTCACTTTCCTGTTCGTGAAGCAAAAATATATCGATGTAATCTGTGCCAATTTCAGTAAGCGCCTTCTCAAGACTTACTTTTGCCGTCTTTTCATCGTAAGCATAGGATTTGGTCGCAATCACCAGCTCCTCTCGCGGAATCACTTTAAGCGCTTCTTTAAGATAGGCATAATTGTCGTAAATCTCTGCCGTATCGATAAAGTTGAGTCCCTGTTTGTGCGCCTGAATGATAAGATTTGCTCCCTCTTGAATGGGTAGATTTGCTTGGAACGGTGTCATTGTCAAGGCACCAAAGCAAAGTGGCGACACTTCTATTCCTGTTTGACCTAATGTGTTCATTGGGGCTCCTTTAACTAACTAAAAAATAGAGATGGACTAAGTCCATCTCAACTATTTTAGATTTAAATAGTATTTTAACAGTTCGTTTAACAGTTCGTCACGTTCAACCTCTTGAATCAATGCACGTGCATTTTTATGACTTGTAATATACGTTGGATCACCGGATACAAGATAGCCGATAATCTGATCACACGGTGCATAGTCCCTTTCTTGGAGAGCTTCATAGACTGTGGTTAAGATATTTCGAATTCGTTCACTTTCCAGGGCTTGCTTTTCGAATACTTGCGTTTCAAAATTTTTATTGTCCATAATTTCTCCTCCATAATCTAATTATATCATAAGTCATAAAGAATTACACTACTCAAGTGAGGATAATAGTTCCTTTAGATAATTTAGAGCATCCTCAATCTTAGTTGCATCCTTACCGCCTGCTGTTGCCATATCTGGACGACCGCCACCACCACCGGAGGCAATTTTAGCAATTTCTCTGACGATATCGCCGGCTTTAATACCTCTTGCAATGTAGTCCTTTGAAGCTGCAGTGACAAAGTTTACCTTGCCATCCTCTTGCACGGCTCCTAGAAGTACAACGCCTGAACCCATCTTATCTCTAGCCTGCTCGGCCATATTTCTAAGTTCAGCGACATCGACACCGTCCATGCGCGCAGCAATGTAGTTGATATCCTTAATGGTTTTCACTTGATCGATGAGATCTTTACCTGCATCCTTTGCCAGTTCATGACGCATTTCATCAAGGGATTTCTTAGCGCTTGCTAATTCCTTTAGACGACGAGACAGTTGATCCATATAGTTGGATGAATTTGCCTTTAACATATCGGCAACACTGTTTCGCTCTTTGAGCAGTTCGTTTAAATGATTTAAAACACCTAAACTGGTGACACATTCAATTCGACGAACGCCTGCTGAGATACCACTCTCAGAAAGAATTTTAAAGACGCCAATTTCAGATGTATTGTTAACATGAAGTCCACCGCAAAGTTCCTTACTGAACTCGCCCATGGATACAACGCGCACATGCTCCTGATATTTATCTTCAAACAGGCCAATGGCACCGGCACTTTGTGCATCCTTTAAACTCATATACTCAATGTTGACAGGAAGTGCATTTAAAATTTCCTCGTTAACCAGTTCCTCAACAAGACCTATTTGTTCCCTTGTCACACCTTCATAATGTGTAAAATCAAAGCGCATCATCTCTGAGTTGACAAGTGACCCCGCTTGAGTCACATGCTCTCCTAAAACTCGACGAAGTGCTTCGTGAACTAAGTGAGTGACGGAGTGGTTTCTACGTGTCAGGGCACGTTGTTTACGATCAACCTCTGCTGTCACAGATTCTAAACTTGCCATCCCCTCAAGAACCTTAACTTTAGAGATGATCTTGTCTTTTGCAACGGTCTTCGTGTCAAGAACTTCCAGTACAAGTTTGTCACTTGAGATCTGTCCCTTTTCACCCACTTGTCCGCCACCTTCAGGATAAAATGGCGTTGGTTGAATGATAACATAGGCCTCTTCACCTTCAGCTAAACTCTCGACAAGTTCTTGATCCTTGATGATCGCTTCAATCTTAGCTTCAACCTGATCACATTCGTAACCCACAAATTCAGTTGCATCAAATTTATTTAAAAGATCATTTTCCGATGTGTGTCCCCAACCGATGTTCTCCTCGCCTGCCTGTGCATTTCGAGCACGGTCGCGCTGCTCGATCATAGCCTCTTTAAATCCGTCATGATCCACTTCAAAACCTTGCTCTCTTAAGATCTCTTCTGTTAAATCAAGTGGGAATCCATAGGTGTCGTATAGTTTAAAGGCATCCTCGCCACTGAGAATTTTCTTGCCTTCAGATTTTAATGCTTTAATTTCATCATTCAAGCGACCCATTCCCTCTTCAAGAGTAAGTAGGAAGCGCTCTTCCTCCTTGAGTATCACATTTTTAATCATCTCACGATTCTGTGCAAGTTCTTCATATTCCACAGACCAGGAGTCAATGACATTTTCAGAAATCTTATAGAGAAAGGCTTCCTTAATTCCAAGAAGTCTGCCGTGTCGAGCGGCGCGACGAATCAGACGTCTGAGTACATAGCCTCTCCCCTCATTGGATGGAATAATGGAGTCGCTGACCATAAAGGTAACGGCGCGAATGTGATCTGTAATGACGCGGATACTCTCGTCAAGTTTCTTGTCCGTTCCATACTCATAATTTGCAAAGGCAGCCACTTTCTTTAAGATATCGTCAATGGCGTCAATTTCAAATATGTTTTGTGTATCTTGTAAGACTGTTGCAATTCGCTCAAGTCCCATTCCTGTATCAATATTTGGGTGTTTTAGACGATTATAGTTACCATCTTCATCCTTATCAAATTGTGTAAAGACAAGATTCCAAACCTCGATAAAGCGGTCGCAGTCACAGCCCGGTTTACAGTTGGGATCTCCGCAACCATGTTCCTCCCCGCGATCGACAAAAATTTCCGAGCAGGGACCGGATGGACCAATGGTAAGTTCCCAGAAATTATCTTCCTTACCTAGGCGCACAATTCGTTCATCAGGTAGACCTATGCGCTCTCTCCAGATGGCATGAGCTTCATCATCATCTAGGTAGACCGTTGCCCAGAGATCTTTGGGATCATGTCTTAATCCGACAGCTCGACAATGACCGGTGCGTGGTCCGAGGCGCCCTTGCCCTTGCGCTCCTCACGGTCGATGCTCGCACCCACCACGCGGGCGGTCAGCGCCGGGGAGGGCTCCCGGCCGGCGGTGAACGGGCACGACGACA
>CAYFQX010000075.1:4850-5961 GCA_964345405.1 uncultured Peptoniphilaceae bacterium
AAAATTCCCAGGCCCAGGCAATGGCGTCCTCTTTAAAATAATCACCAAAGGAAAAATTACCCAGCATTTCAAAAAATGTTGCATGACGGTCGGTCTTGCCTACATTTTCAATATCACCAGTACGGATACATTTTTGGCAAGTGGCCATACGAGGTGCCGGAGGAGTCGCTTCACCAGTAAAGTATTTTTTCATAGGTGCCATGCCCGCCCCAATTAACAATAATGACTTGTCATTTTGAGGCACTAGTGAATAGCTATGACGAACTAAGTGATCCTTTGACTTAAAAAAATCTAAGTACTCTTTTCTAATTTCATGTAAATCTAATCTTTTCAATCTATTCCTCCAATCGTTCCCTTTGGAACGAAAATAATCCAGTTAAAAATACATATTAAGTACAATAAATTATAGTTTATCCATCAATCTTTGTCAATTTAAGCATTGAAAAATGGCCAATACTTCAAAGTATCAGCCATTTTATTAGCGTGACTTGTAGTCATCTTCAATTTCTCGAGATTGTTCCCATTTAAGCAGTGCAAAGTCCTTTAAAACAAATAGGATCGATACAATAGGTACAGAGACAATCATACCTACAACACCAAACATACCACCACCGATGATGATGCTGATGAGGACGATCATAGGGTGTAGACCGGTACGGCTGCCTAATATCTTCGGTCCTAGAATATTATTTTCAGCCCACTGAATAGCAACAAAGAACAGACCCACCCAAATTGCCTTGGTCTTTGATTGGAATAGAGCCAGTATAAAGGCCGGCAAGAATCCCAAAAACGGACCAATGTATGGGATGATATCTGCAATCATTGTGATAAAGCCAATGACCACTGCAAATTCAATTCTCATAATCAGCAGTAATATCATGGTCAAAAATCCAACAAAGACGGCCATCACAAGACGCCCTTGAACAAAGCCGTGGAGTGCATCGTTTATTTTATATGCAAGATAGAGAATGTCATCACGATGCTTTGCAGGTAATTTTTCAACGACCTTAACTTTAATCTCGTCTTTTTCAACGGAAAAATAATAGGTAAAGATAAGAACCAAGACAAAGTTTAACATGCTACTCATGGCTGAGTAAAATCCCGTTGCCAC
>CAYFQX010000075.1:5971-7025 GCA_964345405.1 uncultured Peptoniphilaceae bacterium
TACACGTTCTGCCGCTGTCGTTTCCAAATTGTCAAGATAGTTTGACAACTGATTGCTTAAAGATGCGTTGAGTCGATTGAGATCTAAATTTGTTGATTCAGAGATATAATTATTAAACTGCATAAAGTTGTCTTGTATCTGCTTTGAAAATTCCGGAATGCGAGCTACCATGTTTCGCAGTTCTTCGGCGGTACGCGGTATCACAACAACTAGCAAGATACTTAGGACTAGTACTGCTCCTGCATAGATAATCAGTACGCCAAACCCGCGCTTTACTCCCTTGCGCTCAAGAAAACTAACCAGAGGATTGATAACATAAGCTAGAATAGACGAGATAATTAGCGCACTTACAGTACTGCCTAAGATTGGGAATTTCTTAAATAGATATCTTAAGATAAAGAGTACAAAAATTGCAATGATGATCTTATAGAGTCGGTTAAAATCAATGACGATGCGCTTGGATCGATCGATGTATTGATTGCCAATGTAAATTAAATAGTAAATGGCAAAGATGAGAAAGATTGAAAGTAAAATGGTCTTGAAGGCCATTAAATAGTCAATCGTAATAAATTTCTGTAGATTTTGAAGTTGCTCCACTGGCCATCATCCTTCCCTCTACATATCTGCCAGAGTTTTTGAATCCAGAACCTCTTCGATTTCCGATTGAAAAAAATCCAGCATATGTTTTGTAGAACAAATATTGTCTCGATTGCATTGGATATTTTCATCTCCCGAACAACAGGAAAGTTCCATATCGCCCTCTAGGGTATGAATGATTTCTCCAATTTTAATTTCTTCCGGGGGTCTAGATAGAATATACCCACCTTTTGCACCCCGAACACTCTCAACTAAGCCAGCTTTCTTAAGTTTAGAAAAAAGTTGCTCAAGATAGGCCACACTTAACTGTTCCCTTTCGGCAATTGTATTTAAAGACATGGGCCCCTTGCCCTCATTTAAAGCCAATTGATGCATCGCCATCAGTCCGTAGCGAGCACGAGTAGATAGTTTCATTTAATCAACCTCCTAAACTAACTAAATTATATCATGTTTTAAA
>CAYFQX010000076.1:0-6905 GCA_964345405.1 uncultured Peptoniphilaceae bacterium
ACTTGGAACGGAATCCTATGTATTCTGGGAAATGCTCTCCTTGCCGATGAGATGGCGCAAATTGTCACCATTGGACCGATCATTAAGGATCTTGTGGATGAAAATATTGAAGGTTCTGAAGAGGATATGTATGAGCTCCATCTTCGAAACGCCACTTTCTCCGGCTCCATCGGGGTCTTTGGCTCCCAGCTCATTCCATGGCATGTGTACATCACCTACTATGTAAGTATGGCCACCGCCGTCTATCCACTCCATCACTTTAAGGCAACGGAACTCATTGCCAACAACTATCTTGCCTTTATCTCCGTGGCCGCCGTCCTTATCTTTACTGCCACCGGCCTTGACCGACTCATCCCACTCTTTAACTTACCAACTGAGCCCGATGTTCGTTTCCTAAAGGATGAGAAGGTATCTAAAAAGGCATAGTGACCCTAATTTATATAAATAACAAAAGACGACTGTGTTATGACAGTCGTCTTTTATTATCTAAATTAAATGATTCTCCTCTATGACACACCCTTTCAATAGAGTACTATAAAACATTTATCGTTCGTAGGGCAATCACCACGGGCACTGTGATAGCTAAGATTGAAACTGCATAGGCATAGATCACAGCCCACGTTGGCTGATCTTTAAACCCTGGAATCTTTGGGTTTTTAATTAAACTCAAAATTCCAATAAGAATGACCACTGCTGCCATCAACCAGTTTCTGCTATAAAGTAAGTAAAATCTCATCCCTTTTGAATGAGAAATTGAAAGGGACATAAGAAATAGTGTCAGAGAAGAAATTGTCAAGGTATCATAAGTTTGTATATGGATTTTTTCTTAGAACTCATTAGATATAACGCCCATTTCTTTTAACATACTTGGTGTGATGACTTTGTACTGATCTTTATCTAAGGTCAATATCGCTGGAATTTGATCAATCCTGTATCTACTTACCAGTTGCTTTATCTGCGCTTTGGTCAAGGTACCTGGATCGAATAGAGCAACCTTATCCCCTACTGTATTAAGATAAAAATATATGGATTCCATCGATTCTAAGCAAATAGGACAGGCGGAAGAACGAATCAATATATGATCTACAGTTCCCCTTTCTTCTAAAGTCTGATACTCCAACTTAGAAAGTTTACCAGTTAACTCATCATATTTACTTTCCTTTGATTGAAATAGCGTGAAAAAAATAAAATCAGAACTAAAACACCTAGCGATTTTTCTATCATTGATTTTTTCATGATCTTTCCTTTGTGTTTATTGAACATATCTATTCTATTGATGACCATAAAAAAACTGCTGTGAAAATCACAGCAGTTTGTTCTTTAGGACTCTCCCTTGACGCGCTTTCCTGGAAGTTGTGCCAAAATAATAGCAGTAAACATAATGATACATCCGACAATTTCACGAATGCTCATGACTTCCTTTAGGATGATAGCTCCGGCAATGACGGAGAATACAGATTCTAAACTAATGAGCAGACTTGCAATGGTAGGATCGGTGTCCTTTTGTGCAATGATCTGTAGTGTAAATCCAATGCCGCTGGATAAAATCCCTGCATAGGCAATGGGTACGATGGCCTCTTTCACGCCAAGCCAGGTGATGTTTTCAGTAAAGAGCATGATGACACCTGAGATGACCATGGCAGTGGCAAATTGAATGGCACTGAGTTTGATGCCATCGGTCTTTGGACTGAAGCGGTCAATGACGAGGATATGAGCAGTATAGGCAAAGGAGCATAGGAGTACATAGAAGTCCCCTTTGGAGATGGTGAATCCTTTTTTAATGGACAGTAGATAGAGACCGACTGCCGCAATGACGACGGAAACCCAAATCTTTAGTGGCACTTTCTTGCCTAAGAATAGACCGGTCAACGGCACAAAGACGATGTATAGGGCGGTGATAAATCCACCTTTACCGGCTGTAGTTGACATCAGACCGATTTGTTGAAAGGACATAGCAGTGGCTAGGGCAATCCCGCAGCAGATCCCACCAATTAAAGTGGTCTTTTTTGTCTCTTCCGATTCCTCCACCTTAGGTGACTTGCTGATCTTAGGCCACGCCTTTGCTAGTGCAAATAAAAAGATCGTTGATAGTACATTACGTGCAAAGTTGAAGCTGAAGGGACCTAAGTGATCCATTCCCTTCTTTTGTGCCACAAAGGATGAACCCCAAATAATGGCAGTAATTAATAACATGATATTTCCTTTGACTTTTGAGCTCATACACTCCTCCTTTAAACTATAAAAAATATAATTGCTCTCTATTTTCAGAGACTAAGTTGGAAATCCCAAGCCCCATAAGACGCAGTTTCATCTGCGGGTTGAGTTCATCCAACAATTCCAAAGCCAGTTCATAAATTTGTTCCCAACGACTGAGTGTAAATGGATAGGTGCGACTCTTGGTGTGAATTTGAAAGTCAATGGTGCGAATCTTCACAGTGAGTGTGTAGCCTGTGATTTTTTTCGCCTCCATGAGCCTAACAAGCTCCCTACTAAATTCCATTAGCTTCTCGTCTAGAAACTTGCGGTCTAAGGTATGTACCTCAAAGGTTGTCTCCGTACTGATTCTTTTTCTCACCCTGTGGGGCTTGACCTTCCGCTTGTCCTTACCTCGAATTCGCTCGTAAATTTCAAGGCCCTGCTTGCCCATGAGTCTCTCCATAAACTCAAGATCCAACTCCAGGAGATCTTCAATGGTTTCAATGCCAAGTTGATTTAATTTCTCCGCACTTTTCTGTCCAATACCATGAACCTTTTTAATGGACAGCGGCTTTAAGATGTCAGGAATTTGCTCCGGAACAATGACGGTAAATCCCCTAGGTTTTTTCCAGTCACTGGCAAGTTTTGCCAAAAACTTGTTGTAGGACAGTCCGCAACTGACGGTAAGTCCCGTCTCCCGGTAGATTCTCCTTTGAATTTCTTTACCGACCTTTAAGGGATTGGAATAGCTACTAAGATCCAAAAAGGCCTCGTCAATGGAGATCTTTTCCACAAGTTCCGTGTACTCTTCAAAGATGGCAAAGATTTGCCTACTCAGTTCCAGATAACGCTGTCTTCTTCCAGGTACTAAGACCAAATCAGGGCAGAGTTTCTTTGCCATAAAGACCGGCATGGCGGAGTGAACTCCGTAGGCTCGCGCCTTGTAATTTGCCGTCGTGATAATGGATGATTCACTTCGGCCGGCTACGGCAATGGGATGCGCCTTTAACTCCGGACGATCCAATTCCTCTACAGAAGCATAGAAGGCATCGACATCGACATGTAAAATTGCATTCATAAATCCTCCCCGTTTATATTTTAACATAAACTCAACTGAAAAGGTTTTATTATTCCTTTTATACACCCGATTCATACTGTATAATATTTCATAGAAAGGAGGCGCCATGAAGACGAACGTCGCCATCTTTGATTTTGACAATACCATTGTAAATATAGATAGTATCTTTATCCTTTGGCGGGATGCCATGAAAAATTTCCCAAAGTATCGCCGCTACTATCTCCTGCACTTTTTGCCGGCAAGTATCCGCTGGCTCTTTCATCGCCATGGCAATGCACTAAAGGATCTCATCATGCCCCTCTTTGCCTATTATTCCGAAGAGGAACTTAGGCAATTTGTCCTAAGCCAGCTACTGCCGGAGTATATGTTTGAGGAGGCAAGGGAGGAAGTGCTCAAGTGTCACGACGAGGGCTACTACCTCATCCTCACTTCCGCTTCACCGACGGCCTATTTAAAATATGTAGGCGAAGCCCTGCCCTTTGATACGATTATCGGTACGGAGATGACTGAAGACTATAGACTCCTTGGCAAGAACAATCGTAATCGAGAGAAGGTTCGTAGACTGGAGTCGTTTTTTGCATCGAAGGAAATGGAGATCGACTATGAAGCCAGCCGCGCCTACAGTGATTCCCTGGATCAGGATGGTCCCATGCTGGAGCTTGTAAAGAACCGCTATGTCATCAATGGAAGACGGGTGCCTGAGGGCTATCACAACTTTATTTGGAAACAGTCAAAAAAATAGGACAAGACCCCGGTGGGTCCTGTCCCTTTTTATTGATTTAATTTCTTGCGAAAACTTTCCAGTGTCACCACATCTCTTTCCCTTACCATGGGTTGATGGCTGACCTGGTAGAGGGAGAGTAGCAGTTTGGGAAGTTCCCGCTCTCCCTGATAGACCAGGTACCTACTCTGCCAGTGAGGATGGAACTTTTCCTTAAACTGTCTGAGTCCCTTAAAATTATAGACATATTTGCCATAGTGATAGAACATGTTTAGAATGCGCTCCTTATAGCCGGCACTGGATGTGCGCACCACGTTGGAAAGCGGCGCCATGCCGAGATTAAATTACTCATAACCTTCCCCCTGGGCCCACACAATGAGTAGTAAAAACATCGCCTCCATGACATTGTCCTCGGACAGTAGATAGCGCATGAGATCAATGGAAAAATTGTTGGTGTTTTTGTTTGGCATGAGATTGCAAAATCCGAGGATCTTGTCCTCTTGATTGTAAATCAACACAATGGGCGATGCCTGTAGATAAGTCCTGTTAAAACTTCCCATGGAGAAGTGAAGTTCCTTGCGACTTCCCAGCCAACGATTGGAAATAACTTCCAGTTCATCTAGGAACTCTTCATCAAAGGGCGGATGCACAGTCTTTAAATAGTAGCCCGCCTTTTCATAGCGATAGCGCTTGATCCGTAGATTTTTATTTTTCTTTCCCTCAAAGGAAAAGTTCTTAAGATCCACCACTGCCTCTTCTCCAAATTTAATAAACGAGAATCCAAATTCCGCATAGTACTCTAAATTGGAGCCGAGTACTTCATAAAAGCAGATCTTCAGCTGATTTTTCTTTGCAAATTCTGTAATTTCTTCAATGGCAGAGGTAAAGTCCCCTTCCTCACCAATGGGATCTCCCAAGACCACCAAGTGACTTGCCGTGGTGGCGTATTGCATAAAGACAGTCTTTGCCTCGTTGTAAAAGGGCAACTTGTCCCTGAGATAGAAGAGATGAGTAAAGTCATTGTACTTCATCTCACTTGTCACCTCTTCAAACTCCCGGATGATCTCATTTGAAATTTCATTTTCCACAAACTTTTTGCGATTGAGAATGGAGAGTAGATAGCTAAGTAGCGGAATCATAATGAGAAGACGAAAAGTAAAGGGACGGCCAAAATTAGTCAGGATAAAGTCGCTAAAACTCATCTTCACTGCACCGGCGTAGTGATTGGCGTAGTAGTAGAGAAACCGAACTAAGCCAAATAGGATAAGAGTGGTTGCAAGATTTTTAAAAAACTCCTGCCACTTAAAGACATCCCTCGGATAGTTAAAGGCGTGGCGCGACATCATCAGTAGTAGTGCAAAGACGCCAAGGAGCAGAGCATCTTCAATATTGAGTCCATGAAGGATAGTAAATAGGGCCCCGGCACCTAAGGCTGCAACGCTGACTCTAAAGACGCCCTTGGTTAAGTTGTTGATTTTTCCCGAGAGCTGAATCAGTCCTACGCCAACCAGTCCCGTTATGACGCCGAAGTTTTTCTGAGTATCTATAGAGACAAAGTCGTGAAGAATCCGAACTCTCTCAATGAGATTTGGCGTAATGGAGGCAAGACAGAGGACCACTCCTGTGACAAAGGTGCCAATGGAGATGACGATGGTGAGTCGCTCGTTAAAGAGCTCCGGCTCCTCCAGCTTTTCATCCCACTGTTCACTGAGCACCATGAATGTCGCCATAAGCCAGGGAATAATATAGTAATGAATGCGGTAAAGTAGGAGCGCCGACATGCCGATGCTCCTTGAAATGCCGGCATTTTCTAAAAGTAGCAGTAGAGTGATATCGAAACTTCCCAGTCCACCGGGGATAAAGGAGAGCACACCTACAAGACTTGCCACAAAGTAGAGACTGAGCACTTCAAAGTTGTCAAATGATGCAAAAAAATGCAGTCCATAGATGAAGCAAAGTCCCGCCACTGCCGAGTCAAAGATGGAGGCAATGGCCAGTTGACCACGGGTTTTAAAATCCAGTTCAATGGGCACTTTTTTATAAAATTTATTCATGCAGGGACCCGTAAGAAGTCGGTCGTAAAATAAAAACAGAGGCAGATAGAGCCACATCAGTGCAATAAAGACCACTCCTCGAGGAATGATCTTTCGCACCATCAGCACACTTGGCAAACTCCAGATGCAAAGCCCCAGGATCTGTTACCAGTGCCGCACCGAGACTGTAGTTAAAGATCTTTTCCCCGGGAATGTCATAGCGCTTTAAATTCCGCGCCCGAAGTCCGGTGCCGGTCAGTCCGCCAAAACCTACGAAGTTGTTAAATCCTTCAGAAATCCAGGCAACTTTTAAAATCTGCCGCTTAGTTAAAGAGGGAGCATAGGTCTTTGCCAGGACAAAGTCATAGTTTAGTGCAAATAAAAAACTAAATAGCCCTACGACAACTAAGAGCACTCTCTGATAGAGACTCAGGTCGAGAAGTAAACTGCGGTAAGCTTTAAAATTTATCTCTTTAAATTCTCTCCTTACGACAATGGCAATCCCAAGGATAAAGATCATCATGATGATCTGTTGGAGATGAATCTTTTTAAAATCAAGTTTTTTAATCTTCATGTGATATCTCCTTACTCAGTAGCGGACGGGATTATGTACATAATGGACACAAGTATAGCTTCAGTTTACCCATTTTGATTTAAAATAATGCACAATAGGGTATATATTTAAAAATAGCTTCTTTAAAGGCTCTGGGCCTCTCATTGACAAGCTCCAGCTGTCTATTTAGAAGCACCGGACGAGTTTAGTAAGTGATTCAATGATCCATTGGAAACTAAAATATTATCATAAGGAGAATCTATGGACAAGCAAATACTTTTCTATCATATTGAAGACCCCGAGAAAAAGCGCACCCTCATTGAG
>CAYFQX010000077.1:0-6577 GCA_964345405.1 uncultured Peptoniphilaceae bacterium
GCTTAAAAGCGCAAGGATCAGCCCCGTCTGTCCCGTGCGATTGGCTCGCTTATAGTTTTTCTGTCCCATATATCTTGAGAGAAGGGCACTGACCCCTACGGATGTCCCAACGGCCACCGCGTTCATAAACATCTGAACGGGGAAGGCTAGAGAGACAGCAGCCAGCGCCTCTTCGCTGATTCTCGAAACGAAGATACTATCGACGATGTTATAAAGTGATTGTACCAACATGGAGATCGCAATGGGAAGTGAGATTGATAAGAGCAATTTAGGAATATCTTCAGTTCCCATACGATGTTCCTGAATCTTATTTTCTTCCATAATAACCTCCTTTTTTACACATCATAATATTATAACACAAAAAATAAAAAAAGGGGAGAGTTTCCCCTCTCCTTTTCAGGTAAATTCATTTACTCTACTCCCTTCAGTGCCTCAACCATGTCAATGCGCTGAAGTTTACGGTGTACAATCAGCAGAACGATAAAGGAGATGATCAGGGTGATGCCCGTTGGTATCACAAAGTTCATGACATGAAGTCTCGGGTCCAGCATGGCATGATCCGGCACAACCATACTCATGACGACATAGTGTAGAAGTTTACCTACAAAGAGACCGATAAAGATCCCGATGAAGGTGAGTAGCCCGGTCTCACGATAGACATAGGCGGTGACTTCTCTAGGATAAAAGCCCAACACTTTAATTGTG
Source organism: uncultured Peptoniphilaceae bacterium (assembly GCA_964345405.1). GTDB lineage: Bacteria > Bacillota > Clostridia > Tissierellales > Peptoniphilaceae > CAYFQX01. Next base: position 706 of record CAYFQX010000077.1, read on the forward strand.
GAGAGCTCCCGTTTACGCTCGGCGATGTTGATCTCTGTCAAGTTAAAGAGAACTACCATGGCAAGCGTTGTGGAAGCAAGGACGATGACCATGACGATAAGCTGCATATTGGAAGTGAGGGCGTCCATATAGACTTGATCCTCACTTAGATTACGAACCGCAAGGACGGACTTGTTACTTAGATAGTCTTCAAGTGGTGAACCGTCGACACCGGACTTAAATCTCACCATGTCCCCGTTGTTGCGGTAGGCTTCCCCAAAGTAATGTTCATAAGTTTCAGATGTCATATACATATAGTGACCGGCATATCCCTCGGTGATATTTGCAATCTTTACATCATAAGTGTGATCACTTTCATCAATGACCTTCAAGGTATCTCCCGGTTTTACACCATAGAGATCGGCAAGTTTCTCTGTGATGATGGCGCCGTCATTTGTCAATTTTTCAGGCGCCCCTGTCTTTCGATCTCGCAAGGTGATGATCTGATCTAAGGTCTTCGGATCTTCCGGCGTAATGAGGATGACCTGCTGATCCTGTCCCTTCTCATTTGGAATGGTAAGATTGTTGATATGCGCCGATACGACGGCCTGCAAGTTCTCATCCTGTGAAATTTCCTCGCGATACTTGGTGTAATCTGCAGGATCGAGTTTTTCCTCGTAGAGAATAATGGAGTCAAAGCGAGTCAGTTCGTTAAACTGCTTTTCCCCCAGTCCGTTGATGGAGGTACCAATTCCAAAGCCCAGGACGAGTAGCGCCGTACAACCGAGGACGCCAATGACAGTCATGAGCATGCGCTTCTTGTAGCGGAAGATGTTTCGCGCCGTAACCTTTTGAAGGAAAGTAAGTCGCTTCCAAAGGGGTGTGATGCGCTCAAGTAGGATTCGGTTTCCCTTGGCAGGCGCCTTTGGTCGCATCAGTTGCGCCGCATTGAGTTTTAGACTTTGTTTTAAAGTAAATAGGGCCACAAGTCCTGTCGCTGCAAGCCCAAGTAGTACGGAGACAATCGCCTGCAACGGATAGAAGTGGACAATCATATTTTGGTCAAAGATATAGCCGGTGGAGTAGGCATAGGAGACCAGAGGACTCAGGAAGTAATTCCCCATCAAGACGCCAATGATGCCGCCAAAGAATGCGGCCACCATTCCATAGACAAGATATTTCTTAGCGATGTCGCCGTTGCCATATCCAAGGGCCTTGTACGTTCCAATCTGTCCACGCTGTTCCTCTACCATGCGGTTCATGGCAGTTGAGGACAGAAGCATGGCAATGGCAAAGAAGAAGACCGGGAAGATCTTCGCCAAGTTGTCAATATTCTTGCTGTTTTCAATGTGCATGTGCGTGTTGAAATCTTCATGAATGGGAAGAATCTTGTAACTTGGGCGTCGGATGATGTTTAAGATGTCCTCCGCCTTTTCAATATCCTGCTCGCCCTTTTTGATTTCCTCATCGGCCTCTTGCGACTTTTCGTCAAACTCGCGCTGTCCTTCCAGATAGTCCGCTTCCCCTTGGGCAAGTTTGGAGCGCGCATCATCTAGTTTTCTCTCGCCGCGGATGCGCTCATCTTCCAGTGTCCGCCGACCCTTGGCAAGTTCACTTTCTCCTCGGGCAATCTCCGCTTGACCCTCGCGCAGTTGTTTGTAACCACGATTTAAAGTGGCTTCAGAGCCGGCAAGTTTTGCCTCTGCATCCCTGAGTTGCTTTTCCGCATCCTTTAACTGTGTGCCGACTTTATCCAGTTTATCTTTATTTAAGTTGAGTTCATTTTTACCGGCTTCAAGTTGAATTCGAGCTTCTCTAAGTTCCGCTTCACCGGCACGAAGTTTGGCCCGCTCGGAATTTAATAGATCATAAGCAGCGGCAAGTTGCATCTCCTGCTCTCTTATCTTGCTTTGACCTTTGGCATATTCATAGCGGCCCTGTTCGTATTCCATCTGGCCTTGCTTAAGTGCTGCTCGACCCTCTGCTAATTTTTCTTCCTTGATGGAAATGCCGCCTTGAAGTTTCCCCATATTAATGTTTATCTCTTCAATTTGTGCGAGGATCTTTTGCTGCTCGCCTACGAGATTTGGATCATTTAACATCGCATCAATGGCAGCAATTTCCCCTTGGAGTTGCGAAGCTTCCCCTTGAAGTCCGCTAATCTCACTATTGAGCGCTGCAATTTCTGCATTTTTCGCTGCAATTATATCCCCTTCAGTTTCAGGATCCAGCAGATCAATTTCCGCTCGAAGTGATTGAATTGCCGCTGACTTGGAACCGATCGCCGCATTGACGTCTTTAAGACGCTGCTCCTTCTGTGCCTTTTCCTGTTTAAGTCCCGGAATCGGCGAACCCTGAAGCGCGGCCTCTAAACCCGCCTTTGCCTCACCGAGTTGTCTCAGTTGCGCTCGATCCGCTCCAATGGAGGCTTCCAGTTGATCCAGTTGATGTTTACTTGTAATCAACTTATTCTCTGCCTGATCCAGTTGTCTACCGCTGGCATAGAGCTGCGCTTTGGCATCATCCAGAGCCGCCTGCCCCTTTCTCAACTTGGCAGATTCGCTTTCAATTTTGTCATAACCTTCGGCAATCTGAGCTTCCGAGTCCTTGAGTAGTTGACTCTTTTCCTCAATTTCACGGAGGGCAATATTGTATTTATTCAATCCCTCGCGATAATCTGCAAATCCTTTATTGTAGTCCTCTTGATTTTTACGAAGTAGGAAGTGGCCTTCATCAATTTCCCTTTGGCCCTCCCGGAGTTTCTTTTGATTTGCAGCAAGTTCTCGCTTGCCCTTTTCAAGTTTTTTTACATAGCTGTTGAGCTTCTGCTCACCTTTACGAATGGCGCGGGCAAATGCCGACTCGCCCTCTTTTAAATCTTCACGACCGGCATCCAGTTCCGCCTTGGCATCCTGAAGTTGTTTGCGAGCATCTTCAATATCCCTCTTTGCCTGTGCAATTTCGTCCTCGCCCTCTTGAATGGCGTCTTGAATCTCATCCTTATTCTCTTCCAGACGAATGTCGCCGCGATCCTTAAAGAGCTCCTTTACCTCGTCCCTGTGCGCATCCATCTTGTTTCGATATTCCTTAGAGCTCACCGGCAGTCCCGCCACATCGGCGTAGCCAAGTTTGACATAGTTGGGATCTCCGTTAAAGTTCTCATCTAAGATGTAGGCAAAGCTGTCAATGGAGCCGCCGTGGTCGTCGGTACCCTTGTTGCGAAGATACAGATAGTCGATGCTCTCTGCAAAGCCCACCACCTTATAGCTGTAGTTGTTTAACTTGTCCTCGGCGTCAATTTCAAATTTTCCCTCTTCCGGAGTAAAGTCGATCTTGTCGCCAAGTTTGTAATCCGACTTCAGTCCGATATCCAGGACAATCTCATCCTTTGCCCTGGGAAGTTTTCCCTCCCTTAAGAGGGGGTGCCCATCTTTTCATGGAGCGTTCCCACTTCGACAGCAGTGCCTGCCTTTTCTTCGCTTAAATTCACGCGATGACCGTACTCTTTTTCACTGTCAATGGTGTCAATGAGTTTTAAATCATCTTCGTTGAGTCCCTCAGCTAGACTTATCATCATGTCCTGATGATTTGCATCCGCTAGATAGGCCTCCATACTTTCTCGCATCATGGGCCCGGTTGTTGTGAGTCCCACAAGTACAAAGACGCCCAAACTCACAAGGGCTAAAATGGATAGAAATCTGGGGAAAGTGTTTTTAATTTCCCTTGTAATATCCTTAGTTAATGCTGTTTTTTTTCTCATATTTACCACTCAATTTCTTCAATGGATTTCGGATGTCCATTGATGTGAATGGAGCGAAGTCGGGCGTCGTTCATTTCACTGACGCGGTCTGCTGCCGGTGCAATGGCCTGATTGTGAGTAATGACCACCAGTGTCGTCCCCGTCTTCTTGCAGGTGTCCTGCAAAAGTTGAAGGACCATCTTGCCGGTCTTGTAGTCCAGCGCACCGGTGGGTTCGTCACAAAGTAGGAGCTTGGGCTTTTTTGCCAGCGCCCGTGCAATGGCCACCCTCTGCTGCTCGCCTCCGGAGAGTTGCGACGGAAAGTTGTTCATCCGATCTTTTAGTCCCACAGCCTCCAGTACCTCGACCGGATCTGCGGGATCCTCGACAATTTGAAGTGCCAACTCTACATTTTCCAGTGTCGTCAGATTGGGAATTAAATTGTAAAATTGAAAGACAAATCCCACATCCTCCCGACGATAGGTGGTTAGCTCACGATCGTTATAATTGGAGATGTCCTTTCCGTCAATTAGGATCTGACCTGAGTCATTGGTGTCCATGCCACCTAAGATATTTAAAACAGTAGACTTTCCGGCTCCTGAAGGACCGACAATGACGGCAAATTCACCTTTTTCTATATTAAATGTGATATCCTCATTTGCAACAATCGTCGTCTCACCCATCTGATAAGTCTTGTGATTGTTGATCATTTCAACATAGGACATATGCCACCTCAAAACTTTCTAAATATTATTTAAATTTATTATAGATATTATATTACCATTGCGTTTTACTTACAAGGGAATCAGGTTGAATTTGAGCCGTTGTCATGACATAATATAAGGATAAGGAGGAATTATGGAAATCAACTATACTTTAACCCCGGAAGACTATATACAGTTTAATTTTAAACAGTTTAGTCAAAGTAATGATCTGAAAAAGAGCATGATGATTCAGCTGATGGTCCCCATTCTTGTGGTACTGGCGGTACTAATCTTTCGAATTGTTAAAAAATCTGTGACCACACCCTTTGTCATCTTTATTGTGGCCGCCATTATTGTCTGGCCCGTTGTCTACACCTTTTTCTTTAAGCGAACTTTGAGACGTCGCCTGGAAAAAATTACAAAGGAGCGTGCCGATGATTTGGATCTGGGACCGCGCAAAGTTTTCATTGACGAGCACGGACTTAAAGAGGAAAAATCCATGCTTCGCTTCCAGGATCTCATCCGCATTGAGGAGACGGTGGGCTATTTCTTCTTCCATCAGACAGAGGATCTTGCTTATATCCTGCCTAAGCGCGATCTGACAGATGATAAAATTGACTATATCAGACAGACTCTTCGAAAGATCGGCGTCGTGACGACTCCGGAAAATCAAGCACAATAATAAAAAGAACTGGCCACTTTGCGGGTCAGTTCTTTTTTGCTTTAATTAAGTTTTATTGGCAAGTCCCTTTTTATTTGTCTTATAGATAAAGAAGACAAATAGAGAGACCAGAGCTTCCGTCACAGGAAAGGACAGCCAAGTGCCCTTCATCTCAAGTAGATGGGAGAGGAAGATGGCCAGCGGCACCAAAAGGATGATACCTCGAAGTAAACTCACCACATAGGCCGGCCGCGGATCAAAGATGGCGACAAAGTACACGGACATGAGTATGTTGATGCCGGCAAAGAAGATGCCTATAAAGTAGATCTTCATTCCCTCGCTGGCAAGGATGGTGAGCATGGGATTGTTCTCACCGTTAAAGAGATCTGCCAGGGCCTCTGTCTTAAGAAAGATGACCAAGTAGATGAGTACGGAGAGGACAATGGATTCCACAAAACTATACTTCAGGACCTTTTTCATCATCTTTGGCTGTTGCTTGCCGTAGGCTTCGCTAAAGAGAGGTTGCGCGCCGTGGGATAGTCCGTTGAAGATGGCCAGGGCCACACTGGAGATATTGGCCACGACACCGTAGGCTGCAACGGCAAGATTGCCACCCAGTCTTAGGAAGATGGTGTTGAAGGTGAGCATCATAATGGCGGTGGAGTACTCCGTTACAAGAGACGGAATGCCGTTGATGACGAGTTGCTTAAGCTGTGTCTTGTTAAACTTCACCCGTCTCAACTTAAAAGTGTTTTTGCCCATGGCGTAGTGAACACTAAAGATGATGAC
>CAYFQX010000077.1:6587-6884 GCA_964345405.1 uncultured Peptoniphilaceae bacterium
GCACCTCGCATCCCCATGTGAAAGATGTAGATAAAGATGTAGTCAAAGACGATGTTGATCAAGCTAGCTAAAAATAGCGCCACCATGGCAAGTGTTGGCTTGTGGTCGTTGCGATTGAAAAAATTTAGGACAATTTCTAATATAAACAGGGGCGAAAAGATAAGCATATAGCGCAGATAGACCATGACCATGTCGATGATCTCCCGATTGGCGCCGACAAACTCCGCAAGGGCTCTTGTGAAGAAAAATCCGCCAATGGTAAATGGAATGGACACGAGCATGGTAAGTATCATGGCC
>CAYFQX010000078.1:0-6851 GCA_964345405.1 uncultured Peptoniphilaceae bacterium
TAAATCAACTCCCTGTTCTCTTGCCAATTCAAAGACTGTTTCCGGGCGCATACTTCCATCTAAGTGTAAATGTAATTCTCTCATTGATTCTCCTCTAAATTTCCATCTGTGTAATTCATCACACCTACTATAAATGTTCTTCCTCTAAGTTCAAAGACAAATTGACTATAGCCTAGGAGATAATCTCCCTCCGTCTTATGTTTTAAATTGATATCGTGGCTTGGCGATTTAATCCATGCGCCAAGGGCAAGTTCTTCAGAGTAGCCACCCAGCAAATTGTAACTTAACTTGGGTCCATACTGTAAATTCTCGCCATAGGGAAGGGGTTCCTCTCCGGGACGCGTGTGATCTGCCTTGCCCGTCTTAATTAATTCATAGGCCACTTCAAGTGCTCGCCTTCTGGAAAAGTTTCTTAGCTTTTCATCGACAACTGCCGGTGACAAGTTGTTGATTTCACGGTAAGAGGTCAGTAGATTTGCAAACTTTACCTCATCCTCAATAAATTTCCCCTTAATCTTGCTGTCACCCAAGAAGTAGCACTGATATTCCGGATCCAGGGGTTTTTCCTTAATATCGATGGGACCGTCAAGATCCCCGTCCTTGTCGGAATTTTGCGGCAAAATCGCCACGATGTCTTCAATTCCGTAGCGCAACCACTGAACCTTGTAGCCCATCACCTCCGTTATAAAACGTAGGGGGACATAGAAGCGGTTGTTATAGATAAGTGCCGGCGAATCCACATTTAAAGTGGAGACTCCCTGATTTGAAATTAAGAGAGCATCCTCTGTATCTTCGTACATCTTCACTTGATGCTCCTGATTTTTTAAATAAAATCCGTTGGGCTGTCTTTCACTTCGGGGCAGATATTCAATCTCCCAATGGAGCTGCTCCGAAATAAATCGAATGGGCACCATGATGTGCTCCGTCTCGCGATGTAAGAATGGAATTCCAAGGCTCGTAGGAATCTCTAAAAACCTCCCGTTCATCGTCAATGTAATGAGCTGTGGCGATGCAAAATCCGGCATGAGACTTTGACTAAACCCAATTCCCGGACAGGCAAAACTCACAATCATCACTAGCATCAAAGCGAAACTTAGGCACGTCTTTTTATTTAACATCGCGATCCCTCCTTACCTATCCTCTACTTAAGGAATAGATACCCTAGAAACCGCCACTACAGTCATTAATTTACATCCGTTCTTTTAGACTGAGTGAAATTCTCTGTCTCTCTCTATCTAAATCGATGATTTCAACCTCTAAAATATCTCCAACTTCCACAAGTTCATAGGGCTTTTTGCCACGCTTTTTAGTCATCTTGGTGATGTGAACTAAACCGTCTGTACCAACGCCAATATCTACAAAGGCGCCAAAGTCCACTACATTGCGCACCGTTCCCTTGAGCACCTCGCCAACTTCTAAATCTTCAAAACTGCGAGCAGCACGGCGCAAGCGAGCTCCCTCCAAATCCTCTCTTGGATCGCGTCCGGGACGCTCAAGTTCTCGCTTGATATCCTCTAAAGTATAAGTGCCAACTTCAAGTTCCTCAAGCTTTTGCGCTCTCACATCATCGGTAAGACTCTCATCTTGAAGGATTCGCGCCACGGCATAGGACTCCGGATGGACGCCGGTGTTGTCTAAAATTTCCGCTCCTCCCGGAATTCTTAAAAATCCTGCCGCCTGTTCAAAGGTCTTGGGACCAATGCCCTTGACACTACGAATTTCTTCGCGTGATAAAAACGGCCCTTCTGCCTGTCTTCGTTCTACAATATTTCCGGCCACTGATTTACTGATACCGGCTACATGAGATAAAAGCACGGCAGAGGCAGTGTTGACATCGACACCGACATGGTTCACGCAGTCCTCAACGACGCCCTCCAATCGCGTATCCAGCGCCTTTTTATTTAAATCGTGTTGATACTGACCTACGCCAATATTTCGTGGCTCAATCTTTACAAGTTCTGCCAGCGGATCCTGAAGTCTTCGCCCAATGCTGATGGCACCGCGCACAGTGACATCCAGATCCGGAAATTCCTCCTTGGCAAGTTTTGATGCAGAATAAACCGAAGCGCCGTCCTCGTTGACAATGGCATATTCAATTTCAAGTTCGCGCTCTGCAATTAAATCTGACACCACTTGCTCCGTCTCGTAGGAGGCTGTGCCACTTCCAATGGCGACAACATCAATGTCGTGCTCTCTTATGAGCGCTTCCAACGTATCCTTGGCCTTATCTGCTTGGCCCTTAGACATGGCGGGATAGACCACGGTCTCATCTAAAAAGTTTCCATATTCATCAAGCACCGCAATCTTTGCGCCGGTTCGATAGCCCGGATCCATTGCCAACACGCACTTATTTCGTAGGGGCGGCGTCAGGAGAAGTGGCTTTAAATTACGACCAAAGACATCAATGGCCTCCTCTTGAGCACGCTCAGTAAGTTCCCCTCGAAGCTCGCGTTCAATTGAGGGATAGATAAGTCGTTTCAACGCATCTTCCGCAATTTCTCTTTCCATCTCGGACTTATCATTTTTCTGTCCCACAGTTTGGAGCATAATGGAGATCAGCGTATCCTCAGGCGAGACCAACTTGACACTCAGGGCCTCTTCCTTTTCGCCACGATCAATGGCGAGCACGCGGTGATTTGGAATGCGACTGTATTTTTCCTCGCGGTCAAAGTACATCTTGTAAGTATCATCTTCATTTTTGCCCTGGGTTGTTGCAATGACAGCATTTCTTCTCATGAACTTCTTTAACAGATCGCGAATCTTTGCATCGTCTTGATAGACTTCAGCGACGATATCCTTCATCCCTTGAATGACTTCCTCTAAGGGAAGTTCGTCAGTTACATAGTTGTTATAACGGCTTTCCAGTTCACTTAAAGAGATCTCAGGATTTAAAAAATCCATTGCCAAAGGTTCCAGTCCCTTTTCAATGGCCATGGTGGCGCGCGTTCTGCGCTTTGGTTTAAATGGACGGTAGATATCCTCCAGTTCCGCCATGGTCTGAGCTTCATCCAGTGCTCTTGCTATGTCATCAGTCCACTTTTCCTGTTCCCTGATGGTCTTTTCAATGGTCTCTCTTCGATCTTTAAAGGCGACCAATTGAGCATGACGCTCTTCAAATTGACGAAGCTCCACATCCTCCATATTTCCAGTCACTTCTTTTCGGTATCTTGCAATAAAGGGAATGGTGGCGCCTTCGCCTAATAATTTTAAAATGTCTTCAACGATCTTTAGATCTCGATTAAATTCCAACGCTAAGATCTGCTCAATATTCATATTTCCTCCAACTAAAAAGAGAGGGACTTGCCCTCTCTATTCTTCTCTTGATTCCAAGTAGGCATTGATAAACGGTTCAATGTCTCCGTCCATGACGCGACTGACATCGCCAACTTCATAATTTGTCCTGTGGTCCTTCACCATGGTGTAAGGATGGAAGACATAGGAGCGAATCTGTGAACCCCAGGCTATTTGAGAATAATTACCCTGAAGATCTTCAATTTTCTCCTTCTTTTCCTCTTCCGCCAAGGCAACCAGACGAGCCTTTAACATGCTCATGGCCGTTTCCTTATTCCTCGTTTGACTTCGCTCATTTTGACACTGTACAACCACTCCCGTCGGTATGTGAGTAATTCTTACCGCACTATCAGTGGTATTGACGTGTTGCCCACCGGCACCACTGGCGCGGTAGGTGTCAATGTGAATATCTTCATCTCGAATTTCAATTTCTATATCGTCGTCAAACTCAGGATATACATCCACCGAGGCAAAACTTGTGTGTCGTTTTTTTGCCGCATCAAATGGCGAGATGCGCACCAAGCGGTGAACGCCCTTTTCCGCCTTTAAATAGCCGTAGGCGTAGGGACCGGAGATGAGAAGAGTTGCAGATTTAATTCCCGCCTCCTCTTCCTTTAATATATCCAAGGTCTTCACCTTATAGCCGCGTCCCTCTGCATATCTTACATACATGCGCAGTAACATCTCCGCCCAATCTTGGGCCTCGGTACCACCGGCACCAGCATGAATGGAGAGAATGGCGTTGTGATGATCATATTCTCCACTGAGTAAAGTTTCGAGTTTAAATTCAGAACTTTTCTTTTCAAGTTCTGCTATATTTTCCTTAAGAGAATCATAGAAGCTAAAGTCATCTTCCTCTTCCATTAGATCCAAGAGCATGCGGGCTTCCTCGATCCCCTCAGTCAATTCGTCATAGACTTTAATTCGACTGGACAGCACATTTTGTTCCTTAACAATCTTTTGCGCATGAGCAGAGTCCTCCCAAAACCCCGGATCCAAGGTCTGTTGATTTAGATCCTCGTATTTTTTCTTCAAATCTTCAATGTGTATGCTTTCGCCTAGGCGACTGACAAGATCTGCAACATCTTCAATTCGCTCTCGATCTAAATAGGTGTTTTGCTCCAAAGAATCTCCTTCCTTCCGTTCTCAAACTATTTTCCGCAACAGTGTTTATATTTCTTGCCGCTGCCGCAAGGACAGGGGTCGTTACGACCCACTTTTTTACCCTTGGTCACCGGTTCTCGAACACCGGTGTCGGGATTGACAGTATCCACTTCTTGAGCTACCTTTACGCGCTCAACTTTTTCCGGCTTGGCCACGTGATAGAGTAGGCGCACTGTCTCTTCTTGAATGGACTGATTCATCTCTTCAAACATGTCAAATCCTTCGTTTTGGTAGGCGACCACCGGATCAATTTGACCTACGGCGCGGAGCCCAATCCCCTGACGAAGTTGATCCATGGCATCGATGTGATCCATCCACTTTTGATCCACGACTTGAAGAAGTACAACACGCTCAACTTCTCTAAAGTTTTCAGCGCCAAACTCATCTTCCTTCACCTTGAGAAGTTTTAGAGCCTCTTCCTTTAGAAGCTTCTTTAGTTCTTCCGGACTGTCCTCTGTATGATCTTTTAAAAATCCGTCTTCAAATCCAAAGGTGTTTTTGCCAAAGCGGTAAATTCCCTCGTAGTCGATATAGGTCTTGTGCTCGTCGTCAAGCTTGACATTAAAGTTCACTGTATCGTCAATGAGGCGATCAATCATACCCAGGATATCTCCGTGAAGATCTTCCCCTTCGAGAACCTTGCGGCGCTCGCCGTAAATGACTTCACGCTGTTTATTCATGACATCGTCATATTGAAGGACATGCTTACGAATACTGAAGTTATTACCTTCAACTTTTCGCTGAGCGGATTCAATTAGACGAGTTAAAATCTTGTGTTCAATAGGTTCATCTTCCGGTGCATCCACTGTATCCATTACTTGTTTAAAGCGGTCCCCTGAGAAGAGTCTGATTAAATCGTCCTCTGCAGAGATGTAGAACTTACTGGAACCGGGATCCCCTTGACGTCCGGCACGACCACGTAGCTGATTGTCGATACGTCTACTTTCGTGGCGTTCCGTACCGATGATGTGAAGTCCGCCGGCAGCGATAACTTCCGCTTCCTCTTTATCTGTCTCTTCCTTAAATTCACTGCGATACTTTTGGAACTGCTCTCTAGCTGCTAGAATCTCTTCATCTTCAGTGTCAAAGTAGGAGTCTGCCATTTCAATCAGCTCTTTAGACATGCCTTCCCTGTGAAGTTTTTCCTTAGCCATGTATTCCGGATTACCACCTAGGACAATATCCGTACCACGACCGGCCATATTTGTAGCAATGGTAACTGCACCAAGACGTCCGGCCTGTGCGACAATTTCAGATTCCATTTCATGAAGTTTAGCATTTAACACTTGATGTTTGATGCCGCGCTTCTTCAAATATTTAGACAATAGTTCCGACTTTTCAATGGAGATGGTACCTACAAGGACCGGCTGACCATTTTCATGTCGCTTGGCAATTTCATCGGTGACGGCGTTAAATTTGGCAACTTCATTTCGGTAGATGCTGTCATCCTGATCATCGCGAATAACTTTCTTATTTGTTGGAATTTCCACAACGTCAATGTGATAGATCTCTCTAAATTCACTGTCCTCAGTGAGGGCCGTCCCGGTCATACCGGAGAGTTTTTGATACATACGGAAATAGTTTTGGAATGTAATAGTTGCCAGTGTCTTCGATTCCGCTTGAACTGTAATTCCCTCTTTGGCCTCAATGGCTTGGTGAAGACCGTCGGAGTAGCGACGTCCATACATGAGACGACCGGTAAATTCGTCAACGATAATAACTTCCCCATCCTTCACCACATAGTTGATATCGCGGTGCATGGTTCCCTTGGCCTTTAACGCCTGGTTGATATGGTGGAGAAGCTCTGTATTTTCCATATCGTTTAGATTTTCAATATTAAAGTACTTTTCAGCCTTTGTAATCCCCTGATCGGTCAGTGTCGCTGTCTTATCCTTTTCGTCAATGACATAGTCCACATCTTCTTCTCTAAATTCACGATTGAAGATGTCCTGAACTTCCTCGCCCTGTTCCTTAATACGATAGGACAAAGTGTCTACAAAAGTTTTTGCAATGCGGTAGAGCTCCGTAGAGTCATCGCCACGACCGGAGATAATCAGTGGTGTTCTTGCCTCGTCAATTAAGATGGAGTCCACCTCGTCCACAATACAGAAGAAGAGATCTCTTTGAACCATATTCTCCTTGTAGACCACCATATTGTCTCTCAAATAGTCAAAGCCAAACTCGTTATTGGTCCCGTAAGTAATGTCTGCAGCATAAGCTACCTTACGTTCCTCAGGAGTCATACCGTGAAGAATGCTTCCCACACTGAGTCCTAAAAATTCATGAACTTTACCCATCCATTGGCGGTCACGAAGGGCAAGATAGTCGTTGACAGTGACAATGTGCACGCCCTTGCCCATCAGTGCATTTAGATAGGCAGGAAGGGTAGCCACTAG
>CAYFQX010000079.1:0-6491 GCA_964345405.1 uncultured Peptoniphilaceae bacterium
CTTATGGAGGGAGTGAGACTGGAGGGTACGGGAACTGCTGCTCAGAGCCAAGGCTACCGAGTCGGTGGTAAGACGGGAACAGCAGATCAAGTTTCAGAAGCCGGCGGCTACGAAAAGGGAAAATATATCTCCTCATTTGTAGGTGTTGCTCCAATAAATGATCCTCAATTGACCGTGCTTGTCATCGTTGAGGAGCCTGAGGGAGATTATTACGGTGGTACAGTTGCAGCCCCTGCTACAGGGAAAATTCTTGAAGCTGCACTGGAGGATATGGGCATTTCTAAGGATGATTCTCAACAAATTCAATCGGATAAAAAGGTGCTGGTACCTGATGTAACCCATATGTTACTTGAGGACGCAGGTAAGATCCTTACATCCAATGGATTGAAATTTAACACGCCTTCAACAGATCTTGGCGATCTTTCCGTTGTGGTGGGACAATCTCCTGCAGCAGGTATGGAAGTGAAGGAAGGCACCATTGTGGATCTGACACTGGATGCCAATGATAAGCGTAAAAAGCGGATGCCGATTTTAACCGGTAAGACGAAACAGGAAGTTGAAAAGATTTTAAAAGATTTAAATGTCAGTTACACCATTGAAGGTGAGGGGGAAGTTGTCGAGCAATCTCCAAAATTTGGAGATATTATTGATGACAAGACTTCCATTCAAATTAGACTTGCACCTTCAGTTGTTAAAGATGATGAACAAAAATCATCCGGTGATGTAAATAACACAACTAAGGAGAGTAAAGACAATGCTAGGGATGAGTAATCTGCTGGTGATGGTACTTGTTTCACTGATCATCAGTTTAATCATGGGTAGAGTGTTTCTGCCCTTCCTAAAAAAATTAAATGTGGGACAGAGTATTCGAGAAGATGGACCTCAAAGTCACTTGAGTAAAGAGGGCACACCAACGATTGGTGGTGTCATCTTTCTATCTACGCTACTGATCGGTCTGTTGATCTTTCGCGGATTTCATACCGATGTACTGATACTACTGGTGGGTACTTTGTGCTTTGGACTGGTTGGTTTTATTGATGACTATATTAAAGTCATGCAAAAGAGAAATTTAGGTTTTACAGCGGCGCAAAAATCCCTTGCTCAGGTGATTATAGCCATCGTGCTTATAGCCATGATTCACTATATGTCCGATGTTTCCACAGATATTTTCCTCCCGTTCTCAAAGAGAATGGTGAGTCTTGGGATACTGACTATTCCGTTCTTCATTTTTGTCATTGTAGGAACTGTCAACAGTGTCAATTTAACCGATGGTCTGGATGGTCTCTCTTCCAGTGTCACCATCGTGGTTCTAACTTTCTTTGCCATGGTAAGTTATAAGATGAATCGTCCCTTTATCACCATGTTTTGTCTCATATTGGCAGGGGCGTTAGGCGGGTTTTTCTGGTATAATAAATATCCAGCAAAGGTATTTATGGGAGATACAGGAAGTTTAGCACTGGGAGGAGCTGTCGTTACCATTGCTATGCTTTTAAATCTGACTTTAATCTTACCCATTGCATGCGGTATCTATTTTATAGAGACTCTGAGCGTAATCATACAAGTTGCATCTTTTAAGATGACCGGAAAGCGCGTCTTTTTAATGAGCCCACTCCATCATCATTTTGAACAGCTCGGCTATAGTGAGACAAAGATTGTCACCATCTTTTTAATCACTGAAATCATCCTCTGTATTATTAGTTACAATATTCTCTTTTAGGGAGGAATTATGAATAAACAAAAAATTCTCATCCTGGGACTTGGTACGACGGGAATTTCCGCCATCGACAACTTACCACAGGATCAATATGAACTCTATGCCTATGATGACCGTACAGAGTTAATTGAAAAACTACCGGAACATGTGCACCCATATGATCCGGATGCAACCATTGATTTGGTACTTAAGAGTCCCGGAATATCCATGGAAAATAAAATGGTGCGAACTTTTGTAGAGCAAAAGGTCCCCGTGATTTCAGACATTGAGCTGGCCTATCGGTTGACGGCAACAAAACATATTTTTGCAATTACAGGAACCAATGGTAAGACGACTGTCTGCCTACTCTTGCATAGAGTCTTACAAGAGGCCGGTCGCAAGGGATACATCGGCGGTAATATTGCCATCGGTATTTTAGAACCTGCACTTAAAGCCACTGAGGATGAATATCTTGTCATTGAATGTTCAAGTTTCCAACTGGAGACCATTGAAACATTCCGACCGGAAGTTGCAATTATTACAAATATTTCTGAAGATCACCTGGATCATCATGGTGGACTTGAAAACTATCAAAAGAGCAAATTGAGAATCTTTGAAAATCAAACGGATGAAGACGTCTTAATTTTAAATATTGACGATCCCTATCTAAGTGGCATTGGCGAGGAAAACCCAAGGGCGTATGTCACCAGTGTTCGCAATTTAGAGGAGCGAGGCGCCTATATCCTCGATGATCAGCTGTGGTACAACTTAGGCTATGGACCTACCTTTTTCATGGATGTGAAGGACTTGCAATTACGCGGCAATCACCACTTAAGAAATTTCCTAGAAGTTCTTGTTGCGGCACGTTGGTTAGGTGTTGATCCTGAGAGTATCAAAGAGACCTTTATGAACTTCCAAGGCGTGGAGCATCGCGGCGAATTTGTTGTAAAACACGAGGGAGTTACAGTCATTAATGACTCGAAGGGTACAAATATCGACTCCACAGTCACTGCTGTCGACTCTATTGAAGAGCCGATTCATTTAATTGCCGGTGGCTATAACAAGGGCTCTGACTTTAGTGAGATGTTTGAGCAAATTGGTCACGCCATTAAAAAACTGTATCTCATTGGAGAAACAGCAGATATCATGATGGAAGAGGCTGAGCATGCCGGTGTTTTGTCGGTGCAAAAGTTTGAAAATTTAAGAGAAGCAACTCATGCTGCCATGGCTGAGGCAAGAACCGGTGAGACAATCTTACTAAGTCCTGCCTGTGCGTCTTGGGATCAGTATAAGAACTTTGAAGAGCGTGGAAGAGAATTTAAACAGATCGTATTAGAGATGTGGGGAGATGAGAGTGAACAAGCGTAGTAAGATAAAAGAATCCAATCCGCCGGATTGGATTTTATTAGTTACTATCATCGTATTGTGCATTATCGGTGTCTTTCTCGTGGGTTCCTCTTCCTGGCCGGAAAGTATAAAAGATGGGGGCAATGGATATACTTATTTAAAGCGTCATCTCGTCTTTTTTATCATGGGTCTTGTCGTCATGGGCATTGCCTACCGGTTCCCAATTTCAGTCATTCGCAAGATGAGTGGGATGCTCTGGGTGATTAGCTTTGGATTTTGTCTCTTGTTATTTACATCCCTCGCTGTATCAGCCTACGGATCGGCGAGATGGCTTCGTATCCCGGGCATTGGCATTCAATTTATGCCATCTGATTTATTTAAGCATGCCAGTGTCATCTTTTTTGCCCATTTAATTGCGCTGAACTATGGAAAAAGAAACAGGAAGTTTATTCTTCTACTTATCGTCCTTGCTATGAGCGTGGGGATTGTTGTCATTCGAGACTTTTCAACGGCAGCTGTCATTGGCGTCTCTATGGTAGCGATGCTTTTTATCGCCGGAATGAATTTGCTTGAAGGACTCATCATCATGTCCGGAGGTATTGCGGGAGCAGCTGCCATGATTAAACTCTATCCCTACCGCGTCACAAGATTGATGAGTTTTTGGGATCCATTTGATGATATTGCAAACACAGACTGGCAATTGTCAAACTCACTCTATGCCTTTGGTTTAGGCGGTATTAAGGGCGTGGGATTTTTGCAGTCGCGCCAACGCTTTAGCTACATTCCCGAGGCGTATAATGACTTTATCTTTGCCGTGTTGGGAGAAGAATTTGGACTTATAGGAACTGTAATTGTGGCGTTTTTGTTTCTCGTTGTCGTATTTAGAGGCTACCAAATTGCCTCGGAACAACAAGATATATTTAGAAAACTCCTTGCCATTGGGATAACCACTTCCATTGGTGTTCAAGCCTTCTTCAATATTGGCGTAACCATTGGTAATTTTCCCGTTACAGGAATTACCTTGCCCTTTATCTCCTACGGAGGTACCTCACTCATTCTCTCCTTAGGGATGAGCGGCATATTATTACAACTATCGAAATTTAGAGGTGTACAATGAAAGTGATTCTATCCGGTGGTGGAACCGGAGGTCATATTTATCCTGCACTGAGCATTGCAGATGAGATTTTAAAACAGGATAAAGAGGCTGAGATACTCTATATTGGAAAAGAAAATAGTTTGGAAGAGGAATTAGTCACTCGTAAGGGTTTAAATTTTAAGACGGTTCGAGTGAGTCCCCTTCCTCGTAAATCCATCAACTTGAGCTCCCTGAAATCTCTGAAAAATTTGATGCAGGGGATCAGCGACAGCTTTAAAATACTTAAAGAATTTAAGCCCGATGTCATCATCGGCACTGGGGGCTATGTCTGTGCGCCAATTTTACTTGCAGGACAGATGAAAGGCTACCCAACTATTGTTCAGGAGCAAAATGCATTCCCGGGAAAGACAAATCGTCTTCTGGGGAAAAAGGCAAAGCTTATAGCACTGTCTTTTCCCGAAGCTGAGAAATATTTTCCCGAACATGTAGAGAAGATCATGGCAGGTAATCCCGTTCGTGAAATCTTTACAACTATGACAACGGAAGAAGCGGTTCAAAAGGTCTCAAGTGAGATTGAGATAGGCAAGCTTCCCTATATCTTAAGCTTTGGTGGGAGTGGCGGTCAGGAGTCGACAAATGATGCCATACTCGCCATGATGAAAGAGCATCCGTCGCCGGATTTTATATTATTTCATATCACAGGTAAGGCGCACTACGATGAGTTTATGGCCAAAGTACCAGAGGGAATTGACAAGAATAAGTACATCATTAAAAACTATCTCTATGATATTCCCGCCTTTATTAAGGCAAGTGATCTTGTGATTACATCATCTTCAGCTATGGCCCTTGCAGAAATTTCAGCTAGTGGACATCCGTCGATTTTAATTCCCAAGGCGTATACTGCGGGAAATCATCAGTACCACAATGCACTCAGTTATCAAAATGCGGGCGCGGCTCTGATGATTGAGGAGGAGGAACTCACCGGTGAGAAACTCTATTCAGAAATTGAAAATTTAATTAAAGATCAAGAGAAGTTAAATGCCATGTCAGAGGCGACAAAAGCGCTCTCCCATGGAAACGCAGCGGAGATCATCGTGAGCAATTTAGAACGGATTTGTAAGTGATAGCATGAAAAAGAAGCGGAAACTACCTAAGAAATATTTTTATCGCCGGATGCTGCTCGTGCTCTTTGCCGTCGTCCTTATCTTTGGCATCGGTGCTCTTGTTCACTGGCTAAGATCAGTGAATCAAATTGAAGTTGTAGGTACCAAGCGTCTAAATGAACAGCAGATTTTAAAAGTGGTCGACCTGAAAGTGGGAGACAGCTATCCAAGTTTTAAAAAGCATGCGCTGGAAAAGCAATTAGACGCTCTAAACTATGTCAAGAGCAGTAAGATTCGCTATCAATTTCCCAAGAAGATGAAAATTGTCATTCACGAGGAAGTGCCGGTAGCACAGATTAAAGATAAGAGTGGATTTTTACTCTTAAATAAAGATCTGAAAATCCTTGAAAAGACCAGGTCACACTCCTTAGATCTCATTGAAATTTCAGGTATTAGCACAAAGGAATTGATTCCCGGGAAAACCATTTTCGATACCAAGTTAAATAAGGCGAAGATCGATTTTTTCAGTGAGTTTTTTAGCCATGAAGTCCAAAGCAAGGTGAAGACCATTGAGTTTAAAGAGCAGGGACTTCATTTGACACTGAAAAATGGGATAAAGGTGATCATTGCCTCCTTTAAGGATGCAGGCTATAAATTAACTCAGCTTGAGATGATACTTGATCAAATTAAAGATCAGGAAGATGAAATCTCCACGATTTTACTGGATCAGGGCGAGCATCCCATTGCCATTCGAAAGGGCGAGGATTCGCTATTGATGGAGGACCGTGAAGAATTAACCGAGGAGATGGATCAGGACGCAAAAGATAAGAATATGAGCAAAGATGAGCATAAGGAAAACTCTAAAAACCAAGGGAGCGACACGGAAGCTGAAGGAGAATAATTAAACTTGTCAGATATTTATCAATGAGTGAAGTTATTCGTGAATTTAGTTGACGTAGGGACGTTTAATTAGATAGAATAGATGTATATAATTAAGTTACCTTTACTTATACAGTGCACGGATTAGGAGGATGTATATGTTGGATTTTGATATGGATCACGGTTCAGCCGCCGTGATTAAAGTAGCAGGTGTTGGTGGCGGTGGAAACAATGCCGTGAATCGTATGATCAATGCCGGTGTTCGTGGTGTGGAATTTATCGCATTTAATACCGATCGCCAAGCATTAAAACACTCACTTGCTGAAAATAAAGTACAAATTGGTGAAAAGATGACAAAGGGACTTGGCGCTGG
>CAYFQX010000080.1:0-6213 GCA_964345405.1 uncultured Peptoniphilaceae bacterium
CCGGATTGTTTAGACAAGGCAGTGAAAACTCATGCATTAAATAAAGCATTTGGAATGAATATTTCTGATAGTGTCTATGAAAACTTAAAGTCGTCATTCGTTGAATAATTTCAGTTACAAGGAGGTGTTCTATTTGTCTAGTATTAGAGTATATGCTTTGGCAAAAGAATATGGATTGGCAAGTAAAGATCTAGTAGCAATTTTAAATGACATTGGAATTGATGTAACCAGTCATATGAGCACACTAACTGAAGAACAACAGGCTCAGTTTAAAAGACATATTGACAATGAAGTTAATAAAAATGTCCAAAAAAATAAGGTAGATGCTCCAGTGGATAGAGATTCCGGTGCATCTGATAAAACTGAGAATCCGACAGAGGATAATAAACCCCCTACTAAGTCAAGTAATCATAAAAACTCTTCAAAAAAGGCTGCCAGGAGAGAACAAGTAGATGAAGAGGAAGATGAGATTATTTCTCATAAAAATCGTAAGCAAAGAAGAGATAAAAAGACAAAACCTGCTAAGCAAAAGAAATCAAAGAGTCAAATTAGACGTGAGAATCGAGAAGCGAGAGAATTAGAAGAGCAGGCTAAAGGAGATGGGCATATCGTACGAATTCAAGTACCAATCACAGTTAAGGAATTTGCAGAAGCCATTGGCATCAATGTTTCAGAGGTCATTAAAAAGCTTATTGGTCTAGGTATTATGGCCAATCAAAATGAATCCATTGATGAAGATGTAGCAACTCTATTAGCTGCTGATTTTGATAAAGAGATAGAGTTTGGTGAAGAGGAATCTTCCGTTGAAGAAGCAGAGATGGATCTGGATTTTGAAGATTCACCAGAAAGTTTAAAACCAAGAAGTCCGGTAATTACTGTTATGGGTCACGTTGACCACGGTAAGACAAGTCTACTGGATGCAATTAAGCAGACCCAAGTAACCAGCAGTGAAGCCGGTGGAATTACACAGCATATTGGTGCCTACACTGTTGAATCCAATGGTCATATGTTGACTTTCCTAGATACTCCGGGTCACGAGGCATTTACTTCCATGAGATCTCGTGGTGCAAGTATTACAGACATTGCCATTCTTGTGGTTGCAGCCGATGACGGTGTCATGCCTCAAACTGTAGAAGCAATTAACCACGCTAAAGTTGCCGATGTACCAATTATCGTTGCAATCAATAAGATTGACCGTGAAGGAGCCAATCCGGACCGTGTAAAGCAAGAGTTAACAGAACAAGGTCTCGTGCCGGAAGATTGGGGCGGAGAGACCATCATGGTTGAAGTCTCAGCCAAGACTGGCGAAGGTATTGACAATTTACTTGAAATGATTCAACTGCTTGCTGAAATCTTAGAGTTAAAGGCAAATCCGGATCGACTTGCTGTAGGTACAGTGATTGAGGCAAAACTTGATAAGGGCAAGGGACCGATGGCTACCATCTTAGTTCAAAAGGGAACACTGAAGTTTGGCGACTACATTGTTTCAGGAACTAGTTATGGACACATTCGTGCCATGACCAATGACAAGAAAAAACGAATTGGTCAAGCAGGTCCATCGATGCCTGCAGTGATCTTGGGACTCAACGACGTTCCCAATGCCGGAGATCGATTTTATGCCGTTGATGATGAGCGTAAAGCTAGAAACTTTGCTCAAATTAATTTAGAAAATGAGCGAGAAGAAAAACTTGCTTCTCAAAACAAGGTCTCTCTCGACAACTTATTTGACAAAATTAAAGAGGGCGAGTTAAAGGATCTAAATATTATTGTCAAAGCGGACGTAAAAGGTACTGTCGAAGCATTGAGTCAATCACTTGAAAAGATTAAGAGTGATGAAGTTAAGATTAACATCATCCACGCAGCTGCCGGTGGTATCAATGAAAGTGATATTTCACTTGCAGCAGCTTCAGATGCTCTTGTCATTGGATTTAACGTACGTCCTAATATGAATGCTCTTGATCTTGCAAAGCAAGAAGGTGTCGATGTACGAACTTATCGTGTCATCTATGATATCTTAGAGGATGTCAAAGCCGCTGTCAGTGGTATGCTTGAGCCTACCATTGTCGAGGAAATCCTCGGTCGTTGCGAAGTTCGTGAAATCTTTAAGATTCCTAACAAGCAAATTGCTGCCGGTATCTATGTCTTAAAGGGTAAGATTACTCGTAACGGACTTGTCAAGGTCTTAAGAGATGATATCGTCATTCACGAAGGTCCGCTGGGATCTCTTAAGAGATTCCAAGATGACGCCAAGGAAATTACCCAAGGCTTTGAAGGCGGTTTAACTCTAGAAAACTACAACGACATTAAAGTTGGCGATGTGCTAGAGTGTTATGTAGAGAAAGAGGTCAGAAAGGAGCTATAATCTATGAATCATCGTAGAATTAATAGAATTTCTGAAGAAATTAGACGTGAACTGTCCGATCTAATCCAAAATAAACTGAAAGATCCACGCATACCTGATATCACCAGTGTTTCTTATGTTGATCTAACCAATGATTTATCATTTGCTACCATTGGTATCTCCATCTTAGGAAATGAGGAGTCAAAGCAGGAAGCCATTGAGGGTCTCAATAGCGCCAAAGGCTTTTTAAAAAAGGAATTGGGCCATGAGATCAAATTACGCGTGATGCCTGAATTAATTTTTAAAATTGATGACAGCATTGAGCGAGGAATGGAACTACAAAAGTTAATTGAAGAAGTTCGAGCCGAGGATGAAGATGCTTAAACCAATTGATTTTAAAAAGTGGGCATCAGAATTTAAGACTTATATTGAGGAAGCTAAAGTTATTGTCATTGGGAGTCACCGAAGTCCCGATGGCGATAACTTAGGCTCAAGTCTGGGGCTGTATCTTTATCTACAATCCTTAGGTAAGGAGGTTTACTTTGTTGACAATGACAAGGTGCCTTCAGACTATGAGTTTTTACCTCAAATAAGCGAAAGAACTGCCATCGATAAACTCCCTGCGAATGCAGATTTAGGGATCGTAATGGATTGTTCCGATCTAAAACGGATGGGCAGGGAAACTAAAGCCTACTTTTCAAACTTACCGAAACTAATTAATATAGACCATCACCACAGCAATGAGTTTTTTGGCAATCTAAATATTGTAGCTGACAACTTGGGATCTTCCGGCGAAGTGCTTTATTATTTATTAAAGCCACTTCAAGTAAAGATCCGTCCCGATATGGCTACGGCACTTTATGCTGCCATAAGCTCAGATACAGGCTCATTTCAATACGACTCAGTCACTTCCAACACGCATCGAGTCATTGCAGATTTAATTGACTGCGGTGCAAATCAACAACTCGTCGTTCAAAATCTATATCAGAGTAAATCAATTCCACAGATGAGACTCATGGGAATTGCCATGAGCAATGTTGAATTTTTCTGTGACGACAAAATTGGACTTGTCGCCATTACGCGAGAAAATTTAAAACAGGCCCATGCAGACGAGATGGATACAGAGGGTATTGTAGAAATGGTTCGAAATATCGACACGGTGGAACTTGCCATTTTCCTAAAGGAAACTGCTGATGGTGTCAAGATCAGTCTACGCTCTAAATCCTATGTCAATTGTACAGTCATTGCTGAGAAGTTCGGTGGCGGAGGACACATTCGTGCATCCGGAGGTCTATCTCACGACAGTATTGAAGTGACACGCGAAAAAATTATTTCCTATGCAACAGAGGTAATGTCATGAAAGGAATATTAATTATTGACAAAGATCAGGGCAAAACTTCCCATGATGTTGTCAATGACTTAAGAAGAATCCTTCAAATAAAGCGCATCGGCCACACCGGCACTCTAGATCCTCTAGCGACAGGCGTGCTACCCATGTGTATTGGGCAGGGAACGCGGCTCGCGGAATATATTCAAAACGATATCAAAGAGTATATTGCAACAGCAGAAATCGGCTACCAAACAGACAGCTTAGATGTGACTGGCGAAGTCATTAATGAATCGGATAAGAAGTGTTTTGAGCGTGGCGAACTGAAAGAGATCATTGCGAACTATATCGGTGAAATCGAGCAATATCCACCTATGTATTCGGCAATTCGTGTCAATGGAAAGAGACTCTATGAATATGCCAGGGAGGGAAAGACAGTTGAGCGTAAACCGAGAAAAGTTACAATCCATGCCTTGGAGATTTTAGAAGTCACTTCCAATACCTTTAAGATTAGAGTACTTTGTTCGTCTGGAACGTATATTCGAACGCTTGTTGATGATATTGGTAGAGATTTAAATTCCTATGCAACAATGACAGAACTGATCCGTACTCGAGTGGGAGATTTCACATTAGAAGATGCCTATAAGATTGAAGATCTGAGAAATGAGACCGTAGAGGAGATTGAAAGTAAGATACTACCTTTAGAGCGAGCAGTCGCTAGTTTTCCAAAGTATATGGTCAAAGATCAACTTTACCATGCTCTAAAAAATGGACGTCCCATACGAGTAAGTATGAGTGAGGTAGATGAAGATAAACTCTATCAGATATACTCCAAAGATCAGTTTATCGGCATGGGTTATTTTACGAAACCTCAGGATCAAGCTTATTTAAGAATGAAGAAAGTTTTAATTTGAAAGAGGTGGACATGGAAATAGTTAAAGTTAATAGTCAAATGGGCCCTAGAAAACCCTCTTTCATAGCCCTAGGTAATTTTGATGGCATCCATCGAGGTCATCGAATCTTACTTGAAAATTTAGTTGAGGCAGCAAGAGAAAATAAGGTCGATGCCTCAGTGCTTATTTTTCAAGAACACACTAAAAATACCATCCAAAACAAAAAACAGGGACTATTAAACAGTAATAAAACAAAGTATAAAATATTAAAAGATATTGGCATTGATATAATCTATGAGATGAACTTTACTAAGGAAGTGATGGGACTTGATCCCATTGATTTTGTGGAAGAATTACTTCAGTCTCAACTCAATGTAAAGGGCATAGTTGTAGGTTTTGATTATAGATTTGGCTATAAGGCAAAGGGGGATGCTGATTTACTAGCATCTCTATCTGAGAAACTGGATCTCTATGTAAAGATCGTACCAAAGATAAGCTATAAAAATGAGGAGATCTCAAGCACTTTCGTACGCAAACTCATTACGATGGGCTTTATTGAAGAGGCCAATGATTACTTGGGCTATCCATTTACCATTACCGGCATGGTTGTTCCGGGGAAAAACCTGGGCAAGAAAATTGGTTTTCCTACGGCAAATATCGATCCGGATGTTCACTATATTATTCCTAAACATGGTGTCTATAAGACCTATATAATCATTGATGGAAAGAGATATCTTTCAGCAACCAGTATTGGTACCAATCCTACCTTTGATGAAGATGAAGTAAAGGTGGAGACCTATATTATTGATTTTGACGAAGATATCTACGGTAAAGAAGTAGAACTGGAACTTGTGGAGTATATTCGACCCATGATTACCTTTGATTCCGTTGAAAATTTAGTTGAGCAAATGAAGGAAGATGTAGAGTCTATTATTGTCGGTGCAAAGGCCTAGATTCCTAATTAAAAGGCGCTATTATCATTTACAAATCATTCAATTTATGATAGAATTTATACGTTACCATAACAAGGCAATACGATCCTCGACGTAAGTCTTTGTTATGGCGAATTAAATTTTAGGAGGAAATTATGTTAGACAAAGCAATGAAAGAAGAAATTATCAAAAAGTATCAACGAGAAGAAGGAGATACAGGTTCTCCAGAAGTGCAAATTGCAATTCTTACTCATCGTATCAATCTATTAAATGAACATTTAAAAGAGCATAAAAAAGACCACCATTCCAGAAGAGGTCTTCTAAAGATGGTTGGTAAGAGAAGAAACCTGTTACGTTACCTTAAAAATACTGATATTGAACGTTACAGAGTTCTCATTGAACAGTTAAACATCAGAAGATAAAAAGAGCGGGGAATCCGCTCTTTTCTTATAATACAGCATAAGGGAGGACTGTATGGAGAAAATATTTCAAATTGATGTCTTTAAGGAGCCCATTAAAGTAACCATTGGTAAGGTTGCTAAACAGGCAAATGGTGCATGTCTTGTACAACAAGGCGACAGTGTCGTGCTTGTCACAGCAACTGCATCTACAAAACCACGCGAGGGAATTGATTTCTTACCTTTAAGCTGTGATTATGAGGAAAAAATGTATGCAGCAGGTAAAATTCCAGGTGGATTTAATAAGAGAGAGGGACGTCCG
>CAYFQX010000081.1:0-4927 GCA_964345405.1 uncultured Peptoniphilaceae bacterium
TATGACTATATTAAATTGGCCTCAAAGAACTTTATCAACGGCTATCCGGACGGCACCTTTAAGCCAAACAGGAAGATCTCCAAGGCTGAATTTATCACTATTGTCTTAAGAGCAACCGGCGTAGAAATGGATGAGAAAGAGGCAACTTGGCCAGATGACTACATTACCAAGGCCGTAGAAACTAAGATTGCCCAGGGCGAACTAGGCGACATCAACAGTGAAATTCTAAGAGAAGAGGCCTTCAACATGGTCTATCATTCCCTGGATTACAATGGCGTTGTAGCCAAATTCAATGAGAAAGAGACAGAGGACAACAAGGGAAGTGTCAGCCCGGAAGATGTCGATCCAAATGAATCGGCCGATCGTGGAGATTCCATGGATTGGTTCTTCGATGCGCTGATCGATCTCAATAAATAAAAGTGAGAGGAATTAACCTAATTTAGGTTAGGTCTTTTTTTATCCCATGAGTTCTCCTCCACCGCCTGTGGTATAATAATTTTATTAAGGAGGGGATTTTTTGAGCAAGGGGAGAACAAGACGTCGAATCAATGACCGCTTTGGTCAACATATGAGTCAAAACTTAGTCTTAATCATCATATTTCTAGTGCTATTCTTGTGGCAGTTTTACCTAATCGGTCGATTTGCACGGCGCTTTTATGTTGATGCCGTCTATGCGCGGGTGCTGTCCATGTTGCTGGATCTGTTAGTATCTGTGCAGATTGTCAACGACCGCACCAATGACGATACCTACAAGGTGGCCTTTTTATTTGCCATTGTGGCGCTGCCGGTTATTGGCGCCATCTTCTATCTAATGAGTCGCTGGGACTTTATTCGAAACCGCTTTACCCGCGCCAGCGATCAGGCCAAGGAACACTTTCAAGCGCAGTACCGTCAGGATATGCAGATTCTGGAGGAATTTGAAAAGTTGGATCCCCAGGCCCACAAGACGGCGTTTTTTCTGTGGTTTCAGGAGCGATTCCCCATCTATAAAAACTCCAAGGTGGAGTACTTTGCCTCCGGTGAATCTCAATTTGAAGCCATTAAACGGGAGCTCAGACGAGCCGAGCACTTTATCTTTTTAGAGTACTTTATCATCCAGGAGGGAGAGATGTGGGATGAGATTGTGGAGATTCTCCTGGAAAAGGTGGCCCAAGGTGTGGAGGTGCGCCTGCTCTTTGACGGAACCAATATGATCACCAAAGTCCCCCTACGCTTTCCCGAAGAACTGAGGAAGATGGGGATTGACGTGCGTGTCTTTAAACCCATTATCCCCGTACTCACTCTGTACCATAATCACAGGGATCACCGAAAGATCCTCGTTGTAGACAACTACTGCGCCTTTATTGGCGGCATCAATTTGGCAGATGAGTATATCAACCGCCTCAAACGCTTTGGTCACTGGAAAGATACGGGCACCCTTGCCTATGGGAAGTCCGTCAGTTCCTACACCTTGATGTTTTTAACCATGTGGAATGTCAGCGGTAATACTCTGGAAGATCCCTCACCCTATCTCATGGAACATCCTGTGGATTACAAGGAGGGCGCCTACATCATCCCCTTTGGCGACGACCCCTACGGCAAGAACCGCATTGGGAAGGATGTCTACAGTCACATCATCAACCAGGCGACAGACTACATCCACATCACCACCCCCTATCTCATCCTAAATGAGGAGCTTCGCTCTATTTTAGTGCATGCGGCGGAGTCCGGCGTCGATGTAAAGATTATCACACCTCATATCCCCGACAAAAAGCTCGTGTTTTTACTGACAAGATCCAACTATAAGGAGCTACTGAGAGGTGGCGTAAAAATTTACGAGTACACCCCCGGATTTATCCATGCCAAGTCCATTGTCTCGGACAATATCAAATCCGTTGTCGGAAGTATCAACTTGGACTACCGCTCCCTCTATCTTCACTATGAGTGTGGATCTTACTATTACGACGAGGTTTTTGCAAAGAAACTGGAAGAGGACTTCCAAGAGACCTTGGCGCAAAGTCAAGAATTCACCCTTGAGATGACCTACAAATTCTCCAAGAGACACCGTGTCCTTGGTCGAATTTTACGCGTCTTTGCCCCTATGATGTAGGAGTTGAAATAAAAGAATGTATTAAAGCATTTAGTTTAGTTTTTGTGGCGGAGATGGGAGATAAGTCCCAACTCCTGGCCCTTGCCTTTGCCACCACCTATCCCATGTGGATGGTCCTTAGTGGCATCAGCTTGGGAATTATATTAAATCATGGACTGGCAATTTTATTTGCCTATATTTTAAGTAGATATTTAGGTTCTCTGTGGTTTATCCATGTCTTTGCAGGTCTGCTCTTTCTGTTTTTTGGATTCAGTTCGCTAAAGTTGGAATTTGACGATGAGGAAGAGGAGGTCAAACCGTCAAAATTCGGTCCCATCCTCTCCATGGCCGGCGCGTTTTTCCTAGGAGAACTGGGGGACAAGACGCAACTGACCGCCATGACTTTGGCTCTTGAGAGCAGCACTCCCTGGGTGATTTTTTTGGGAACTGTCAGCAGCATGATACTCGTCTCCCTCATTGGGATTCTCGTAGGTAAGATGCTTGGAAAGAAAATCCCCGAGGCCACCATGCGACTCCTGGCGGGAATCTTATTCCTGTTCTTTGGAACCTCCAAGCTCTTCAGTTTGCTGCCTGCACCCTATCATAATCTCATGAGTCTCATACTCATGATTGCCGTCATCGTCATCATTTCAGTCCTCATCTTAAAGAGCAACGAACGGCGGAAAGAGGCCCACTTCCTCGAAGAGCTCTCACAGCACTATAAGCAGTGCAAGGGCTGTACCGTACACAATCCTCAGTGTCCTGTGGCACTTGAGATCAATCAGCTCACTCATGATTATCTTGGCGAGCAGATTCCCTTTGTCGGTGACATCATTCGACACATTGAAAGCACCAAGGAGATCGACGAGGACAAATACTATAAACTCATGCAACAATACTATGAGATGGAAAATAATTAACTTGAGACACTTCGGTGTCTCTTTTTTATTGGAGGCAAAGGGAGGACCCATTGCCAAGGAGTACCCTGTTACGAAATCGAAATCTTTTGCTATTAATTATTAGAATGCAGTTTTTAGATAGATACACCTCTAATTTATAAGTGGAGAAATATCCATATTCCTGCAATTTATAGGATGGGAGAAGATTAAAATTTGAGTACTAGAGTTTAAACATGGGAAAAGAAATGGTTAAAAACATAGAGACTTCAGTTAAATACTTTGAAAATTATTCAACTGAAAGATCACCTTTACAAGCTTCATCTTTTGATGCAAGATCCTATAACAGAGTAGTAGCAAGAGATTACGCTAGACGATATGCAGGAGTAACAACACCAATGGGACTGAAGGATATAATCCAGTATATGCTTATTTTAACCCGAATGATTGTGCTAATTTTGTATCTCAGTGCTTGAGAGCTAGTGGACTGCAGACAACAAATGTGTGGAAACCGTACACAACAGCATGGATTAATACAGGTTATAGTTCAAAATACTATGGACTGACAGAGTACATGTACGATCAAGGAGTATTTTTCAAATCATACAATAAAAATAAAGCTTTTGCTGGCAGTATGGTTGCTTGGACGGATAGATCTCATGTAGGACTTATAGATCAAAATGATACTGTAACAATGACTTATTGTGCACACACAACAAATCGACGATCAGCTTCCTTAAAAGGACTGAGTAATGTCCGGTTTTTGATTCCTATATGGGACTCTTATTCCGGAGCGTGGACCCCTCAATAAATCAACAAATCAATGAATCGTGTACTATTATTGATGATTATTAACTGGAGGAAGAAAGATGAAGCCCGGCTAGTGGAATTGCCAAGTAGAGATTAAAGTGAAAGAATCGCGATAACAAAATTAGACATAAATGACGAGATACCTTGGTTTAATAGACCAAGGTATCTTTATTAGAATAAGTTAGTTTGATGCCCTGACGGAATTCCAGGTTTAAGTGAGGAGTTAAGGGGACATAGCTTTTCTACATAACTTTCATGAAGATCTAAATTGACTGTCTAAAAATGAATAGGATATCCAAGACCTAACCCCAGGTTAATTTCTCCCGAACCATTCCCCCGCTCCATTCTATGTTAAAATAGATCTATAGGAGGGTGAGATGATGAGTAAGAATTTAGGGAGGGTGAGCTTTTGTGCTACGCCCATTGGAAATATTGAGGATATCAGCTTGAGGGTGCTTAAGACTTTGAGGCGCGCCGATGTGATTTACTGCGAGGACACGCGCCACAGCAGGATTTTGATAAGTCACTACCGCATTGCCACACCTCTTAAGAGCTATCACAAGTTCAATGAGAGAAGTCGCCTGGAGGAATTGACTTCTCGCTTGGAAGAGGGGGAGCATATTGCGGTGATTAGCGATGCCGGCATGCCCGGTATCAGTGACCCGGGGGCGGTGCTCATTGAGCATCTTCTGAAAGAAAATCTGCCCTTTGAAGTGCTGCCGGGCGCCAGTGCGGCGGTGACAGCCGTGGTGATGTCAGGAATTGAGGACGGGCGCCATCTCTATTGGGGATTTCTCCCGTCAAAATCGTCTCAGCGCAAGAAAGTTTTAAGCGATCTTAAGTCCATTCCCGTGCCCCTTGTCTTTTATGAATCACCTCACCGAATTGCGGAGACCATTGGGGATATCTATGAGGAACTTGGCGACCGCAAGCTGAGTATCGCACGTGAAATTACAAAGAAATTTGAAGAGCTGATTTCTTTAAGGGCAGGCGATGACTTGTCGGAACTTACCTTGAAGGGAGAGTTTGTCCTGATTGTCCATCCCACTGAGAACGACGAGGAGGAACTGGATATTAAGGCGCTTCTTGAGGAGACCATGGCCGAGGGACACAGCCTATCCAAGGCCGTAAAGATCGTGTCTAAGACCTATAA
>CAYFQX010000081.1:4937-6024 GCA_964345405.1 uncultured Peptoniphilaceae bacterium
AAAGAATGAAGTGTATCGAGAGGGACTGGAATTAAAATGAGACCGGATCTTGAACATATGCAGGCGATGCTTAAGGAATTAAATACGGCACTGCGCACAAAGTACGGGGACATGCTGACCATGGATCAGGAGGAATTTCGTAAGAAACTCGGTACTATTGGAAGGCTAAGGCAGTTGAGTCCCATGACGGAGGAGGAGCTTTCAGCGAAGGTGGATTCCATCATTGGGGTGGACGGCTCTACCAATCGCATGGGAGGAAATTATCCCCACTATATTGAACTTTTTCAGGGCCTTGCCAAGAGCACCAAGGGCGAGGAGATCTATATTCAAAAGATCTACACCCCCCTACTGGATGAGTCGAGTAAGGAGGATCTGAGTCGCAAGAATAAATATCTCGCTCAGGTGGAACTTGAGGCGGCCATTGAAGCTGTGGAAAAACATCCCCCGACCCTACTTATGATGGACGGAGGCCTGGTGAGATATATGATTGAGTGCGAGAACAAGTGGGAGCAACTTCGATGTCTTTGCGAGACGGAGGAGGTGCTTCTTGTAGGCGCCATTAAGGACATCAAGACCTCCATGATCAGCGAGGCGCTGGGTCACGGATCTACCTTTTATGATCGTGAAATCCTCTCGGGCAAGTTAAATTACGGTGAGCTTTTTGTTCTCTCAGAGGATGTAAGTAATAAGAAGAGCGAGGAGTTGAGCTCCGGATTTTACCGTTCCACTCGTCACATTGGAGTGGCAGGGGTGGATATACTGACTTCTCAACAGGACAGTCTTGAGGAGATGGTCCGGCTCATGCTCTCATTGACGCCCAAAAACGGACGGGGCGTGCCCTTTTGGATAGATCAGGTAGACAGGGAAGTGAAGATCACCCATGGTTACATGGAGGCTTTACTGGAGGAGAAC
The DNA here is from genome assembly GCA_964345405.1 of uncultured Peptoniphilaceae bacterium. GTDB lineage: Bacteria > Bacillota > Clostridia > Tissierellales > Peptoniphilaceae > CAYFQX01. The sequence goes on from CAYFQX010000081.1 coordinate 5,850, forward strand.
TTAGACCGAGATCTCTTAGAGCAGTTCTTTATCTCTGAGCGAGATCGTAGAAATTGAGGTAATTATGAAGGTAATAGGACTTACAACGCAACAGGAAGTTATGGTCGGTTCAAGTGATCATAACTTTCGAATCAATGAATGTTTAATGGTGGAGGATCAGTAGCAGGTAGCCATA
>CAYFQX010000082.1:0-5908 GCA_964345405.1 uncultured Peptoniphilaceae bacterium
AGCGCAGAGATAAACATCCCACCAATTAAGATACCCAGTGTCAAGTCCCCGGTGAGATAACCATTGAGCAGTGCATCGACAAAAGGTTTTTCATTGCCGGTTGGAACCGGTGTACCAACGGGCTTAGTAAATACTCTGAACACTACAATAATCAACAAAATCAGTAGCGTCGGTGTCAAAATCTTACCCAATTTATCGACTACAGATTCCTTGTTGCGAGCAAAGAAATAGAAGATGGCAAAGAATACAATGGATGATGCCCAAATTGGGATATTTGGGAAAAGTGGTGCAATCCCCATCTCATAAGTCGTTGCCGCACAACGTGGCAAAGTTGAACCAAGGGCCAAGAAGGTAAAGTTAATAAATAGGAAGAACACCTTAAACTTCTTACCTAAGGGCATCATGATGTTATCCGTTTCGCCACCGGCATTGTAGATACCCACGACGGCAATAATCGGCAAGAATATGGCGGAGAGAGTCATCCCCAGGTTACCCAGTCCCCAGTCCGCACCTGTCATGAGACCGATAAACGGCGGGAAGATCAGGTTCCCTGCACCAAAATAGGTGGAGAACAATGCAAACCCGACTACAACGGATGCCATCCACAAGCTTTTTTTCTTAACTGTCATTTTCAAACCTCCAGTTTTTTTTCACTCTAAAACTTTAGCGTATTAACTTCTTCCCCAACAGGGAATTCTAAAGGCCAATGGTGATATAAATGAATAAGATCAAATGAATTATTCAGCACCATCCTAAAGTACGACTCAATCATTGAACCCAACTCTAGACATGGGCGTCCATTGGACCTCTTAAAATTAGATGTGCAAGAAAACCTTTTCAGATAATATAAAGATTTTTCTTCACTAGCTTGCCCCTTCTGTATACACGGGGCGCTCTATTTACCTGCGTCAAAATCGAAACTTGAACCGAGAGCAAATAGAAATTTAGACAAAGCTTGTAAACTTCAAGCTTATAAGCTAGTTACATCTATAAGTTCATGATATGATATCTTTGAGTATTTGTCCATGTATACATCCATGTATACACAAAATCAATGATATTTAAAATGAGGTTTATTATGGAGAGATTTGGAAATCAACGGAACAAGCTGACGCACCAGGTGTATCATCAATTGAGAGAGGACATCATCACACTAAAGTTAAAGCCCGGGACGGTTCTTAAGGAAGTGGAGCTAAGTCAAGTGTATGGACTCAGTCGCACCCCTGTACGAGAGGCCATCAAACAACTCAAGGCCGACACCTTCGTTATCTTCGACCCCGACGTAGGCAATCGCGTCGCTCCCATCACCATTGAAAGCTATGGCGAAATCTACCAAATACGAGAATCCATCGAACTTTTAGCCACTCGCCTTGCCGCCATCAACGCCACGGAAGATGACCTAATGCAACTTGAGGAAAATCTGCAAAAACAGCGGCGGATGATCGATGTTAAAAATCGCGATTTCAATGAGTTCTTCATCCTCGATCGCGAATTTCACAGCATCATCGCCCAAATCAGCGGCAACACACGCCTGCCCTCCATCGTAGAAAACTACTGCGATCTCTATCGCCGCTATGGACTCTACTGTACCCACAAGGGTCAGATTGTCTACACCATCACTGAGCATGAATACATATTCAAAGAAATAGCCACTCAAGATGTCTACGGTGCCCTCGACAAAATGAGCACCCATCTCTCAAACATCAATGAAATGCTGCTCCTACGACTCTAAAAGAAATTGACACTCCAGGTTTAGGGAGAAGAAATAAGGAGGTGGAAGGGGTTGTTGTGTGTCGTGCAGGCCTTTTACTTACCACGCATCGACGACTGAAAGGAAGATGATTGAAGGAATCCCCTGCTTATGAAGCAAAGGATGAGGAAGGGTTTGTTGTGTGTCGTGCAAGCTTTTTACTTACCACGCGTCGACGAATTCAAGCCAATCGCTCTTCCTGTGGTCGAGCTCTTAGGAATTCTTGACGTAAGACCTGTCACTGTTTCTCTTAATCGCTGGCGCTCATGAGAAATAGAACTAGGGCTTCATGGGGATCTTTCGACTCGAAAATTTATTTTCTCGCTCGGGATGACAAATTCCTCCGCGTTTTATGGGTAGAGGGTGTAACACTCCTCTACTCTCCTATACTACACTGCCTCCATCATACTGTCATCTCGACCGAGGAATTTATTCCGAGTGGAGAGATCCCCTCCCAAAAGGATGAAGACGGTGAAGGCTATCTATGTCAAAATAAACTCCTCACCTTACCAAATCTATCCCTTTTAATCTCTATACAACCCTTGAAACATTCGATATAATATTGTCAAATACATTAATAGGGCGTTTGCCCTTTATTTTATAGAATGGGAGTCATTTATGAAGGATAAGGGTTTTATTGAGTCGTTTGCAGGATTTCGTGGTCTTGCACTACTGGGTGTGGCGCTGTACCACTTGTATCCTGATGTTTTTGTGGGCGGATATCTTGGCGTGGTGATCTTTTTTACGATGTCGGGCTATCTGTTGATGCGGAAGTATCTGCAGACGCCGGAGTCCCACGCAGGGAAGGTGCTGGAGAGTCGCTTTAAGAAGCTGATGCCGCCGCTGATTGCCATGGTGTCTGTGACAACGGTGCTTACAGCGCTCCTCGGTGTGAAGCATTTGCCGTGGATTCGCACGGATGCACTGGCGTCGGTGTTTGGCGTGAATAATATCGCACAGATCTTAGAGGGATACTCCTATTTCGATGCCCACGGTGCCGTAGCACCGTTTACCCATCTTTGGGCACTGTCTGCAGAGATGCAGTTCTATGTCCTCTGGGCGCTCTTTGCCAACGGCAAGCGCACGCAGGAGAAGACCTACCGCATGACGATGGTCCTCCTCGCTGTATCTGTCATCAGCGCAATCCTTATGATGATCGTCTATAAACCGGGCATTGACAACACCCGCGTCTACTACGGTACAGATACGCGCCTGTTTAGCTTTACCATTGGGGCGCTCTCTGGCCTTGTAGGCACTCAGGGTATGGGCCGCAGCAGTCAACGACGGAACGGTGCTCGCACCCTTGGCATACTGGTCGTTCTCATCTTGGGCATGCTGTTTTTAAAAGAGGGCGCCGTCCTCTACTACGGCGGTATGCTGATCTACTCCCTACTGACCGGACTGTTTTTAATCTACATCTCCAAGGACGACAACTACGTGGCCGAGTTTTTCCATCACAAGGCACTGCAGTTCCTCGGGAAATATTCCTACGCCATCTATCTATGGCAGTACGCCATCATGATCTTGTTCCGTCAGATCTTTAAAAATATCGCCGCACCTTACCTCGTGCAGGTGATTTTACAACTTATCGTCGTGGCTATCTTTGTCTATCTTTCAAAGATTTTCATCGAAGAGAACAAAGACCCCCGTCGCATCGTGGCGATTCTTGGGATTGTGCTGATTTTAATTACCGGCGTATCCTACGCAACCCAAGTGAAGCCGGCTGAAACTGAGGAGCAAATCAAGCTACGTCAGGCACGGGAGCTCAAGGCGAAGAAAGAGGCGGAGGAAAAGAGACGCAAAGAGCTGAATCTCGAGGACGAGACCGTGGATTTTGAGCCGGATGAAAAGTTGAAGGAGCAAGTCAAGGCCATCAATCACGAGTATCCGGACTACGCACTGTCTGCCTCTGATCTTGAAAAGTTACAGAAGATCAAGGGCATCATGATTGGCGACTCCCTCACCGAGATGTCGGAGTACGAATACGCAAGGCTCATGCCGTCTCTGGACATTGACGGCAAGGTCAATCGTCAACTCTTCATGGGCATTGAATTGATTGGGCAAAAACTTGCCGGCGTCGACGACAAGCGCCCCGTCATCTATCAGCTGGGCACCAACTCCGACTTCAACTCCAAGACCTTGGAGCAACTCATCGAGGCTACCGGCGACCGCAAGATCATCTTTGTCAACATCATCGCCCCGGATCCTTGGGAAAATTCCGTCAACAAGAAACTTGCCGAGGCCGCCGAAACCCACGACAATGTCTATCTCGTCGATTTTTACGGACTATGTAAGACCAAAACCGAAATCTTTACCCCCGACGCGACCCATCTGCAACCCGGTGGCCAACGGCTTCTCGGACAGATGATTGCACGGACGCTGCTGGACAGCACGAAGAAATAACGAAAGGAAATTCAATGAAACGCAAACTTAGTTTATGGCTCGCCATCCTGATGATTTTCACGGCTCTGCCTCTTACGGCGATGGCCGCACCTATGAAAGTCCCAGGGATCAAGAGCCCCCAAGATTTATATTTAAACGGACAGAAGACCCCCCTCTACGGCTATAATATACAGGATGAAAACTACTACCGCTTGAGAGATCTTGCCAAGCTTTTGGCAGGCGAGGTGGATTTTAACGCGCGAGGCGATCACCTCCAGATCCACCTCACCCTTGGCGAGACCTATCAAGATTTAGGTCAGAAGGATCACGCTGCGACAGAGAACAGAGTCACCGCCCTTGAGAAGTTCATGGATCTTGCCGTGATCTCTCTAAATAACACGACCCAACGACAAGTAAAAGTCTATAATATCAACGGCTTCAACTACTTCAGACTTCGAGACATGGGCGAGATTTTAGGATTTGATGTGACATACGACCAGGGACGAAACATCGCCCACATCTACACTGGCGCGCAACCACCCGCACCGCAACCGGAAGAGCCGGAACGCGTCATCCTCGGTAATGAGCGCATCTTTGATGACTACCACCATCTCATTGCCGGCAAGCGCGTCGGACTCATCACCAACCAAACCGGCGTCGATGCTGAGGGCGTCCCCACAGAGGACCGCCTTCTTCAAGATCCAAGCGTGAAGCTCGTCGCCCTCTATAGTCCCGAACACGGACTTGACGGCAAAACCAAGGCCGGCGCATGGGTCGAGTCCTACACGGACAAGCGACTCGGACTCCCCGTCTACTCCCTCTACGGACAGACACGTAAACCCACCCCGAAAATGCTTCAGGGCGTCGACGTCCTACTCTACGATATGCAGGACATCGGCTCACGAACCTACACCTATATCTCCACACTCAACTACGCCATGCGCGCAGCCAAAGAAAACAACCTCCCCATTATCGTCCTCGACCGCCCCAATCCCCTTGGTGGCGAAATCGTCGAAGGCTACCTGCGGGAAGACCGCTTCCAGTCCTTTGTCGGTGTCGATCGCATGCCCATGGCCCACGGTATGACCGCCGGTGAACTTGGACAGTACTTCAACCGCAACATCGGCGCCAACCTCACCGTCGTCCCCATGAAAAACTGGACACGAGACATGGTTTGGCAAGACACCGGACTCCCCTTCAAACAAACCAGCCCCAACATCCCAACCTTAGAGTCCGCCATCCTATACATGGCCACAGGCTCCGGCGAAGGCACCGGCATCGGACAGAGCGACTACTTCCACTGGGTTGGTGGCAAAAACATCAACTCACAGGCCTACGCCAACGCACTTAACAGCGCAGGACTTCAAGGCGTCCGATTCGAACCACAAAGTAAGGGCAATCGCGGCGGTGTCAACGTCATCATCACCGACCCCCACACCATCAATCCGGCAAGAGTGGGAATCTACACCCTCGCCACCGCCAATCGCATGCGACCCATCACCGTCCCTCAACTCAAAAAGCCCTACCACATGTTCTACCTCATCATGGGCAACGAAAACTACGCTCGCGACTTCAGAGCACGGAAGACGCCGGAACAAATCGTTCAATCTTACCAAAAAGATGTGGACGAATTCAAACAAATTCGGGCACAGTATTTGATTTATAAATAAGAGGGAAGCATTGAAGAAAGAAAGAGAAAGACCATGGAAACATGGTCTTTTTTGAAGCCCTAACACTGCTTGTCTAGGAGCAAAGCGACGACGAGAAGCAGATGTA
>CAYFQX010000083.1:0-5754 GCA_964345405.1 uncultured Peptoniphilaceae bacterium
GAGGCAATCGATACCATCCTGACAGGCGTCATCCCCTTTTTAGAAGGTGGAGCAAATACCTCCATCAATGTCCAACACACCATCACCAACCTTGCCATGGTTACTGGGGCCATCCACTTCTTCGGAGCCCTGATTGCCCCCATACTCGTCATCGGTATCCTCTTTGGTCGAAAGGCCCTGGACAGAGAGTTCACCCGGTTTGGTCTCATTGTTGGCTTTAGCTACGGACTTACACTCATTCTTGTTGCTACCTTTGTCGGTGCGGAATTCCCCACAATCCTTGCCGGCCTTATATCCTTTATTGTGAGTGTCATCTATATTAAATTTTTCAACCGAGACTTTGTACCACCAGCCGAATTCAAGTTTGTCCCCAAAACTGGATTTGCAAATTCCAACCTCACCCCCCTCCAGGCCCTATCTACCTATATTATTCTACTTATACTCTTGCCAATGGTACGATTCTTTGCACCGCCCTTTGTCTTCCAATTTGGGTTTGCGGTTTGGATCGGGACTACCATCTTTGTCGTCGCCTTCCTAGGCTCTCTCATCTTAAAGAGCACCAGGCATCTTCCAGAGTATATCTTCCAATCCTTACAGTCCGTAATCCCCGCATTTATAGCCATGTCCGCCCTACTTGTCATGGCAAACCTAATGAAGACGACGGGAATGCTCAGCACCATCGCCATGTTCTTAGCCTCTATAGCGGGATTTTTCTATCCAGCACTTGCCGTCATCATCGGGTCCCTTGGGTCCTTTATTACAGGAACCACCACCGGATCCAACATTATGTTTGCCCCCATGCATTTTGAGGCTGCCACCATCCTGAGCATTACCGCACCTGTCATCTGGGCCGCACAAAACGCCGGCGGTGCCCTAGGCAATATGATCTGTACCAACAATGTCGTGGCCGTCTGCGCCACCGTCGATATGAAAAACCAAGAGGGACTGGTCATGCGCCAGGTCTTTAAGCCCATCGTCACCTTCTGGGTCCTCTATGGAGGACTGGCCCTGGTCTATGCCTATGTTATTTGGCCAAGCCTCCCCATCGTTTTACAATAACAATACCTACAAATTCCTAAATTTCACCAAGCCCCCGAGTCCCTTGACTCGGGGGTTTCCATTTACATAATTTAAACCATGACTATAAAACCCAATTCATTAAAGACCTGGATTTTATCTATATAAATCCCCTCACCCTATAAGTGACAAAATCTCCGTTTTTTTCCTATCAAATTCGAAAATTTATTTAAATATTTTATAGGTAAAATTTAGGCAAAAATTACACTTATAGAGTAGAGGGCAGGCAGGATGTGATTGATATAGATACAATGTTTAGCCTTCCGCGTCCTATTACTCAGCGGCAGGCCGCCACGTTCTAATCAATCGAAGCTCCCTCAAGTCGCCTTTACCTCCCACACTTGTTTAAACTATTTCAATATTTATTTGTCGTTTATCGATAATTTTATATTGAAAAGAGGTAATTCACAGGTGTATGATTCACTTGTCAAAAGTAGGAGAAATATGAATACCAAAAATTTTAAATTAATTAGTAAATTATTAACCTGGTTTTTTTAGAATCGGCGCTATCCTATCAGTTATAGGCGTTGTCATTACACTTGCTCTTTTTTTCTTCAGCGAGTCAATCATGGATAAGATCAATTACACTTCAAACATTCACTATGTCATTAGCAGCATTGTCAGCTCGTCGACACCAAGTCCCGAAGAGCTCCAAAGGCCAAATCTCTTCATGACAGCTCTCTTGTTTATCATGATGGTCTTTGTCTCCGTTCAGTCCAGCTTTTTGTTTTCCTATTTAGGCACAGGCAAAACCCCCTTTACTGAGAACTTTGCTCACCGCATAAAATTCATCAGTAAAATCCTCATTATTACAGATATTGCAGTGCCAATCATCAGAAGTCTCATAATTACTCTATTTACCTCTGTCAACTATTATATCCATGTTGGCATTTCCTGGATGACCATCATCGGCCTGCTTCTCTATATCTTCAGCGGCATCCTCTACTACGGCGTCAGCTTACAAGAGCTCTCCGATGAGACTGTGTAGTGAGGTGTATCATGGCAATTATCGTTCGCTTAGACCGCGTCATGGCCGATCGTAAGATCATGCTTAAGGAGCTGGCCGAGGATGTGGGTATTACGGAAGCAAATCTATCCAAGCTAAAAAATGGCAGAGTTGCTGCCATTCGATTTTCAACTTTAGAGGCCATTTGTCAGGCGTTGGACTGTCAACCGGGAGATCTTCTCGAGTATGAGTCCGACACTTTAGAGGAAATGTAGGAGAACTATCATGTTAAAAAATCTAGTCATTAATACCGCCATTCAGCGGGGTCTCTTTATGATCCTGCCGGTCTAACTTATCTCATCTTCTTTCGAAAGAAATTCAGCTTTCCATCTTTCATTGGCTTAAAAAGACCGAAGATTGCATCTAAATCTCATTTCAAAATTCAACTACTGATCACCTTCATCGTCAATATCCTTCTCATCATTGCCAATATCTTCATGTTGAAAAACTACGATATTGGCACCGACGACATCCGCCTGCTCTACTATCAACAGACGGGATTTTCTCTCGAGACCATCCTCATCATCCTCATTCAGTCCATCCTTCAAACCAGTTTCCTTGAAGAGATCTTCTTTAGAGGCTTTCTAATCAATGCCCTCAGTCATAAATTTGGCTTTACTCCTGCCAATCAAATTCAGGCCATTCTCTTTACAGCCCTCCATGTCATTGGTTTGGTATAGATACACATCGCCCCCATGGACATCCTCTACATCACCGCCCTCATCTATGACATGAGTGTGCTCTTTGGCCGCCTAACCAAGGCGACCGACGGCTCCATCTGGTGCTCTGCCATCTTCCATGGTGTCAACAATCTACTTGCCGCAATGATGTTTATACTTTAAGAATACTTCATAAAAAGGTGGATCCTCTTTAAATAAGATGACCCACCTTTTGGTTTTTATTTGCAAGTTTTATCGGCAACTTTATCTCTCTTCCAAAGTTGCCATGAGCCGGTAACCTGCCTCCCGGTGAAACAGATCCTCGTATCGATAGAGATACTTTCGTCCCCAGGAGGAGATTTGAATTTTTGCTTGCTTTCCCTGGGTGATGATGCCTGTAATGGTGACCCAGTGAAATTTTAAATTTTTTCTAGGATGGAAGGTGTTGAGCATGAGGACGGGTTTGTCCCGCTTCATCTGTAGGATGAGATAGTCCAGGACTTGGCCCCTATGATAGGGACCCTGATACACTTTTAAATACTTCGTAGGGTCGATGCTCTTTAGGGCGCGGTTCATCCGTCCGACTCGCACAATTCCCCAGGGCATGGGCGGCATGAGTTTGAGAAGCTGGTTCATCTCTTCGACAGCATGGCGACGGCTGTGGTGGCATCTCTTCTGATCGTAACACAGGATATTGGCAAGTCCTGCAATGCCGCAGGCACGATCAGCGTAGTATCTGTTATTTCTAGTGACCAGATCCATCTGATTAAATCCATAATCTCCCTGGATATCTATAAATTCCGGGTGGCTGAGAGTATAAATCTTTTCTTTCATTGCATAGACTTTCCTTTCACGGGTATTTGTTGTATAATGGCCATTTATGAACGAATTTATTAAGGGAGGTTTTGATTTGAAAAAATATATTAAGCCCTATATCCCTCACGTCCTTCTCATCATCCTACTGGTGTTTTTAAGTATCGTTGCCGACTTAAATCTACCGGGACTGATGAGTGTGATTGTGGATGAGAGAGTGATCAAGGGAAATTTACCCCTTATCTACAAACTGAGTAAACGAATGATCCTATTGACTTTAATTTCAGTTGCCCTGATGGCCTTGGCGACTTATTTTATTGCTAAGACATCCATGTCCTTTTCAAGGGATCTGCGCAGCGGACTCTTTGATCAGGTGTTGGATTTGAGTTTTGAACAGTTCCAAACCTTTGGTGCGCCAAGTATCTTGACACGTACCACCGACGACATTGGGCAGATGGAGCGTATCAGCGTCGTGATGCTGCGTCCCCTTATCCGTGCACCCCTGATGTTGGTCGGGACCAGTGCCATGTCCATTATCACTGCACCTAAGTTGTCTCTTGTTGTTCTATTTCGTCCGAAGGGCGCTACCTCTATTTAAGGAAGTGCGCATTGTCCTGGATCAGCTGACTTTAGTCTTTAGAGAGCGACTAACGGGGATTCGCGTCATTCGCGCCTTCCATCAGGAGGAGCGTGAAGAAAAGCGCTTTACCGACACCAACGGGAGGATGCGCAGTCTTACCATTCGTGTAAGTAATATTATGATTCTTATGCTACCTGTTTTCAACACTATTCTCAACTTTACTATTGTCATCCTGTTGTGGTTTGGTGCAAAGCAGGTGGATATGGGCCAACTTGAAGTTGGGAAGCTCATGGCAATTATCCAGTACATCACCCAGGTTATGTTTGCCGTGATGATGTTTAGTATGTTGTTTTCCATGTTCCCCAATGCTCAGGCCTCCTATCACCGTATTATGGAAGTGATGGACACGCCCATTGCACCGGATGAGGGACTTGTGGAAGTTCCTGAAGGCATTCCGACTCTGGAGTTTCGCAATGTGAGTTTCTCCTATCCCGGTGCGGAGCGACCTGTACTTCAAAATATCAGCTTTAAAGTGCAGGCCGGCGAGAAACTTGCCATCATCGGTGGGACGGGATCCGGTAAGTCGACGATTCTTAAATTAATCAACCGCTTTTATCCCGTGACCTCCGGGGAGATTCTCCTCAATGGGGTCAATATCAACAACTTTACTTTAAAGACACTACGAGACACCTTGGGCTATGTACCTCAGACGGCGCAACTCTTCTCGAGAAGTGTCAAGGAAAATGTCGGCTTTGGTTTGGAAAAGACACTACTGGATGACCAGACATGGGACGCTCTTTCCGTTGCTCAGGCGGAGGATTTTATCAAGGGCATGAGCGGTGAACTTGAGGCACCCATAGCCCAGGGCGGACGAAATTTGTCCGGCGGTCAAAAACAGCGGATCTCCATTGCCCGCGCCATTGCAAAGGATCCGATGATCTTTATGTTTGACGACTCCTTTTCGGCGCTGGACTTTAAGACAGATAAAAAACTCCGCGATGAATTGGGCCCTAAGACAAAGGATAAGATTGAGATTGTCGTAGCTCAGCGTGTCATGACCGTTACCGATGCCGATGAGATTCTCGTCCTGGAGGACGGCATCGTAGAGGATCGCGGCACTCACGGCGAACTCATGATTCATTCAGAAATTTACCGAGATATTGCAGAGAGTCAATTTGGAAAGGAGGTGGCCCATGGCTAGAGGAAGATTTACCGTCGTTGCTGAAAGTGATCAGCGCTCCCTAACTTCCCAATCCAGTCGCGAGGTTCTTGGGCGAATTTACAACTATATGCGAAGAGATCGCCTGCCTTTTGGACTGGCGGTTTTCCTAACGGCGCTGGGGACCATTGCTGCCGTCATTGCGCCTTGGGTACTTGGACTTGCCACCACTTCCATCTACGAGTCCGTCTCTCGGGGACTGTCTGTGGATTTTTCCTATCTTACAAAGCTTGTCGTCATTGTCGGTGCCCTCTATTTGGGATCTGCTCTGTCGTACTTGATTCGCGGTCGTCTCCTTGTCCAGGTGACAAATAATTTTATCTTTGAACTTCGAGAAGAGCTCTCACACAAGATTACTAAGCTCCCCATCGCCTACTTGGATCAACATTCCGTCGGAGAT
>CAYFQX010000084.1:0-5662 GCA_964345405.1 uncultured Peptoniphilaceae bacterium
CACGGATTTGATTTGTCAAAACGTGAACTGCAGGTTCAGCTAAAATAGTTAAAACCCCTAATAAAAATGCTATAGATACTATTAAAAAGTTGTTTCCCTTGGCACCTAAAGTTTCGCCAATAAATCTTCCTACATCCATAAACCCTGCATTTACGCCAGTTAAAAATAATACCAATCCTATAAAGGCTAGAAATATTCCAGAATATGTTCTCAATGTTCTACTTCTACTTTGTTTAAAAAACGCTTTATTAGCTACGATGTAAATAATCGTAATGGGAAGAAGAGCTATTAAGGTCTCCAGTGCAAGGTGTGGAATATTATCAAAAAATGGTTTAAGAATTCCAACTTTTTCTACAACTTGAGAATCGCTAACCCCGGATAGCTCTGTCGTTGAGAAAATACTCAGTAGCAAAACTCCCAATATAGCTCCAGCAGATGCGATTCCCACCAGACCAAAGCTGTCGATTTCTGAGCTTTTAGAGTCTCTATTTAGCGCTGAGGCTCCCGCTGCAAGTGCTAGTATAAATGGAACTGTTAAGGCTCCAGTAGTAGACCCTGAGGCATCAAATGCCACAGATAGGTAAAAAGTATCGACGAATATAGCAATTCCAAATATTAGGAAGTAAGCTACTAATAAAACTCTATTCAAAGGGATTGAATAGACGATTCTTAACATTCCTATGGAAACTAAAACGGCAACACCTATGGAGACAGCAACTACTAGGACATCTTTAGCTACTAATTCATTGGTCACAATTGCTACTTGACCAGCAAGTATATGTAAATCCGGTTCGGCAACTGAAATTACAAATCCTAGCAACAGAGAAATGATAGCTACAACTATTATTTTATTGGATTTAATAATTTCTCCACCCATAGTTTCCCCAATAGGAGTGATACCTATATCTACACCTAGTAAAAATATCACAAGTCCTATTACAATAAGTGCAGCCCCTAGGATAAACCGAATTAACTCTTCATTCCCAATTGGAGTAATTGTGTAATTTAGTATAAGGACCAAAATTGTAATAGGCAATACTGTAAATAAAACTTCCTTAAATTTGTCTAATATCAAATTTTAACCTCCTTATCATATAATCCTACAATCTGTCATTTTATAAAAATCGGCCCCATGTCACGTTTTTATATCCTGCCACAACCACATTGCCTCTTAATTTGTCAGCTGACACAAATATTTCTCTTTCAGGGCCATCGTCCTCACCTATTTTTATCTTAATACTATCTATCTTCTCTACTTTTCTAAGTAAAAATTTTATTAATTTCTTTTATTATACCACACTGTTTTCTCAAGACTTAAACTTCAACTTAATTAATCCCGCCTTATTTACCACAGGAAGACAAAGCCTAAGAATACTTACAGGGGAAATAAAAAAACCCCGTATCCATGATACGAGGTTTTCTTGTATAAAATAAATATTAACGTTTTGAGAATTGAGGTGCTCTACGAGCTTTTTTAAGACCGTATTTGTAGCGCTCTTTCATTCTCGGGTCACGAGTTAAGTAACCGGCTCTCTTAAGTGCTGGACGTAGTTCTTCATCCATTTCAATAAGTGCACGAGCAATGCCGTGACGAATTGCGCCAGCTTGACCAGTGTAACCTCCACCTTTAACGCGAACGATGACATCAACTTGTCCTTCAGTTTCAGTTAAAGTAAGGGGAGCTAATGCTGTTGCACGTAATGTTTCAAAGTCGAAATACTCAGCAAGTTCCTTGTCATTTACGATAAATTTACCATTTCCTGGTAAGATACGTACTTGTGCAATAGATTTTTTTCTACGACCTGTACCTCTGTATTGTTCAATAGCCATTATTTCACCCTTTCAATTAAAATTCATAGGTTTCAGGCATTTGAGCTTCGTGTGGATGCTCAGATCCTGCATACACTTTTAATTTACGATACATGCTACGACCTAGGCTGTTCTTAGGTAACATTCCCTTAACAGCGTATTCAATGACGCGTTCCGGATGTTTTTCACGAATTTCGTTGTATGGAACTTGTCTTTGACCACCTGGATAACCAGTGTGATAGACATGGTGTTTTTGACTCCATTTGTTGCCGGTAAGTTTTACCTTGTCCGCATTGATGACGATTACATAGTCACCTGTATCAACATGGGGTGTGAATGTTGGCTTGTTTTTACCTCGAAGTATGCTCGCCACTTCAGATGCTAGACGTCCTAAAACTTTATCTTCAGCGTCGATTACATACCATTTTCTCTCAACTTCATGGGCCTTTGCCATTGTTGTTTTCATTAGGACTACCTCCTCGATATATATAACCAGTATTTTAAATTTTTTCCGGGGCTTTTAAAACACTAGTAAATATATTACTGTATTTAGTCCCCTTTGTCAAGGATTTAGGGCCATGAAATACAAGTTTTTTTGACTTTATTTTAATTCATCGGGAATTAACTTATTTTCAAATGGTGTCTTGTATTCTGCTTCATTCATATATTCTTTGACAGCCTTCTTCACGCGCGGTAGTGAAATCAGCGTTCCCATGCCGGAGACACAGCCACCTGGACAGGCCATCCCCTCTAGCAGGTAACCATCTCGCTTACCGGCCTTGGCCAGTTGAATTAACTTTTGACATTCTTGAAGGGTGTTGGCACCTTCCATCTTCACTTCAAGTTCCGGATTAAGTTCCTTAATGGCTTCCTCTACCGCCTTGGCAACTCCGCCGGCTTCTGCATAGCCTCGTGCCGTGCGAGATGCCTCTTCTTCTTTCTTTACTTCCGGCATTTCAGATGGTTCGACACCTTCAGCGACAAAGATGCCCATGAGCTCTTCGAAGGTGATGACAAAGTCTACATAATCTCTAACCGGTGTGCTAATGGCCTCGACCTTTTTAGAAGTACATGGACCAACAAAACAAACCATGGCATCGGGATCTTTTTCTTTAATGTACTCTGCCGTATACTTCATTGGTGATCCACTGTCTGAGACTTGATCTACTAGTTCTGGGAAATTATATTCGATAAGTAAGGTCCAGGAGTGGCAACAACTGGTCCCCATCCAAGGAATTTCATTTGGTACTTTTTCTACGAATTCTTTAGCCTCATGGAGGGTTGTCATATCTGCGCCAAGTCCAACTTCCACCATATCTTCAAAACCTAACTTCTTAATGGCGGTCTCTAATTGATTCGGCGTCGTTAGTAGGCCAAATTGCCCCACAAAGGACGGCGCAACAATAGCATAGATCTTTCGCTTAGATTTTAAGGCCTTAACTAGTTGATAGATCTGGGTTTTATCACCAATGGCACCAAAGGGACATTCGGTCACACAGCGACCACAGGCAACACATTTTTCGTGATTAATTTGAGCAAGATTGTTTTCATCACTTTCAATCGCATTCACGCCACAGGCTGCAGCACATGGACGATCGTAGGATACAATCGCTGAATATGGACAAGCTCTCTTACATTGACCACAGTTAATGCACTTGTCATGATCAATCTCTGCATGATCCTTACCCATGGATACAGCATTGACTGGGCAGACATTGATACATGGTCGAGCCATACAGGAGCGACAGTTGTCTGTCACTTTATGTTCTTTGGTTGGACAAGCTTCACAGGCAAATTTAATAACATCGACAAGAGGTGTTTCAAAGACATTGACATCCATGTCGATCTCATCAAATCCTGCTGTCACAGGTTCATACTCGTCAAGTTCACGAATACTCATCCCCATGGCAAGTCGTAACATCTCTTCAGCAATGGCGCGTTGACGGAAAATGTCAGTTCGGTCAACATCATTTAAATTGGGGAACAGACGGTATCCTGCTGTCTCCAACTCTTCTAACGGTGCATCGGCATAGGCAATCCGTGCCACTTCCGCAAAGACGCGGCGTCTTAAGCTCATTATATCGGTGTAAATCTCTTTCACTGCATGCTCCTTTTAGTGGAGTTAGTTTAAATTTTGTTGAATTCCTTTAAAACAAACTCCGAAATCTCATGAGTCATAACCCCACGCACGATCTCTCCATCAATTTCAACGACGGGGCAGACTTCAGTTCCTTCTTCTTTACAGATCTGTAGACAGTTAACAGCGTCTAACTCAAACTCGTCCTCTGAAATAAGTTCATCTTCGAGAACTTTCTCTCTTAAATCTTCCAGCGTATCGTAAATACGACTGGCACCCATCAGGGTGCATTGTGATCCTACACAAACATTAATCTTCATAATTTACCTCCATGTTATCATTATAACATAATTGTTAAAAATTTAATAATTAAGAGAGAATATATTTCTTAAATGCGCTCTGTCTCTCTAAATACTTGTAGATAGGCACACTGATCAGGGTGACAATGATGAGTTCCGACAACATCACAGACAGGGTCATGGTAAGAAATCCCTTCACGCCACCACCAAAGTAAAGCATCAGAGCAAAACCTATGATGAAGGAAAAGATGGCCGGCCAAAGACTTGCCACGACCATCTTCTTTGTGCATGTCATGGCATAGAGGGACACCGCAGTGTGTAGTGTACCAAAGAGAAGGTCAATCCACCCAAGAGGCGAGGATAGATTGGATAAGAAGACACCTAAAACAACCCCGGGAGCAAAAGCGGGATTGTAATAGGCTAACATGTTTAAAATCTCTGCAAATCGAAACTGAATGGGTCCGTAACTCACCGGCTTAAATACAACAGTTAGGGCAAAATAAAGAGCAGCAACAATCCCTGCTCTAGCTAAATTTCTAGTCTTCATAGCTCACCTGATTAATAAAGAACCTGGTGTGCTAGGCGGGAGGCCGCTGCTGCTGCAATTGCCGCTATAATATCATCGGTAAAAGTTGTGACTTCTCTTCCCTTACGGCTGTCCAGTTCATGGATGATGCCGATCTTTTTCTTGTCGAGGTAACCGAAGTTTGTCAGTCCAATGGAGCCATAGAGATTGACAATGGCAAGACTCATGACCTCGTCAATGCCGTAGAGTCCCTCGTCCTCTTCAATGATGGTTTGAATGGGCTCTGAAAAGAGTTTGCGCTGAACCGCATCATCAATGGCAAGGGCAGTTAGCACAGCATGAATGGTCTCACGCTTTTTTAGAACGGCGTGGACATTTTCAATGCACTGCTTCATAGTGATGTCGCCATACTCTTTCTGAAGTTCATAGACGATCTCTGCGATGTCCTCGACTTCTACGCCCTTCTCCGAAAGCTCTCGAAGGGTCATTTCGTTTAATTCTTCCATATCGTATTTATACATAAGCATCACCTTTTCTCTTCTCTCTTCTTTTCTTTTGACGAACCATTTTCACACGCCCATCCAATAAACTTAAAAACATAAAAACACTTGGCAGTAAGATCTCAACAAGTAGATAGGTCGAGTTCTGCGGTTGATTTAAAAGTGTTAATATCATGCGTTGAGGCAACAAGTACAGATCGAGTGGGAGTAAACTCAAATGAGCCCCAACCTCACTCACTAGAGCCTGCTCATGCACGAAGAGATGGCCTAGAAATGCAAATAGAAATCCAAGACCGATGGGCAGGATAAAACTTCCGATAATTTTAAGCGGATGGATTTCCCTCTTAAGAAGTTTACCCATAATAAAGTAAAGACAACAGATGATAAAGATAAAAATTCCACGATAGAGCCATTGGCTATAAAATGTCGATTCCAAATTCATATGATAGAC
>CAYFQX010000085.1:0-1187 GCA_964345405.1 uncultured Peptoniphilaceae bacterium
CGCAATTTCATACGATCTCTAGGTCCTATGTCAAGTAATATGGGTTCCATAAGCACTTGACGATGCACCGACCCTTCAGTCATTTGATTGTAAATTTTCTCAAATAAAATACGCTCATGGGCAGCGTGCTGATCAATGAGTAGCAGATCTAGATGATAGCTATCTTCAAAGATGACATAAGTTTTAAACACAATGCCCATAAAATTTAAATACGCTTCATTAAGTTCAATGATCTTATCTGAAGCAGGTGACTCAATATCATATAACTTTGCTCTTGCAGGCTCTGCATAATCCACTGCAGCTTCATTTACTTGAGAATTTGTCAACCCTACCGATGATTCATCTACCGATTGTTTCTTTTCTACATCTTCCTTAAAAAATGTCCCCTGAGTTTGAATACTTGTCTCATCCTCTATCTTTGGTTCTACTTTTTGTGCCAGATCAAAGATAGTCTCTTCCCTCTCCTCTTCCCTACGGCTCTCCTCTGTTGAATTTAAAGTAGCTTGGGGAATGGCACGATTTGGATAGAGCTTTTCATCAATGAGTCGATCCAATATTGTCAAAATATAATTTTCATCCGATATTTTAATCATCTTCTTTGTTGGATGAATATTTACATCTACAAGAACCGGATCCAGTTCCAAATAGAGAATAAACACAGGATAGCGATTCAGAGGAATCAAAGTATGGTATTTCTTACGGATAAGTTGAGAGATCTCCGGACTTTGAACGCTCCGTCCATTGACAAAGAGATATTCTCTTTCCGGAGTTGCACGATAGAGCTTGTTATTCGAAATGTAGCCGTGAATTTTATAGGATGCTGTCTCAAAGGTCAGGTCGATTAAATTCTGAGCAATGTCTTTGCCCAGCAAACTGTAAATATGGTTGATGGGTTCAGTATTTGCATGGGAATGAAGCAATGTCTTTCCCTGATACTGCACTAAAAATCCAATCTCTGGATGAGAGAGGGCAATATGCTCAATAAGATTGAGTATGCGATCCAACTCACGACGTGTGCTTTTTAAATATTTTTTACGAACCGGGACATTGTAGAATAAGTCTTCAATGAGTATCGAAGTCCCCAGTGGGGTTCCAATGGGTTGAACCAACTTGATTTTTCCGTCCACTACTTGGACTTTTCGCCCAATTTGCTCCTCTTCTGTGCGCGTAATCATGGTCAACTTCCT
>CAYFQX010000085.1:1197-2266 GCA_964345405.1 uncultured Peptoniphilaceae bacterium
GGCAAGACTTGCAAGAGCTTCACCCCGGAAACCTAGTGTGAGTAAATTCTCCAAATCTTCAAATTGGGATAGTTTAGAGGTTGCATGGCGCAAAAATGCAAGTTTTGTATTGGACTCTGAGATTCCCTCGCCATCATCAGTAATTCTAATTTGACTTAAGAGATCCTTTGACAGCTGAATTTTTATCATCTTAGCACCGGCATCGATGCTATTTTCAACCAATTCTTTACATACCGATGCAGGATTTTCAATAATTTCCCCGGCTGCAATTTTTGAAATTGTCTGTGGATCTAATTGACGTATCGTCGTCATAGTATCAGTCCTCATCTAATATGCTCTGTAAATGATACAAAAACTTCATACTTTCTAGTGGCGTCATGTCATTGATGTCGATGTTCTTAATTTGCTCCATCACCTTTTCAACTTCAGCCGGCATTTGATTCGTCACATGACTTGTCTCAATGGATTTGCCAACTTCGAAGTTTTCATCCTCCAATTGCTTAAGAATGACAGATGCTCGCGATGTAATCTCATCTTTTACACCGGCAAGTCTAGCCACTTCAATCCCATAGGAGTGATTTGTAAATCCAGGCACAATCTTCCTTAAAAAGACCATTTGTCCCTGACGCTTTTCAGTAGATATGGTCAAATTATAGACAGAGTCAAACTCATCCTCGAGTACAGTCAATTCGTGATAGTGCGTTGCAAATAAGGTCTTTGCCTTCAGTTGATTTGCAAGATATTCCACAAGTGCCCACGCAATGCTCAGCCCGTCAAAGGTACTGGTCCCACGTCCCACTTCATCAAGTAAGATTAAACTCTTATGCGTAGCAAATGCTAAGATCTCACTCACTTCTTTCATCTCGACCATAAAGGTACTCTCACCTTGAGCTAAATTGTCTGAAGCTCCAATGCGAGTGAAAATCTGATCCACCGGTGTCAATGTGCAACTTTCTGCAGGTACATAAGATCCCATTTGCGCCATAACAACAATAAGTGCCGTTTGTCTCATATAGGTTGACTTCCCAGACATATTGGGACCGGTAATAATCTGAATCATCTGATTTGT
>CAYFQX010000085.1:2278-5579 GCA_964345405.1 uncultured Peptoniphilaceae bacterium
CGTAAGCTTCATCTTTAAGTCGTGCTTCTACAATGGGATGGCGTCCTTCCTTTATGTGGATATTCCCGGAATTATCAAATTTTGGTCGCGTATAATTCCATTTTCTCGCGGCCACTGCCAATCCGTAAAGTGTGTCCAGATGACTGATTTGACGCGCTAAAACTTGTATCTTGCCCAGTGAATCTAAGATCATCTGTCTCGTCTCACTCAGTATCTCATACTGCCTGCGATAGGCCTCGTCTTTGGAGTTTAAAATATTTGCTTCTCGTTCTTTTAAATCTACGGTGAAAAACCGCTCGGAATTCACAAGGGTTTGTTTACGAATATAATCTTCAGGTACTAGGCTTAAATTTCCCTTGGTCACCTCGATAAAATAACCAAGGATTTTGTTGTATTTAATTCTTAAGTTTTTAATACCGGTGCGTTCGCGCTCATTCTTTTCAAGATCAAGTAACCACTGAGTACCACCTTCACTTCGATTAAAGAGCTCATCGAGATCTTCATCAAATCCCTCTCTAATGTATCGCTCCTCTTGAAATTGAATTGGCGGATCTTCAATGATTCGCTCCTCTATCATAGTCGCTAAATCATAGAGTGGATCCATCTCATCCCCCAGAGCATTTAGAGCATTAAAACTGGAATTATTTAATTGATCTTTTATCTTATCAATGGATTTTAAACTAATCTTAAGTTGATTCATCTCACGAGGTGTGAGAGATTCCTGAGAAATTTTAACTGCCAAGCGATCAAAGTCATACACCTGTTGCAGTGACTCTTTAATACCATCCATGGTCATTAAATCCTCATGGAAAGCATGGATAATGTCCTGTCGCTTTAAAATCTCTCCAGTATCTAATAGAGGTTGATTCATCCACTTTTTGAGCATGCGCGAACCCATGGGTGTCATACAGTGATCCAATAGATAGAACAGAGTATTTCTCTGATCTGCTCCTTGGATGCTCTCAACTAGTTCTAAATTTCTCTTAGTGTGCTCATTCATTATGAGAAAGGACTGCCCATGATAATAGTCAATCTTTTTAAGATGATCTAGGCTATCCATTTGCGTTTCAGCTAGATAGTCGAGGATGAGATCCAGTGAATTAGATCCACTTAACTTATGCTCATTTACTAGACTAAAAATCTGTTCTTCAAGACCTAAGTTGAATTTAATATCTCTTGAATAGTTCTCCAAAATCGTCACTCTACTCAGTGAATTTTTCTCAATTATATTTTTCATAAGCTCCAACTGTGGATCCTCTTTATCCAGGATACACTCCTTTGGATTTAAGGATGTGAGCTCTCTTACTAGGAGAGTCTCCATGGCATTGACATCTTGGAAATACTCTTCAGTAATTAAAATTTCACCCGTAGAATAGTCGCAACTACAGATGGCAATTGTTCGTCCTTTCGTTGAAAGACCCATTAAATAATTATTAGACTTCTTATCCAAAAAGTCTGTATCCGTAAAAGTCCCAGGGGTTACTATCTTTGTAACTTCTCTCTTTACAAGTCCCTTTGCCTCTTTTGGATCCTCTACTTGATCACAGATGGCCACTTTATAGCCTTTTTGAATCAATCTTGAGATATATTGTTCAGCCACATGATGGGGCACACCAGCCATGGGAATTTTCTCATCCAGTCCAGCAGATCTCTGCGTCAATGTAATCTCAAGTTCTCTACTCGCTGTCAGTGCATCGTCAAAGAACAGCTCGTAAAAATCGCCCAGTCTAAAAAATAAGAGCGCCTCCGGATTCATCTCCTTCGTGTCAAGGTATTGCCTCATCATTGGCGTAAGTTTTTCATAAACTTCCTTAGTTATCACACAAAACACCCTCTAATGCAAAACTGTTCGCTTTTGTGATTTTAACAGAGACCATCTTTCCCTCAAGGCTCTTGTCACCTTCAAAGTGAACTAGTTTAAATCCTGAATTTCTGCCGGTAAGCTTCTCAGAATTATTCTTACTGACACCCTCTACAAGAACTTCTTGAATAGAACCAATCAGATCTTCATTTTTTTCCCTTTGAATTTGATAGACTGTGTCTAAAAGTCTCTCAAATCGATCTTGCTTGACCTCATGTGGTATCTGCTCTTCCATCTCCGCTGCTTTCGTACCCTCTCTTACCGAGTAGAGGAAGGTAAAGACATTGTCATAGCGAACGCACTTCACTAGATCCAATGTATCCTGGAAATCCTCCTCTGTCTCTCCTGGAAATCCTACCATAATATCTGTTGAAAGAGAGATCTCCGGTTGAACTTTATAGATCTTATCGATAATCTCAAAGTAATCTTCGCGCGTGTAGTGTCGGTTCATCATCTTGAGTACGTGATTACTACCTGCTTGCACAGGTAGATGTAGGAAATTACCAAGTTTTGGCAATGCACCATAGCATTCAATGAGCTCATCCGAGATGTCCTTAGGATGTGAAGTCATAAATTGAATTCTCTCAAGTCCTTCAATCTCATGGATCTCTCTTAGAAGTTTTGCAAAGCTCGTCTCATCTTCAAGTCCCTTGCCATAAGAATTGACATTCTGTCCAAGTAAGATCACTTCTTTAACGCCCTCGGATACAAGATCCTCGATCTCATCGACTATATCCTCCACAGGTCGACTTACTTCGCGTCCCCGCGTATAGGGAACAATACAGTAAGTGCAGAAATTATTACAGCCATACATGATATTGACATAGGCCTTATTATTATCACTTAAATTTGCACCCATTAAATTGTCAAGATTTGAGTAATTGTACTCAATTTCCATGGCCAGCGTCTTATTTTCATCAGACTCTAAGATAAGTTGTGGAAGTCGCCAGATATTATTTGTTCCAAATATAATATCAATGTATGGAAATTTCTCAATGGCAAACTCTCTTGACTCCTTTCTCTGCATCATACAGCCGCAGAGACCAAGCTTCTTATCCGGATATTTATTCTTCCAATGTTTTAGCTGACCTAAATGGCCGTAGACCTTATCTTCCGCACTGTGCCTTACAGAGCATCTTCAAGTTCAGTAGATTCATAACCCATTTCATCAAATAGCCATGCAATTTTTTCGGAATCATGCTCATTCATTTGACAGCCGTGGGTGTAGATTAAATATTTTTCCCCGGCATGTTGCTCTCGTACTTTCTCTGTTAGAGAATCTATATATTGAATATCATTTATTTGTTGAGTCACACTAACACTCCTTAATTTGTTTAGACTACCATTATATCACAGTTAGTAAGTCTCTTTATAAGTTTTTGTAGAGGAAGATTTAATAAAAAAAAAAAAAAAAATAAACCACCGGCTGAGCCGATGGTT
>CAYFQX010000086.1:0-5506 GCA_964345405.1 uncultured Peptoniphilaceae bacterium
CTCGAAAACTTACACAGGAAATCAGTTTCGTATGCTGATGGGACCTACGAAGTTAAAGAGCACAAATTTCTACCTCAATGGTCAAATGCCAGTAGGTGTATCCGGCAATGTACAATTTATGACAAGAGATGGGCTGAAATCATCCGCTACATTACCGGTTGTGTTGACTGCTCAAGGATTTAAGAAGATGAATAATTATCAAGTCATTACAAGCAAGGGAATTCAATCATTTAAGAGTGATGAGGCCATTGAGTCAATACCTAGCACCGGAGACTATGTATTTACGGGTAGAGGATATGGGCATGGCGTTGGACTCAGTCAATATGGCGCCATCAATATGGTAAAACAGGGTAAGAACTATGAGGAGATTTTAACTTTTTATTTCCCTGGAACGAAGTTAGAAAAGTGGTATTAAAATAAATGAAGAAATCAGATTTTTATTTTGAATTGCCAGAAGAGTTAATTGCTCAGTCGCCAATGAAGGAGAGGGACCATTCCAGACTCCTGGTGCTCAATCGAAATAATCACAGTATGAAAGACGATTATTTTTACGATCTTGGCAACTACTTAAAACCTGGTGACACCTTGGTTCTCAATAACACAAAGGTTATGCCGGCAAGACTCTTTGGGCATCGCAAGGATAAGGAAGAAAAGATCGAAGTACTACTGCTTCACCCGGATGAAAACAATCACTGGGAATGTCTTGTCCGTCCTGGACGAAAGATGAAGGTGGACACGGAGATTATCTTCTCTGACGAATTAAGTGGCGTCGTAAGAGATATTACAGAGACCGGAAATCGAATGATTGAGTTGCAGTATCAAGGCAATCTCTATGAAATTTTAGATCGCATAGGAAATATGCCGCTTCCACCTTATATCACAAAAACCTTAGAAGATAAGAGTCAGTACCAGACAATTTATTCTAGACATATCGGCTCAAGTGCAGCGCCTACGGCAGGACTTCACTTTACACCGGAACTCCTTGAGAAGTTACAGGAAAAGGGAATCAATATTGCCTATGTCACACTTCATGTTGGACTTGGCACATTTCAACCGGTGAGAGCGGATAATATTGAAGATCATCACATGCACAGCGAGCACTACCATCTTCCTCAAGAGACAGTAGAGATCATTCAGCAGACTAAAGATAGGGGAAATCGAGTTGTTGCTGTTGGGACAACCTCAGTACGAACTCTAGAATCAGCTGCATCCACTGGTGTTTTAAGTGCCGGTGAAGGGGACACAGATATCTTTATCTATCCAGGCTACAAATTTAAAGTTGTGGATGCAATTGTAACCAACTTTCATCTTCCCGAGTCCACTTTGATGATGCTGATTAGTGCATTTTACAATCGTGAAGACATTATGAAGTCGTATGAACATGCAATTAGTGAAAGATATCGTTTCTTCAGTTTTGGCGATGCCATGTTTATTGAATAGGAGAGCTTATGTTTAAGTTTGAATTAGAAAAAACTTCAAGTGAATGTAAGGCACGTGTTGGAAAAATTCATACAAATCACGGCGTCATTCATACGCCGGTATTTATGCCCGTGGGAACTCAGGCAACTGTAAAAACTCTGACTCCGGAAGATTTAGAGTTCATGGATATTGAGATTATTCTCTCAAACACCTATCATCTATTTCTAAGACCGGGGATGGAGATCATTGAAGAGGCCGGAGGACTTCACAAATTTATGAACTGGCATCATCCGATACTAACTGACAGTGGAGGATTTCAAGTATTTAGTTTGGCCCATCGAAGAAAAATTACAGAAGATGGCGTCACCTTCCGAAGTCACATCGACGGATCGAAAAAATTTCTCTCACCTGAAATTGCCATGGAAATTCAACACACGCTGGGTTCAGACATAATGATGGCCTTTGATGAATGCGCTCCCTATCCGTCAACCTATGACTATATTAAACATTCCATGGAGCGAACCACTCGGTGGGCGGAGCGTTGTCTCAAGTATCATGAGGAAAACAATCATAAGGATCAGGCCCTTTTTGGCATCGTACAAGGTGGTATGTATAAGGATTTAAGAGAGCAGTCGGCAAGAGATCTCGTAGCTATGGATTTTCCGGGTTATTCTATTGGTGGGCTTAGCGTCGGTGAGCCACTGGAAATGATGAATGAAATTTTAGACCATACGGTTGAATTTTTACCTGAACATAAGCCGCGATATAATATGGGCGTTGGCACACCGGACTATCTCTTCGAATCAGTGGAACGCGGCATCGATATGGCGGACTGTGTCATGCCGACGCGAATTGCAAGAAACGGCACAGCTATGACTAGTGAGGGGCGACTTGTTGTAAAGAATGCGCTCTATGCGAAGGATTTTCGTCCGCTGGATTTAGAATGTGACTGCTATACTTGTAGAAACTACTCGAGAGCCTACATTCGACATTTATTCCAAGCCAGAGAGATTCTAGCGCAGCGTCTCGTAAGTTATCACAATATTTATTTCCTTAAGAACTTGATGGTACAGATACGCCAGGCAATTCTTGATGATGAATTTTATAATTTCAAACATGACTTTTATAAAAAATATGGTTATGATAAAATAGATTAGGTAAGGAGTGATGAAATGAACGCACAATCAGGAGGGTACATGAACTTTATGTTTTTAGCCATTATGGCGGCTGTTTTTTATTTCGGTCTTATTCGTCCACAAAAGAAGAAGGAAAAAGAAATTAAAAACATGCGAGAAAGTTTAGTCGTTGGTGACGAAATCCTGACCATTGGCGGTATCAAGGGCAAAGTTGTCCAAGTAAAACAGGACATGGTTGTCATTGAATCCAGTGGAATGAAGACACGTATTGAACTTATGAAGTGGGGCGTCCACTCAGTTGTACGTGAAACCAATGTCAAACCCAAAGCTGAAGAAAATGTTGTAGAAGAAGCATCTGAAGCATCAGAAGAATAAGGAGTTATCTATGAAATACATAAAAACTATTTCTAAAAATAATGTAAAACATGATCTTACCCATGCAGGATGTGGCGAATGTCAAACTTCTTGCCAATCCGCTTGCAAGACATCATGTACCGTTGGAAATCAAAAATGCGAAAATAACAATAGATAAAAGGTAGTGGACAACCACTTCCTTTTATTTTTTACATATTAAGGAGTTTAATTTGAATAGAATTCATCTATATAATGTTTATGATCAATATATTTTACTTGATACAAGCTCTGGTTCAGTCCATTGTGTGGATAAAATGATCTATGATATTTTGGAAAAGGCACTGACTTTGGATGTGGAAGAAGTCGTCAATGAATTTAAAGATCAATACGATCCTCAAAATATAAGAGAGGCAGTTCAAGAATTACATACACTTGTGGATGAGGGTCTTTTACTCTCAGAAGAAGTCGAGGTTCCCATTGAATCTTTTAATCCAAATA
Organism: uncultured Peptoniphilaceae bacterium; assembly: GCA_964345405.1. Classification (GTDB taxonomy): domain Bacteria; phylum Bacillota; class Clostridia; order Tissierellales; family Peptoniphilaceae; genus CAYFQX01. The sequence continues at coordinate 3,408 of CAYFQX010000086.1, forward strand.
ATGAAATTAAGGCCCTGTGTCTTCATGTCGCCCATGACTGTAACTTGAGATGTAAGTATTGCTTTGCAAGTCAGGGCGATTTTCAAGGTCAACGCTCTCTGATGAATCTTGAGACAGGAAAGCGTGCATTAGATTTTTTGGTTGAAAGTAGTGGCAATAGATATCATCTGGAAGTGGACTTTTTTGGTGGCGAACCCCTGATGAATTTCGAGATTGTTAAAGAGCTTGTCGCCTATGGACGTTCTCTAGAAGAGAAGCACCACAAGAAGTTCCGCTTCACTTTAACAACAAACGGTGTCTTGCTTGACGATGATAACATTCCATTTATCAATGAAGAGATGGACAATGTGGTCTTGTCACTGGATGGGCGCCGGGATATCAATGATGAGATGAGACCAACCACTAATCAAAAGGGAAGTTATGATCTCATTGTGCCGAAGTTTAAGAAATTAATTGAAGGTCGAGGAGATAAAGACTACTACATTCGCGGTACCTTTACCAATCACAATCTGGATTTTTCAAAAGATGTGGAACTCTACCATAAACTTGGGTTTAAAAAGACATCCATGGAGCCGGTGGTAACGGATCCAAGAGAGCCCTATGCCATCAGAGAGGAGCATCTTGAGGAAATTCTTAGAGAATATGAAGTGCTGGGAAAGAAATATCAAGATATTCGTAAATCTGACGAAGAGTTTTTATTCTTCCACTATATGATTGATCTTTCAGGTGGTCCGTGTGCCTACAAGCGATCCACGGGATGTGGTGCCGGTAGCGACTATATTGCCGTGACTCCGGAGGGAGACATCTATCCTTGTCATCAGTTTGTAGGTGAAACTGAGTTTAAGATGGGAGATATTTGGAACGGAATTAAGGCAACGGAGCTTCAGGAGGAATTTAAATCAGCAAATATCTACACCAAGGAAGATTGTCAAACTTGCTGGGCAAAATACTATTGTAGCGGTGGATGTCATGCCAATGCATGGTACAATAACGGTACGATTCAAGAGCCATTTAAACTTGGATGTGAAATGGAGAAGAAGCGACTGGAATGTGCCATAGCAATTTATGCATCAGAAGCCGGTGAATCTTACGAATAATCACATTCTGTAGTATAATAAAATATAAAACAAGAAGGGAGGGATTGGATGGAAAAGTGGTTAATAAAAAATGTCAAAGCACCCGATGATATTGAATATGAAAAATATGGTCTCGATCCTATTAGTTATCGAGTTCTTGTCAATCGTGGGATTAAATCTGAAGATGAACTTGTAAAGTATCTATATCCAAGTCCCGCTCACCTGCACAGCCCCATACTTTTAAAGGATATGGTTAAGGCAGGAAATCTCTTGTTAAACTATCTTACTTCAAAAGGACGCATACGCATTGTAGGCGATTATGATGTGGATGGTGTCATGAGTACGACCATACTGATGAAGGGTCTGACATCCCTAGGTTTTAATGTGGATTATGTCATACCACATCGCATTAAGGACGGCTACGGTATCAATCGTGACATTGTCGATCAGGCCCATGAAGACGGCATCAAACTTCTACTGACTTGTGATAATGGAGTCAGTGCTATGGATCCCATTGAATATGCAAGAGACTTAGGAATCGATGTCATTGTAACGGATCACCATGAAGTTCAAAGAAGTGAGTCGGGTGAGCAGCTACTTCCTAATGCAAATGCAATCATTAACCCGAAACAAAAGGCATGTCACTATCCTTTTGATAAGCTGTCAGGTGCCGGTGTAAGTTATAAACTCATTGTCTATCTGCACACGATTACAGGAAAAATTGAAGATATTAACCCGGACCTCATTAGCTACGCAGCCATTGCCACCGTGTGTGATGTAATGGATCTTGTAGGGGAGAATCGTACCATCGTTGCTTTAGGACTGGAGCGTCTAAATAAACAACCGCCTCAGGCCATTGAATTGATGAAGACCATGAGTTACATTCATGACGCCTTGGACACCTATCACCTTGGATTTATCATTGGTCCCATGATCAATTCCAGCGGTCGATTAGAGTCTGCTGAACAGGCTCTGGAACTTTTTTTAACCGATGATCCAAAGGAAATGGAGCATAGGATTCAA
>CAYFQX010000087.1:0-5204 GCA_964345405.1 uncultured Peptoniphilaceae bacterium
GAGACGCATCATGACAAGCACCATGACAATGACCACAAAGGGATGGATGTCCAGCTTCTTCCCCATGATATTGGGGGTGATGATATTGGATTCCACCTGCTGAACAATGATGGTGACAAGTAGAGCATAGATAATCATGCGAGGACTGACAGTCAGCGCAACAAAGACGGCTGGGACGCCGCTGACGATGGCGCCGACAAAGGGGATAAAACTTAAAACGGTGGTAATGGCACCCAGTGAAAATGCATAGGGCAGTCCAATGAATTTGTAGCCGAGAAACATCAGAAATCCAAGGATAAAGGCAATAGTGATTTGGCCTGAAATATAGGTCTCTAAGGCCTCGTGGATTTTTGCGCCGATGTTCATGGCGGACTGATGATATTTGCCAAACTTAATATGCTGGAGTCTCTCTAAAATTAAATCCTCGTCCTTTAGCAGATAAAAGATGGCAAGAAAAATCAGTAGTGCCACCGTGCTGAGGGCGCCCACATTGGAAATGAGGGAACTGATGGCATCGGGCACTTTAGAGGAGAGAGATCTTAGCCATTGCTCTAATTGATAGGTGATCTTTTCAATGGGGATGGGGATGTCAAATTTGTGAATTAAATCTGCCTGACCAAGCTCTCTTAGGGCTTCAAAATTGACCGTTATTAAAAAGAGTCGAAGTTGCTCCAAGACAAGATTTGTAATGACATAGATCATGACGACAAGGATGAGTAAAAACAACAGGAACGTCAGACTTATGGAGAGTGTCTCTCTATGTGTCCACTGAATCAACTTGTCTCGAATAGGTCTGAGGGCATAGAAGATATAGATGGATAAAATCAGTGGTGCCAGTAAAAACAGCGCCGTATCGTAGAGAGGACGCAGGACATCTGTCGTCTTACCCAAAAGAAAGAGTATCAGAAGGGTGAGACTGATCTGTACCAGAACTCGAGTGGTTCTTGTGACCTTCATTACTTATCCTCTGAAATAATCTCGATGGAATCAGATGGGAAGATTAAGTCCTCGTGAACTTTTTCGATATTGAGTGAATGATCCTGAGTGAAGTCTGCCTTTATATTACTTGCTTCGCGGTACTGAGTCATGATTTCCTTAAACAGATCGAGGTTAGATGGCGGTGTGTAAGTGATGGCATTGGCACCGGCATCGATGGTGTCTGTGATGTACTCGTCTTTGCTACCGCCGGTTCCGATGATTGGAAATTCCGGTCCGACCACTTCGCGGATAGAGGCAATGAGCTCTGGAGTCTTCTTTGCTGCAGAGACATTTAAGATACGAGCGCCGGCGTTAATCTTGCCGATGATGTCATCGAGTTCACTGACGACAGTGGCGACAATGGGGATGTCGAGCACCTTGTAGAGCTCTGCAATGACATCATTTGAAATCGGTGCGTTGACAACAACGCCATAGGCACCTAAAAGTTCTGCTTGAAGAGCAATATTGACGGTGCGCTGACCGCTGGTGGTTCCACCGCCGACACCAGCAAAGACGGGGATGGAACTTGCCTGTAGGATTGCCTGAATAATGGCAAGTTGCGGTGTAAATGGATAGACTGCTAGTACGGCGTTGGCGTTGGAGTTACGAATGATGGCGATGTCAGTAGAGAAGATAAAGGACTTAATGCGCATGCCTTGAACTCGAATCCCGCTGGCATTGTAGATGACATTGGGGACCGTGATGGGCTTCTTTCTAAGTTCTGATTTAATTTCTGGAACATACTTTTCTTCGATGATTCTAAATTTTTTATTATTTTTCTTAATGGTCATGTTCTCACCTCATTTTTATCATCTAGATCTGTTAAAGATATTATAACAAAGATTGGATAGATTAACCTAGGGAGTTTTATTAAATCGCTAAATAGTGGTACAATGGGTATATATTATGTGAGATTTTATAAATTAAATTTTGGGAGGTAAAAATGACAATTAAAGTAGGAATCAACGGCTTTGGACGTATTGGTCGCGATGTGGTGAGAGGAATCATGTTAAGAGAGGATCTCCCCTTTGAACTGGTAGCGATCAATGCCAGCGGTGACTGGAACTTAATGGCGCATCTGTTTAAGTACGATACCATCTATCGTAAATTCCCAGGGGAAATCGAAGTGACTGATCAAGGCTTTAAAATTAATGGCAAGGATATTAAGATTACCGATCAACGTAATCCTGCAGAAATTCCTTGGAAGGAAATGGGTGTGGACATCGTTATTGACTCCACCGGTGTCTTCAAAGACCGCGAAGGAGTGAACAAGCACTTCTCAGCAGGCGCTAAGAAGGTCATCATTACAGCGCCTGCAAAGGAAGAGGACGTCACCATCGTTATGGGTGTTAACGACAAGGAATATGATCCTGAAAAGCATCACTTTATTTCCAACGCATCCTGTACCACAAACTGTCTTGCTCCAGTAACTAAAGTTATTTTAGATAATTTCGGCATTGAAAAGGGACTGATGACTACTGTTCATGCCTACACCAATGATCAAAAAGTTATTGACAACAAGCACAAGGACTGGCGTCGTGCCCGTGCTGCAGCTGAAAACATCATCCCGACAACAACCGGTGCTGCAAAGGCCGTATCGCTCGTTATCCCTGAAGTTGAAGGTAAGCTCACTGGCTATGCACTTCGCGTACCTGTGCCAACAGGATCCATCGTGGATGTGACCTTTGAAATTTCTAAGGAAGCGACAAAAGAAGAAATCAATGCTGCACTAAAGGCAGCCTCTGAAGGACCAATGAAGGGCGTACTTGCTTACAATGAAGATCCAATTGTCTCTACAGATATTATTGGTGACAGCCACTCAAGTATCCTGGACTCTGATCTAACACTTGTCAACGGAAACATGGTTAAACTTGTCTCCTGGTACGACAATGAGTGGGGTTACAGCCAACGCGTTATCGATTTAGCAGCGATGGTTGCTGAAAAAATGTAATGGAGAATGCCATGCAATCATTGGATCAACTGGATTTAAAAGATAAACATGTAGTGATGCGTGTGGACTTCAATGTGCCGGTTCAAGATGGACAGGTGACCGATGCCACGCGTATTGAAAAAGTAAAGCCAACACTTGATGATATTTTAGCCAAGGGTGCTTCGGTGGTTTTAATGAGCCATCGAGGACGTCCTAAGGGTGAATACCGTGAAGATCTCTCCATGGCGCCAGTACTTCCCGTAGCAGAAGAAATTTTAGGCGTTGACATTGAGCCTCTCTTTGCAGAAGAAGTGATAAACGATGAGATCATTGAAAGAGCCAAGGCGCTTAAACCGGGTCAGGTGGCCATGATTGAAAATTTAAGATTTAGAGCCGAAGAGGAAAAGAACGATCCTGAGTTTGCAAAGGCATTGTCTGAAATGGGCGATGTCTTTATTAACGATGCCTTTGGTACAAGTCATCGTGCTCACGCCTCCAATGTCGGTGTCGCTCAGTATTTACCATCAGCTCTAGGACTTTTAGTTGAACGCGAAGTCAATGTACTGTCTGAAGTTTTAAATGATGCGAAATCGCCATTTGTAGCGATCTTAGGTGGTGCGAAAGTGAGTGACAAGATCAATGTCATTGAAAATTTACTGGATAAGACCGATCGCATGGTTATTGTCGGTGCTATGGCTAACACATTCCTTGCAGCAGAGGGCCACGATATGGGCAAGTCTCTAGTCGAGGAGGGCCAACTTTCCCTTGCTAGGGACCTCATGGCTAAAGCTAAGGCGCGTGGCGTGGATTTTATCCTGCCGATGGACCTGGTGGTTGCAAAGGAAATAAAAGAAAATGCACCCTCTCGCGTTGTAAAACCCGGTGAAATAAATGCAGATGAAATGGCGCTTGACATCGGGCCGGAATCTGTTGAATTCATTCGCGAAAAACTTCATGAGGCAAAGACCGTTGTATGGAATGGACCTGCCGGTGTGTTTGAAATGGAGCCTTTCAACAAGGGGACCTTTGCCATTGCCGAGATTCTTTCAAAGCTAGATGCACTTACTGTCATTGGTGGTGGCGACAGCGTGGCAGCGATTGTACAGTCTGGTCTTGAAGATAAGATGAGCCACATCTCCTCAGGTGGCGGAGCAAGTTTGGAATTTCTTGAAGGAAAAGAGCTACCTGGGATTGCTGCCATTACAGGAAAGGGGAAGGATGATTAATTGATCATTGCAGGGAACTGGAAAATGAATACAAGTCTTGAGGAGGGAAAGAGCCTTGCTCAAGAGATGATAAGGATCGATTTACCTGAAAAAGTGGAGGTCATCATAGCACCGCCCTGTACGCACTTAGACCGACTTTCACAAGTTTTAGATGAATCTGAAATTCACCTTGGAGCTCAGGATATGAGTCACGCACTGGAAGGTGCTTACACAGGTGAGATTAGTGGCCAAGTGCTCAAAGAACTAGGGGCAACTTATGTCATCCTGGGTCACTCAGAGCGTCGCGCGGCTGGCGAGACTGACGAGCAGATTGCAAAGAAAGTAAAGTCTGCTCTAGATCAGGGAATTATCCCGATTCTCTGTGTCGGCGAAAGCGAAGCAGAGCGTGAAGCAGGTGCCATGAAAGATGTCATCCAAAGACAAATTCAACTGGACACCCGTGATTTGACAAGTGACGAGTTAAATGCCATTGTCGTTGCCTACGAGCCAATCTGGGCCATTGGTACCGGAAAGACAGCTACGGCTGCTCAAGCAGAGGAAGTGGCGTCCTTTATCCGTTCACTTTTAGAGGCGCGTACTGACAAAGCAAAGCAAATCCCCCTCCTCTACGGTGGCAGTGTCAAGGGAAGTAATGCAGCAGAGATTTTAAGTCAGCCAAATATTAACGGCGCCCTTGTGGGAGGTGCCAGCTTGAAAAAAGAAGAGTTTGAAATGATTATTGAAGCGGGAGGCAATTATGCATAGACCTGTTCTTCTGGCAATTTTAGATGGACTCGGCATTGCTCCGGATTCAGAAATAAATGCCGTGTCACAGGCTCACACTCCAACTTTAGATGCTCTGTTTAGCACACCTCACGGGGAACTTTGCGTTTCCGGCGAAGCGGTCGGTTTGCCGGAGGGTCAGATGGGAAATTCTGAAGTTGGTCATCTAAATATCGGTGCCGGCCGCGTGGTAGATCAGGACTTAAACCGAATTTCTAAAGAAGTTCGCGACGATAAACTTGACGATCGCCCGCTTATTCAAGAGGCCTTTGACTATGTGAAGCGCTCTAATGGAAAAGTTCACTTTG
>CAYFQX010000088.1:0-588 GCA_964345405.1 uncultured Peptoniphilaceae bacterium
ATCGTCCTACTTCCGGGCTATGGCACGGCAGCGCCTGCCCTTGATTTTAAACCCCTTATGGATGAACTGAGTAAGGACTACCATGTGGTTGCCATTGAGCCCTTTGGCTATGGCGACTCTGACGGCACTAACCGGCCACGGACCATTGACAATATAACAGAGGAAGTCCACCTTGCCATTGAAGAGCTTGGACTGGAGGACTACAGCCTCTGTGGCCACTCTATCTCGGGCATTTATTCCATCTACTACTTAAATAGATATCCCGGGGAAGTGCGAGGATTTATCGGTTTGGACACCTCCGTGCCCAAGCAACTCAATTATTCTTCCAATGTCTTCAGCAGTTTTCTAAGAAAGTCGGCGAAAGAGCTGGGTTTGATACGCCTGGCAAATGCAATCTATCCCGATGGATTTCGAGCCACCGGTCCTGCCTATGGGGAGGTGGAGGATCAAATTAAGTACCGTGTCAATCGAGATTTTGCCAATGAATCCAATTTAGACGAAGGGGAAAAGTTTAACCGGAATTGGCGCAAGGTAGAGCATCTCCACTATCCAAGGGAGGTTAAGGAGATCTTCTTTCTCTCAAAGAAG
>CAYFQX010000088.1:598-5141 GCA_964345405.1 uncultured Peptoniphilaceae bacterium
GCGGTACTTGGAGACACAACATGCCTTTGAAGACTACAATGGCAAGATCTATCTACTTGAGGGAGGTCACTACATTCACAGGGATCAATTTAAGGAGATTGCTGGTACCATTCGAGAAGAATTTCCGGCAGACGAATAAGTTTAAAAGTAGGGATTGATCTCAACTTGCAGGTATATTTTAAATCTTGCCTGCAGGCTCCTGCCATATCTATGGAACTATGGAAATCAACTTTACTGAGTTACTGCAACTTCAATGACAAAATCCGCCCTCTTACCGGCGGATTTTACTTTATTAGAGGCGAATTTGAAAATTTTTCCACTAAAAAAGAGAGATTATTGATTTTCATTTCAACAATCTCTCTTTTAACGATCCATCCAACCAAACTGAGTAGGTTCCATAGATTCTCCTTTGGTTATATTTGACTGTAGAAAACTGTTCCAATTCCGTTACAATTATACTAACAAGTCATGTGCGATAGTATCTTACGTTTACATTCATTTCTTAATTTCCTATGGTAAACTCAATCCCTTCCTCAACAATCAAGTTCAACTGATAAGGGCTTTGTTCTTAAGTTTACTCCAACATGCTTTCAATATTGATTTATTTATATGAAAGAGCGTCGGATGAATCGTCCCCGTCCTCCGGGGTCAAGGAAGAAATTCTCTTTCCTTGTTATCTCTATAATACCCGGGGTTTTAAAGTTTAAACATCAATTTATAAATATTTTGTAAAATTTTTAAATTTTTATATTCAAGCAAGTGGTAGAGATAAATTTAAGCATGAAAAAAGAGAGATCATTGATTTTACTTCAACAATCTCTCTTTTATTGATTCATCACGCTTGACTTTGTAGGTTCCATAGATTCTCCTTCAAATTCATTTGACTGTAGAAAACTGTTCTGTACTATTTCAAGTCTACTATCAATCATTTATTATAGCTTACAATCACGATCTTAAATTCTCTTGGTCAAATCGACTTTTATTTAAATGTCCCTCAGCAACCGACTCTAGTTCTGAGATTTAAATAAAACTCCATCTCACCCATCCATCACAACATCTAGCTTACATTATATAAATAAAAGTAGCGTGGATGAACCACCCTTGAATGGTGTTCAAGGAACCAAAGAGATGTTACTCTCTTTGGTATTTATTATTTACCCACGCTAAGTTCGTCTAAACATAAATTTTAAATTTTTTACAATTTCCTAAAAATATCTTGTCTTTTTAAGTAGAGGATAGATAAGTGTGGCGACAACGGCGCCAAAAATTCCCTGGCCAATGTTTCCGGGAACGGCTGCAACGGCAGGTGGTAAGCCGTACATAAAGGCCTCAGCTATAAAGTAACCTAGAGGCATAAATAGAGAGGCAAGGGATAGGGTGATGGCAGTCTTATATTTACCTGTCTTAAAGATCTTAATGGCAATCCACGCTTCAATTCCCTTGACAATAAAGGTGATGGGGGCGTAGTAAGTATAGCCCAAGAAGACATCCGCAAGGGAAGAGCCCAGTGCCGCAGCCAGGACGCCCCAGGAGCCGGGAAGTAGTAGTGCCGATAGGAAGACGGCGACCTCACCGGTGTTTACATATCCCTTCGTTGCAGGAACCGGGATGCTGATAATCATCGTTGCCACACAGATGATTGCTGTAAATAGTGCCGTACGTGTCAGTGTCTTGATGTTCATTATTCACCTCGTTTAAATATTTTTTGAAAGAGTCGCTTCAGTGCCCAGGAGAAGAAATGCAGTCCCGGTGCGGGATCATCCAGAGCCCAAGTCGAGCTAATGTGGCGGAATTTGTAGTCGGATAGAATCTTCATCAGACTCATCTGTCCGCTCTTTAAATAGCTGCGAATGGCAGGAAGGTCCTCGTATTTATATTTCCAATAGGTATTTGTGTCATAGTTGATAAACTTTTCAGGAATAGGCTGGCCGGTGGCGTCGCAGTAGTACATATAGGGAGTTTCAAAGCCCAACTGGCAGAGAAGTTCCGTAAAGTTAATAAAGCGAACATTGACCTCAATGAGATAGACCCTGCCTGTAAATTCATCTCGCTTTAGTTCCACTTCTGCAAAGCCCCTAAAATTCAAATGCTTAAAGAGGGGATCGCAGAGGGAGACAAGTTCGGGAATCCACTTTTGTTTGGCATAGGTACTGGCGCCAAAGTTATTGGGCCACTGGCGGATTTTAGTTGTTGTTAAAAATCCCTTGAGTTCCGTACCCGGTCCGTAATAACAGTCAAAGCTGTAGCAATTTTCCTCAGGTCCCGGAATGATTCGTTGGACAAAGACGCGCTCTTCCCAACCCTTGAGAAGTTGGATCTTTTCCTTAAGTTCCTCAGTGGACTGAATCGTAAAGGCCTTGTGTCTAAATTTGCTGACAAAGGGCGCACTGTCCCGAGGTTTGATAATGCAGGGATAGCCGATTTCAGTCTCCACTCGCTGGATGAGATTTTCATCTACCAGCTCGATGATTTCCGGCGTTGGAATATTGAGCTCATGGGTAAAGGCGGTGAGTGTCTCCTTATCCATAATCTTGGATAAAAGTCCCTTTTGCTCCGTAGGAAAGAGATAGTGTTCCTTTAAGATGTCGAAGTTTCGATCTAAAAAGGTGACGTAGGGATCCGCAGACAAAAAGAGCACCGGCTTATGACTTTGCTCCTTGGCATATTCAACGAGATAATCGACAAAGGCCTCTTCCTCCTCCTGAAAGTGAGGGACGAGGAGAGGTTCCTTGACATACTTTGAAATTCCATAGCGTGAGGGTTCGTGATGCATGGTGACCACGTGAATGCCTCTGCGTCCAAGGTTTCGGACAATGGCAAGTCCGATATAATAATTGGTGCCAAGCACCACTGCTATATGATTAAATTCCATTGAAATTTTCCTTCCATATGCAATTAAATTTTACTATATATAACTATATCGTAAGTTCGCGATTCTGTCATGAGTAGAGTTAAAGTAGTTTAAAAACTTCCCCGATGGATATAATTATAGTGGTCAGTAAACAATGATTATTTTTTAAATATAAGGAGGAAATTAAAATGGGAAGAGATGGAATTACTTTCGGTGGAGAACCAATTTCACTTATTGGAGATGAAACACGTGTCGGTCTAAAGGCACCTGAGTTTGAAGCGGTCAATGGAGATCTAAGTCCATTCCACTCCAGCGAGTACGATGGAAAGATCCGCATCTACTCTGTTGTACCTTCAGTAGATACCGGCGTCTGTGCGCTACAAACTGCTAAATTCAACGAAGAAGCGTCAAAACTAAGTGATGACATTGTCATCATTACCATTTCAAATGACCTTCCATTTGCACAGGCAAGATTTTGCGCAAACGAAGGAATCGACCGTGCCATTATTGTCAGTGACTATCAAAAACACGACTTTGGTCACAAATACGGATTCTTCATTGAAGGCTTGGCACTACTGAGCCGCGGTGTTGTCGTCGTGGATCGTGACAATACGGTCAAATATGTAGAGTATGTCAAGGAAGTAACAGAACATCCGGACTATGACAAAGCTCTAGAAGCTGCAAAGGCTCTAGTCTAATGAAGATTCAGCTGATTTGTGTTGGAAAGGTACGGGAAAAGTATTTAAAACTTGGCATTGAAGAGTTTGAAAAGAGACTCACTCCCTACGTGGCCCTAACGACCGTTGAAATCAAGGACCGAGGGACACGCACAGAACCCAATGAAGCTGAGATTCAAAAAATTCTGGAAGAAGAAGGAAAGGATATTCTCAAGCGAATTGAGCCGGGAGATCTTGTCGTAGCCTTAGATATTGGCGGTCGCTCCATGGATTCTGTGAAATTTTCCAAGTGGCTGAAAGAGTTTAGAGAGGATGGCGTGCAAAGTTTAGTGATGGTCATTGGCGGCTCTCACGGACTGAGTCCGGAGGTTTTAAGTCGTGCCAATGAAAGGCTCTCCTTTTCTAAGATGACCTTCCCCCATCAGATGATGCGCCTGATTTTACTGGAGCAAATCTACCGTGCCTACCGAATTGATGCCGGTCATCCCTATCATAAATAATTTGATTTATGTTTAAAATAGAGGTGAGCTAGGTATACATGTAGTAATGAGATGAAATTAATTGCATAAAAGCAAATTTGACAAGAGGAGGATTCCCATGGTCAACAAAGACGAATTAAGTCAAGAAAAATTAGAAGAAATGGAAGCTAAGGCAGATGCTGATAAAGTAGCAGATGAAATCAACGACGATAAGGAACCGGCTTCTGATCTCTACGGTACTTTAAAAGGTAAGGAAAAAGGTACCAATGTAGAAATCCCAACTGAGCACTCTGTAGAAGATGCCAAGGATTGGGTAGATAAAGAAAACATTCGCTAAGAGAAGATAAGGGGCGCTCCAGGAGAGGGCCTCTTTTTTACTTGAATAGAATTAAATCAGTGAAAGGAGCTCCCATGACCTCTGTAAGAGAAACACTACACACTCCCCTAAATCACCGCACCATCCGTGAGTTTAAAAGTAAGCCCGTCGAGGAAGAGATCGTCGATGCGCTCATGGATGTGGCCAATCGTACTGCCAC
>CAYFQX010000089.1:0-5113 GCA_964345405.1 uncultured Peptoniphilaceae bacterium
GTTGAGCTCCTTATTTAAGATAATCATATTTGAAAAATGGGTATCCACCGGCGCTCCCGGCATCTCCATGGCGTGATCTGTGATGCCGACATACTTAAGTCCGCGCTCATTTGCCGCCTGAAAGACCTCTTTAATGGTACTGTAGGCGTGGCCACTGGAGATACTGTGAGTATGTAAATCCGCTAAAATCTTAGTCATCTTTCCTCCTCTTTCTTATACAAAAAAAGCACATTTAAGTGCCGAAAATTACCCTTACATTATAATTTAAAAACATTAGCTAAGCTTTGGCGCTAAGTTAAAAATATTTAAATAAATTGGCGGACCCGAGTGGAATCGAACCACCGATCAATGCCTTCGGAGGGCATCGTTCTATCCGCTGAACTACGGGTCCATAAGTTTACATAGCTATCATACCATAGATTGAGTCGTTAAAAAAAGTATTTCTAAATTTTCTTTCATGCGCCAGGCGCAGCAATAATTAGAAAAAACCGGCCTGCAACAAATTTGTCGCCTGCCGGATTTTCAGATGGATTTAAAATTTCACTTACGCAGCCCGTACACTTAAATCCTTGTCTCTGTAGATTTGATTGAGCTCTTCCTCTGTAATTTCAGAGGTCTTCTTATCCAGGATGATCTTTGCTCCATCGAGCATGATGACGCGATCGGCAAATTCCACAGCATCCTTCATATTGTGGGAGATCATAATCGTCGTAATGGCATGATCCTCCAGGAGTTCTCTCGTCCGGTCCAGTACAAGCTGACTGGTCTTCGGGTCCAGTGCCGCCGTGTGTTCATCAAGAAGTAAGATCTTCGGCTTTTTCATCGTCGCCATGAGGAGTGACAAGCTCTGACGCTGCCCACCGGAGAGGAACTTCACCTGCGTGTCCATCTTATTCTCAAGTCCCAAACCCAAGGTGCGGACAAGTTCTTGATAGTGGGCCCTCTTGTCCCTCTTAATCAAACGCCTGAGAGAGAATTTCTCACACTTTTTCTCTGCCAGGGCCAAATTTTCCATAATTGTAAGCGATGGTGAAACTCCTAGAGAGGGATCTTGGTGAACTCTGGCGATGTACTTGGATCTCTCCTCTTCTCTAAGTTTGGAAATATCTTCGCCGTCGATGGTAATCTTTCCACTGTCACTTTCAAGGGCGCCACTGACAAGGTTCATCAGCGTGGATTTTCCCGAGCCGTTGGATCCTAAAATCGCCGTGCATTTATTTTCTTCAAATTCAATATCAAAGTTTTCAAACAGTGTAAATTCGTTCTTCGTTCCCTTGTTAAACGTCTTAGTCAAATGTTGAATTTTAAGCATGTTCACCTTCTCCCTTCCTCTTAAATTCTCTATTAAATAAATCGACAAAAAAGTTATTGTAGACTAAAAATGCAATGAGGATCGTCGCATTAATGGCGGACAAGTCAGACGGTCTAAGTCCCATATCCAGCGCAAGTCCACCGATGATCTTGTAGATAATCGCACCAATGACCACGCGCGTCGTCGGCTTTAAAAACTTCGCCTTGCGAAATAGCGTCTGCCCGATGATGATCGCCGACAGCGCCACGACGATGGTGGCCTTCCCCATGGTCACATCCACAAAGCCCAAGAGCTGCCCCATAAGTGCGCCACTAAGAGCAATGAAGCCATTGGCAAGCATGAGACCCATGATTTTTAAGTGATTGCTGTTTTTCCCAAGGGATCTCACCAACGTCTCATTATCTCCCGTTGCCACCAGTAGGTAGCCAACTTCCGTCTTTAAAAACCAATCCATGATTAGCTTTAAGCCAATGACAATGGCAAGGAGTACAGGAATCGCTGCAGCATGCTCAAATACGGAAGGATAGCTGTAGAGGGGAATATTTGATGTGTCGTTAATGCGAATATTTACAGAGTAGAGAATATTCATCGTTAAGATCCCTGATAGGAGGGAGTTGATCTTTAGTTTTGTAAAAAAGATGGAGGTGAGAAGTCCTGCCAAGGTGCCAAAGAAAAAGGCGGCGACCGTTGCGGTCACAGGATTTGCTCCCGCCATAACAAATCTTGCAAAGATAAATGCACCTAGGGGAAAGGATCCCTCCACAGAGAGGTCTGCAATTTTTAAAATTTCATTGGTGATGTAGACGCCCATGGCAAGAATGGCATAGACAAGTCCCTGTTCTAATGAAGTTGTTAAAAGCCCAATGCCCATACTAATCTACTCCCCAATAAAATTTGCTCCCTCAAAAATGTCAAGATTCCTATCAAGTCCCAACGTTTCTAAGGTCTTTAGATTGACGGTCTTGCTGATTTCCTCTGCCTTTTCCACGGGAATCTCTCCCGGACTTTTGCCGTTTAAAATTTCCCCTGCCATCTTTGCAGATTGCTTGCCAAGTTCAAAGTAGGAGATCCCGTCGGTGACTAAGATTCCACCCTTGACATGAGCTTCCTCTGCGCCCACGGTGATCTTTCCAGCATCGGTGGCGGCCTTTGCGACAATGTTGATGGCGGAGGCCACGGTGTTGTCGGTAATGGTGTAGATGGCATCGACCTTTGGCAGAATCGAGTCTACCGCTTGAGCTACATCGTTGATATTGTTGATGCCAATGGTCTCTACCTTCAGTCCCAGTTCCCTGCCAATTGTTTCCACCATGTCAATTTGAACTTGAGAGTTGGGCTCAGTGGTTGAAAAGACAATGCCGATGGTCTTGATTTTAGGATCCAGTGCTTTAAAGAGTTCCAGCTGTTCGCGGATGGGACTCTCGTCGGACGTTCCCGTCACATTTCCACCGGGATGCTCCAAGCTATCTACAAGACCCACTTCCACAGGGTCTGTCACTGCAGAAAATAACACGGGAATATCTGTCGTTGCCTGCTTGGCTGACTGCGCTGCAGGCGTTGCAATGGCAAAGATTAAATCCTTTCCATCTGAGACAAATTTGTTAGAGATTTCACCGGCTACGGGAATTTGACCGCCGGCATCCTTTACATCAATCTTTGCCTCGATGCCCTCTTCTTTCAAACCTTCGATAAATCCATCTCGCACCGCATCCAGTGCCGGATGGGTTGCCAGTTGATTGATTCCAATTTCAAAGACTTCACTATCACTACCGGGTTGCGCCTCTTTACTGCCACAGGCCACTAAGATCATGGCAAGACCTAGGGCGGATACTACGGATAAAATTTTAGATTTTTTCATGTCTACCTCCTCAATTTCCGGTCTATAAACAAAAAAATCTTTCGTCCTATAGACCTGTAACTACAAATCTATAGGGACGAAAGATTACAATTCATTCGCGGTACCACCCTATTTACGGCATCAGCCGTCACTTCAGACCCAACAGTCCTATCCCTTTTACCGGTGGGCCTCCGAGTCGCCCTACTTATCAGGCTCCCTACTCCAAAGTGTATATTACATAGCTTGCACAGTACTGACTCACACCAAACTCAGCTCGCTTAAAAGGCTTACTATCTTTCTCTCTGTCAAAGTATTTGATATTAATGACACTATAAACTGTTAAATTATAAAAGTCAAGGAAAAGTTTTAAATATTTTTAAATTTATTATTTTTAGATTGTAATTCCTCTAAATTTCAAGTCGAGAAATAGTTTGTTCCTCCTGCTTTAAAATGACACAGTTTATCTGTTGTTTACAGGTATCTGCTGTGTTTTTAAATTTATTTTTGCAGTCTATTGTGTCTTGCATCTTATCTAAGCCATCATAAATCTTGCGCAAAATAAAAAAGATCCACGAAGTTGCGGATCTTTAAATGGCCTCTCTCATCTTTAAAAAGGCATCTTCTAGGGTTCGTTGAAATTGAATGATGACATTGGGCTCTTTAATACTCTCATGAATGACTGCCGGAGTCTTGTAGATCACCTGATCGCCCACAGAGTAGACCACCGTCCCAACGACGCTTCCCTTTTTTGTAGGCACTTTAATGGGATCGAGGACCACTTCCTTGTTGAGGGCTTGCTTGTTATCCAGTATCAAAGTGGTTCCCTCCTTTGGGTAAATTTCAATTTCATCGGGAACACCCTTCTTAAGTTTTACAATCTTTACCGGTTCTTCAGGATCTGCAATCTTTGTGTATCGAAAACGCGCCATGCCGTCTTCCATTAGCCTCTTGGAACCGACAAAGCGCTTCATGCTATTGTCTGAACCCATAAAGATTCCAATCAGTCTCGTGTCTTTGTAATTTCCCTCGCCCGGTGTAAATCCCGTCGCTACCAGGCAGTGACCTGCCGCGCCGGTGTAACCGGTCTTAAGTCCATCGACGCCCTTGACAATGCCCAACAGAGGATTAGTATTGTAGCCGAGGAAGGGACGTTCAATTTCACTGATGTAGGGAATGGTTGTAAATTCTAGAATTTCTCTATGATCTTGCAGCAAGTGAATGCTCAGGATAAAGAGCTCTCGCGGCGTCATCTTGTTGTAATCGTTAATGGTGTAATCTGTCAGTCCGTGAACATTGATAAAGTGAGCATGGGTGAGTCCAAGCTCCCTTGCCTTTTCATTCATTCGCGCCACAAAGGCATCTTGGGAACCTCCGATATGCTTTGCAAGTGCCATGGTGGCATCATTGCCGGAGATGACAAGGGCTGCTGTCAACAATTGCCTTACGGTATAAGTCTCGCCCTCCTTGAGTTTATAGGAGGCGCCGGTGAGTCGAAGACACTCTTCGTCCGGCACTACGACATCTTCCCAATGAAGTCTGCCGGCAGCAACTTCATCCAGTGCAATATAGACCGTCATGAGTTTGGTCACAGAGGCAATGCCCACGGGCTCGTCAATATTTGATGCCATGAGAATTTCTCCGGACTCAAAATCCCCAATGAGATAATTCTTTACCAGGGCGGCGTTGGGCAGTTTTTCAAGTTCTTTGATCTCGTCAAATTCCTTTTTCGTCGCACGTTGCACACCGTGACCGGTGGGCACGAGCATGTCCTGATCTCGCACTTCCTCCTCAGGCTTTGCCTCCTCCTGATTTTGAGCTGCAGGATCCGTCGGCGCTGCAGCAAGCGCCGGCATGGCAAAGCTTATAATCATTGTAAGAGACAACAGCAGGCACAGTGCGCTACGCTTCATCTTGGCCCTCGTCTAAGATATGATCGACAATGCGCTTGGCTGCATGGCCGTCGC
>CAYFQX010000090.1:0-4928 GCA_964345405.1 uncultured Peptoniphilaceae bacterium
GCTCCTAATTAATAACTTTCACTCAGAAAAAGACATCCCCTAGGTGGGATGCCTTTTTAACTTTTAAATATCTAATGTCTCGTGATTTAAAATTTTCTTAGTATTTCGCATTGGGCACATCTTACCACACATGGAGCAGGTGTCCTGCTCTTCCGGTGCACGAGAGTAGAAGTAGTCCCTTGCCTTTTGCTTGTCCACTGTGAGTTCAAACATCTCTTCCCAACAGTGGCGTTGTCTTAAGTCACTCATCTTGTGATCCCATTCAATGGCACCCGGTAGCCCCTTGGCGACATCGGCAGCATGGGCTGCAATTCTTGAAGCGACAATTCCCTCGCGGACGTCGTCAAGATTAGGTAGACATAGATGTTCCGCCGGAGTTACATAACATAGGAAGTTGGCGCCGTAAGTAGCTGCAATGGCACCGCCAATAGCGGATGTAATATGGTCGTATCCCGGGAAGACATCGGAAACTAAAGGTCCCAAGACATAGAAGGGTGCGCCCTTACATAGGGATTTTTCAAGATCCATATTTGCCTTAATCTGATTAAGCGGAATGTGTCCCGGTCCCTCTACAAGTACCTGCACATTCTTATTCCAAGCGCGCTGTGTCAACTCGCCAATTTCCATAAGTTCAGTAATTTGCGCCATGTCTGTTGCATCATGTAGCGAACCCGGACGCAGAGCATCACCAATGGAGATGGTTACATCATACTCATAAAGTAAATCCAGCAGACGGTCATAGTGCTCGTAAAATGGATTTTCTGCATCATTTAACTCCATCCAAGCATAGAGAAGCGATCCACCGCGAGAGACGATATGTGTCAAGCGCTTACTGCGTCGGAAAGCTTCGGCACTTCTGCGGTTCATGGCAGCATGGACGGTTACAAAATCCACACCATCCTTACAGTGCTTTTCCACAACTTCAAAGAAGTCATCGACTGTGATGTCCTTTAATTCTTTCTCTAAATAGCCCAGTGCATCATACATGGGAACTGTCCCAATCATAATGGGGGACTTTTCAATGAGTTCTTCACGAAAAGCGTTTGTCTTTCCATAGTTTGATAGATCCATAATGGCGTGGGCTCCCATCTCAATGGCAAGATCCACTTTTTCCATTTCCTCACTGTAATCGCATACATCTTCAGAAATTCCCAAGTTGACATTGATCTTAGTTGAAAGTCCATCGCCAATGGCAATTCCCTTTAATTTCTTGTGGTTTACATTTTTGGGAATGACAATTTGCCCCTTGGCCATGCGGTCCATCAGCTCGTCCTTTGTAATTGGCTCATTCATAAGGACATGTTCCATTTCCGGTGTTAAGATACCCTTTCTAGCTGCTTCCATCTGTGTCTTATAGCTCACAATTGGCTCCTTTCAAATACATTAAAAAAGTGCGCCACAGCACACTTAAAGCGTTTCCTACGTTGGCATTATCCAAATCAGGTACGGTCGAGGTTACCCTCCTCTCAGCCTATTAAATAAGCTCCCGAATATATTTAATATAAGTCAATTGTTTCATAAAATGTAACAAGCAACTGTGTCAAGCAAAGGCAAATAACGCTTTCGCTTACATCTCTATTATAGAAAATACTTGGCTAAACTTCAAGTAAATTTCAAGGCAAGAGTGATTCTTCATAGTTCTACTCATTGGACTTATGCTATAATTATTAGAAGCAGGAGGAAAAGATGAAAAGGACTGAAACTAAGCTAATTGTTGCATTTTTAATGATTGCAGCCATTATCTCTAGTGTTTTTTATATAGGAAAGCCAAATAAATCACAAGTAAATCGATATTTAAGCATACAAAAGGATGGCGTTGAAATTAAACGCTATCCCTATGATGAGATTAGACCCGATTGGGAAGAGATAATCAGGGGGGGAGAGGGAGAGAACACTGTTGTTATGACTGAGGAGGGAGTCCGTATTGCTCACGCCACTTGCCCGGATAAAATTTGTGTACACATGCCGGCAATTTCAGAACCGGGGGAGATGATTGTCTGTCTTCCAAATAAATTATTACTTGAAATTGTGGATGATTCCACTCAGGGCATTGATGTGATCAATCAATAAGATGAAAAATAATTCCGTTAAGAAAAATATATTTCTTGCATTGCTGGTGAGTATCGGGCTAGCTGTGGGTTATATTGAAAACATGATTCCCATGCCAATCCCACTTCCGGGGGCAAGACTTGGTTTAAGTAATATTGTCGTTTTAATTACCATTGTAATCTTTGGGTGGCGAGAGGGCTTTACTGTAGCTCTGTTAAAGTCGGTGCTCTTAATGCTTGTCACCGGCAATGTAAGCAGCTTTTTTTATAGCTTTGCCGGCGCCGTACTCTCAGCCATTGCCATGAATATAAGTTGGTACCGTTTAAACGTGTCTGTGGTCAATACAAGTTTAATTGGCTCTTTTTTTCACAATTTAGCTCAAGTAACTTTGGGCTCAATCATTGTCAGTAATTGGCGTTTGTTTTATTATTTTCCATTCCTCATTATCCTGGGGATTTTTACTGGGATCTTTGTGGGATTGGCATCGAAATTTATTATGGAGCAGTTGAAAAAAACTATGCCGGAAATAGGTGATAAAATTGAGTAAAATCATATTAGCATCCACATCCCCTCGAAGAAAAGAACTTTTAGCAGAGATTACAACATTTGAAGCTGTGAGTCCAAAACTTGATGAAAGTACCATTGAACTCGATGATCCAAAGATTTTCGTTCTTGTGAGTGCCTATCTCAAGGCGTGGAGTATCTTTAAGGATCATCCTGAGGATAAAGTCATTGGTGCTGATACAGTGGTTGTGCTGAACAATAAGATCCTTGGCAAACCCCACTCCCGTGAGGAAGCCTTTGAGTATTTGAGAAAACTCAGTGGAAAAACGCATCAGGTACTTACCGGTTACTCCGTGCTGAGCCCTGATTGCAAAGTAGTGAATGTCTGCAGCAGTGATGTCACATTTAAAAATTTAACTGATGAGGATATTGAAAATTATTTAAATACAGGTGAGTACACCGACAAGGCAGGAGCCTACGCGATTCAGGGCGAGGGAAGTGCCCTCATTGAGTCTTATGAAGGTAGCTTGAAAAATATCATAGGTCTTCCTGTGGAAGACTTAGTGCACTGGATTTAACAGAGGTGATGAACCGATGGATCAAAAGCGATTTACTATGAAGGAGCAGCGTCTGGAAAGCAGACCACGTGAAAAACTTTTAATGCATGGGGCAGAGACTCTGACAGATGCAGAGTTACTTGCGATTATCTTAAGGGTGGGTTCCAACAAGGAAAATGTCGTGGAACTTTCCGAGCGAATTTTAAATCACTTCAGTAGTTTAGAGCCCAATTGTCGTGGCATGAATTGTCTTAAAAATGCCGGTATCAACGAACTCTTAAATATTCATGGTATTAAAGAGGCAAAGGCGGCCCAAATTTTAGCGGTCATTGAACTTGCCAAGCGCTTTAATGCAAATGACCATGCTTTTATCCAAGGTTTTACCAGTCCAAAGCAGGGGGCGGCGCTCTTTATGAATGAGATGCGCCACCTTGCTGTGGAGGAGTTTCGCATTGTAGGCTTAAATGTGAAAAAGCGAATTAAATTTATCGAGACCATCTCCCGAGGGACACTGGATTCGACCCTTGTCCATCCGCGCGAGGTCTTTAAGTCTGCCATTGGACGCATGGCGCACAGTATTGTACTTGTACATAATCATCCCACCGGCGACCCGAGGCCCTCACAGCAGGATATTTTCCTGACAAAGCGCTTGCGGGAAGTGGGGGATTTGATGGATATTCCGGTTATTGACCACATCATCATTGGCGATGGGGAATATTTTAGTTTTGTCGAAGAAAACATGTGAAAGGTGATAATTCATTGGAACAGATCCGCAAGGCAAAAAAAGAGGGTATCAAAGCGCTCATACTGATCGTCCTATTAATTTTTATAGGATTTTCTTCCAAGGGTCACCGTTGGGTCGGCTATATTGAATCGGCGGCAGCAGAAATTCTGTCACCCTTGGGTCGAGGACTTGGGAATGTTGGAAATAAATTAAGTGAAGGGGCTGTAAGTGTCTCTCACGTCCCAAGTTTATCGAGAGAAAATAAAGTTTATAGAGAAAAAGTGGCTCAACTTGAAGAGGAAAATAGAAATTTGCAGGATATCATTGCAAGGTCTAATCAACTTCGAAATGAAAATGCCATGAGACAAAATTATGGACGCAAGCTTGTAAAGGGACATGTCATTTTAAAGTCTGACGGCATGGTCTTTAACCGCTTTACCATTGACAGAGGCACAAAGCATGGAGTTGAGGTGGGAGATACCGTCGTCATAGCTCAGGACACGGGAAGTGGTCCAGCAGTGGAAGGTTTGGTTGGTAAGGTCGACAGTGTCGGTCGAAATCACGCGGAGGTTGTGAGTATCATCGATGAGAACAATGCGGTGAGTTTTAAGACGGTGCGAAGCCAAGAGGGGGGCGTTGTCAAGGGAAAGAGCCACCGCTTGGAAGGCTATGGCTATGAACTATACAGTGACATTGTCCCGGGAGATGATGTCTTAACATCAGGCATTGGCGACTTGTATGATCGTGATATCTACATTGGAACGGTTAGCAAGGTGACAACGGATGAAAATAAAATGGTTAAAAATATTTTAATTGAACCGGCGGTGAATTTTTACCGCATCTTTACAGTTCATGTGATTACAGGAGCTCAGACAAATGAGTAGACGATGGATTCCGCTAATCTTATTAATCATCAGTCCATTTGTATATCTCAGTCCGTTGCAGTCACTAATTTTCTTTAAAATCCATGTACCGATGCTCTGCCTGATTTACTTTAGCAGTGAGACATCTAAATTTAGATACTTGATTCCTCTCTATTTAGGGCTCATTCAAGATCTGTTTATCAGTCCGGTCTTTGGCATCTACATGTTCAT
>CAYFQX010000091.1:0-2603 GCA_964345405.1 uncultured Peptoniphilaceae bacterium
TGTCGTTGTCGAGGCGCTGGCCGCCGTGCCGTGGTACTGGACGGGCTTTGTGGGATGGACTGTCTCGGGCGTATCGACAAGAATCATTCGTAGGCGCTCCTCGCCGTACCCGCGATTAACAATGATGGTGTCGCCATCGATGACGCGCACCACCTCCGCCATTTCAAAGGTATTTTCCGGCAGTGAATCCGGCAGATCTCTAAAGACAATCTTCCCGTTTTGAAGCTTCACTTGACGGTGAAACAACTTCCCCAGTGCTTTTCCCGGCAGAAAGATCCGGTCGTTTTTGCGCATGGGTGCCACAGAACTTGGAAAGTAGGAGTAATTTTCACGGAAACGGTGATCCCCCATTGTAAAGGCGTAGCGATCATATCTGTCATAGATCAGTAATTTTTGTGTCAAGGGCAGCCACTCATATTCCACATTCAGCGCCTCTGCAATCTCCTCAACGGGAATGAGCACATCCTCCTCTTTAACCATGGCAGGCGTAAGGAAGCGGACTTCCTCTCCATCAACTACAGCCGTTGTGACCTCACTTGCCTTTGCTGAACCGGGTAAAATAAATAGTAAAATGACAAATAGATAGAAAAATCTCTTTCTCATGGAACCTCCTTTATGAATTTCTATTGTATCATAAAAAATTTGATTAAGATTTGAAGGATTGGATATTTTTATAGTAGTGGATAAATCTTGAGGTATTATGAAGAAGATGCAAATAAATACTTGAGATTAATTTAGGAGGAACTATGATTATTACAACCACTCCCGCAGTTGAGGGCAAGAAAGTCAGCGAGTATCAGGGCATTGTCTTTGGCGAGGTCATTACCGGGGTAAACTTTATCAAGGACTTTGGCGCCGGTATACGAGATGTTATTGGCGGACGTAGTCAAGGCTATGAGGATGAACTGCTCTCAGCCCGTAGCGAAGCACTTCAAGAGATGGAAGATCGTGCCCGTGCCATGGGTGCCGACGGTATTATTGGCGTAAAGATGGACTATGAAGTTCTTGGAAGTGCCGGTTCCATGCTCATGGTGACTTGCTCAGGAACTGCAGTAAAATTTGAATAGAAACTTTGGTTTGTCAAAGCTCAACTGGCATTCCCTTATAAAAAAATAGCTTATGATCTAAATCCCACACTTGATTTAAGTTGTGGGATTTTAATATGGCGGTGAAATTAGAGTTTTAAGTGACGACTCCAGTTGAAAGGTTCAGCATTCCAAGACGAGTCTGTGTTTTACAGGAAAGATCTTTCAATCCGTGATATAATACCACTATGGCAAAGAGAAAAAATAAAAAATTCAAATTTTTAAAAATAATCATCAAGTTGGCTCTGATCTTGGGGATAGGGCTGACCCTCCTTGTGCTGGTGCTTGGGAGTTGTCATGATTCAAATTACGAAAATTCACCGCCGCCCAGGGAGATGTTTTTTGAAAATCATCTGAAAGACGCCAAATATGTTCAGAAGGAGTACGGTCTCTTTCCCTCAGTGACATTGGCTCAAGCGGCGCTGGAGAGCGGCTTTGGCGAGAGTCAGCTGACGGTGGAGTACAATAATTATTTCGGCATCAAGGGCAGTCCTGAAAGTGGCGTCAAGCTTTGGACGGAGGAAGTAATGAACGACCAATGGGTGGGCACTCAGTCCTATTTTCGCGCCTATCGTTCACCTCGTCAGAGTTTCGATGACTATGGAAAGTTACTGACCACCCTTGAGAGATATCAGGGCGTCGTTCAAGCGAGGTCACCGGAGGAGGCGGCCTACGCTCTCTATCCGGCAGGATACAGCACAAATCCCGCCTATGGTGACCGAATTATGGAGATGATTCGGACCTACAACTTGACGCAGTACGATGAAAACTAGATAGATATTCCAAAAATTAATAAACTTCTCCTTTCCTTGTGGTAGCAAGGTTTAGAGCAGAATTCACTGAATTTCTGCTCTTTTTTTAGTTTGTATTCTGTGGACGGGAGTGATATAATTCCTTTCAGACACTACATATTGTGGTGTGAGACAACTTGAGCCACAATATGTGGAAAACCTGTGCATATCCACTGAGAAACTGTGGATAATATGTGAATAGATTAGAAATGTGTGTGGATATCTTTTGAGGAGGAGTGAACTTGCTAGTACAGAAGAGAAATGGCAACACCGTACCATTTGATGAGGAAAAGATCGTCATTGCCATTCAAAAGGCAATGGACGAAACTGAGCAGGGAATTGATCGTGAAATTGCTGAAAAGATCGCCCAAGATGTAAAAGAACTGATGAAGGACAGGGACCTGATTGATATTGAAGATATTCAGGACAATGTTGAATTTGGTTTGATGAAATATCGTCCGGAAGTGGCGAAAAAATATATTCTCTACCGTGTCGAGCGTGCACATCTACGTGAAACCGGTTGGGACATGAGTGATCTTCAACGAGACATCTACGAAAAGAAGTATCGCTTTAATTATGAAAACTTTGAACAATTTTTAGATCGCGTCAGTGGCGGGAACAATCCCATTAAAAAGGCCATTGCCAATCAGGAATTTATGCCGGCGGGACGTATCCTTGCAGGTCGCGGACTGGATAAATTGGGTCGCAAGATCACTCTGTCCAACTG
>CAYFQX010000091.1:2613-4330 GCA_964345405.1 uncultured Peptoniphilaceae bacterium
TCCAACTGCTACGTCCTCCCTCAAGTAGAGGACAATATCGAGTCCATCTACGATACGGCAAAGTGGATGGCAAGAACCTACTCCTACGGCGGTGGTGTCGGTCTGACTTTAAACAAACTGCGTCCTCGCGGTGCAAAAGTCAACAATGCGGCCAGCACTACCACCGGTGCCGTCTCCTTTATGGAACTTTATTCCATGACCACCTCCCTCATTGGCATGCGAGGTCGTCGTGGTGCACTGATGCTCAACATGGACTGTGAACATCCGGATATCTTAGATTTTATCGATGTGAAAAATGATCTTGAAAAAGTCACCAGTGCCAATATCTCAGTCAACTGCTCCGATAAGTTCTTTGAAGCCGTTGAAAGAAGAGAGGAATTTACACTTAAATTTGATGTAGAGTCCACGGGAGAAAAGATTCGCCGTGCCGTAGATGCCCATGAAATGCTAAATACCATTGCGAGAAACAACTGGAACATGGCAGAGCCCGGAATTCTTTACAAGGACCGCATCAACTCTTGGCATCTGATGAGTGAGGATGAAACTTTTAAATATGAAGGGGTCAATCCCTGCGCGGAAGAACCGCTACCGGGCTTTGGTTCCTGTAACTTAGCATCCATTAACTTAAGTAAATTTGTCCGCCGTCCATTTACTGACGAAGCGGAATTTGAATTTGATAGATTTACTAAAATGGTTCATGAGGGCGTCATCTATCTCAATGAAATTCTCGATGAAAACATGAATCTTCATCCGCTGGAACAACAGAGAGAACTTTCCCGTCAACTACGTCAAATTGGCCTTGGTATCATGGGCGTGGCAGATATGTTTATCATGATGGGTATTCGCTATGGTTCTAAAGAATCTCTCGCTCTCATTGAAAAAGTGGGCCATACGCTCATCAATGAAGCCTTGAGACAATCTGCACTGCTTGCCAAGGAAGATGGACCGTTCCCACGCTATCGCGCGGAAAAAGTCTTGAAGTCTCCATTCCTACTTGCCAATGCCGACGAAGAGGTACTGGAGCTCATTCGCGAGCACGGTCTTCGCAACTCTCAAGTACTGACCATTGCACCAACGGGATCCATCTCCACGCTAATTGGTTGCAGTAACGGGGTAGAGCCGATTTTCCAAATTTCCTACACCAGAAAATCCGAATCTCTTCATGAAGAGGACACCTACTACACCGTCTACACTCACATCATCAAAGAGCTGATGGATGCCAAGGGACTGAATGAAGATGACGAACTTCCGGACTATGTCGTCACTACGGACAATCTAAACTATCGTGACCGCATTGACGTTCAAGCCAAGTGGCAACACTTTATTGACGCGTCTATCTCATCCACTGTCAATGTTCCTCATGAATTTACAGTGGAAGAGGTTGAAGATCTCTATCTCTACGGATGGAAGAAGGGCCTCAAGGGCGCAACTATCTATCGCGACGGCTGTGCTCGTACGGGAATTCTCACAACAGAGGAATCCAAGAAGGATCGCATCAAGGAACTTCAAGAGGAGCTCAACCGAGAAGTGGCTCAGCGAATCATGGAAGATCCGGACAAATGCCCAATGTGTGGCGGTAAACTAAATCACGCCGGTGGATGTGCCGAATGTCAAGATTGTGGCTACAGTCCCTGCGCTATTTAAGAGCAAAGAGAAGTGAACACTCACTTCTCTTTTTTAATATTTATACTGTTGAAATCCTCCCCCGAAATGTTAC
>CAYFQX010000091.1:4340-4860 GCA_964345405.1 uncultured Peptoniphilaceae bacterium
AGAATCCACCAATCAATGATATAATCAATGCAGTGAAAAGGGCTGTAAAAGATTTTAAACTTTATTTTAGAAAGGATGAATTATGTTAAAAACTACTATCTGCACTACTTCTCGTTCTCATCTTATCGGGAACGGCCATGGCCGCCTGGGTCTCCCCGATTTCACTCTTTGTCAATGGCCGCGATGTCTATGAATACTACGGCCAGGAAGTCATTGTTCGAAACGACCGGACCCTCGTTCCCGTGCGCATCATTGCAGAGGAAAATAAATATCAAGTGGCTTGGAATGAGAAGACGCGAGAAGTAAAGCTCACCAAGGGAGATCAAATCATCTCCATGAACATTGGTAAGAAAAACTATCGTGTCAACGGAGAGGCGCGCGCCATGGATGTGGTCCCCATGATCTACAAGAACCGCACCTATCTTCCCGCTCGCTTTGTCGGCGAATCCATGGGACTTGATGTCGTGTGGGACGGGGAAAATCGCGTTGCCATCATTGGCACCTACGGCAAGGGAAATGG
>CAYFQX010000092.1:0-4711 GCA_964345405.1 uncultured Peptoniphilaceae bacterium
AAGCGTGGTCTTCTTGCCGAACAAAAACCTCAGGACGATGATCATACTTACCGCCTGTGAAATCACAGTCGCCGTCGCCGCACCTGCCACACCCATGTCAAAGGTAAAGATGAGTATGGGGTCTAAGATAATGTTAATTGCCGCACCAATGACCGTAGTGAGCATTGACACCTTTGCAAAGCCCTGACCGCTGATAAATAAATTCATCCCCGGCGTAATCATGGCAAAGAGGGTGCCCCAAATGTAGATCTTTCCATAGGCAATTGCGTAGGGGAACGAGTCGTCCGACGCTCCGAAAAACCTCAACATTTTAGGCGCTGCCAGCGATAGCAACACCGTCAAGATCATTGCCAACCAAAAGAGCGCCGTAAAACAAGTGCCCATGATTTTTTCCGCTTTCTCCTTGTCCCCTTTGCCCAGTGCCATCGATGCAAGAGGTGAACCTCCCGATGCAATGAGCATGGTAAAGGACATAATCATCATGAGAATAGGCACGAAAAGTCCCGCACCTGTAAGGGCCGACGCTCCCACACCCTCCATGTGGCCTATGTATATTCTGTCCACAATATTGTATAGGAGCAGTACCAACTGCGCCACTACAGCAGGTATCGTCATACTCCAAAAGAGTTTTGAGACTTTTTTAGTCCCAAGTGCTTCTGTATTTTTCATTCCAATCGCTTCCTTCTATCTATGATAAAGCAAAGAGTACAGCTCCCAAGGCTCCATAGATCTGTGCTTCCTTGGTCACATACACTTCATTTCCTAATTCTCTTTCAATTGTCTTTACAACACCGATGTTGCTCCCCAATTATTATGTATGACGGAGCGCCCTTGCCCTTTTATAAGGTATCTGGTCTTCGTTTAGTGAATTGCTTGAATTCATTTTCCAAAGTTTGGTGTTTATATTTAAAAGTAAAATTCCATACTAAATCCGGCGTCATAATGATGGCCTTGCCATCTTGTGCATTTTTCCTCATTAGGATAGTATCTTCCCAAAAAATATTTTTGTCAATGATTCAAATCTCATAAATTTTGTAGGATGCTTTATTTATCTAATTTTAAACGCCCCTATAAATAAATGTTAAAAAGTATAAGTTTGAATTTTACAGTGATATCCATGTCCATTCCGTCCTAACTAAAAGACACAAGGCGTCAACTTGAATTTTATTCAACCCATTCAACTCCGCTTATCTACTTACTTTCGCCTGCTCCGCCCACCTCTACCTTCAAGTCCGCGGGAAATTTCAGTCAACGAGTGCCAACCTCATTTCATGGACTTTGGTGATTTTCCTGTGATATATTTTCCTCAAGGTCAAGCTACCCGATTTAATTTTTTAAAGAAAGGGTTTTATTATGTCAAAAGAAAATGTTAAAATTTCCGTCATTGGTGCAGGTGCCGTTGGTGCTTCTACTGCCTTTTCATTAGCTATGTCAGGACTTGCCAACGAACTCGTCGTTGTAGACCTTAATGAAAAACTCGCTGAAGGCGAAACCATGGATATCAGCCATGGCGCGAGCTTTATCAACCCTATGACAATCAAGGCAGGGGACTATGATAAGACAGCAAATTCCGATATCGTCGTAATTACCGCTGGGGCTGCACAAAAGCCTGGCGAAACTCGGATCGACCTTGTAGGCAGAAACATCAAGATCTTTGAGTCCATCATTCCACAAGTGGTAGAGTATAGCCCAGATGCCATTCTACTTATCGTTTCAAATCCTGTAGATATTCAAGCCCTACTCTCCCTAAAGCTATCTGGCTTCCCTAAGGAAAGAATCATCGGTTCCGGTACCGTCCTAGATAGCTCCAGGTTAAAATATGAAGTGGCTCGCCGTCTCGATGTAAGTCCTCAAGACGTTCAGGCCTATGTCCTTGGAGAGCACGGGGATACCTCCTTCGTCTCCTGGGATCTTATGACTGTTCAGGGAATTCCAATTGAAACTTTTGCAGCCCAAAAGGGCGTTGAATTTACTCCTGAACTTCGCGCAGAGATTGAAAATGACGTCCGCAACGCTGCCTATGAAGTTATCCACCGCAAGGGAAATACTTCCTACGCCATTGCCATGTCCGTCACTCGAATTGTCCGTGCCATTCTTAAGGACGAGCGGTCCATCCTACCCGTCTCTACATTCCTAGAGGACAACAATGGGGTAAGCAACGTCTACCTGGGCCTACCAGCCATTGTAGGTAGAGAGGGCATCGTTCAGACACTTAATCTTGAACTTAAGGGCGAAGAACTTGAAAAGTTCACCCACTCTGCCAATGCCCTAAAAGAGGTCATCGCCTCTCAACAGGCACTGGCATAAATTAGTAAAAAATCAAATATTCATCACTCCATTTCCCTAATATTTGATTTTAAAAGCGGCTCCTAGGAGCCGCTTTTTTTATTGCTAATCTTGCAGTCGGTTAAAGATTTTCTCATATTTTACAAGTATGGACTCCAAACTCTCGGCGTCATGCTCGTGATAGGCATTTCTCTCCCCGAGTTCCCTCAGGAGGTTGGGGAAGATGTCCATGAGTTTAGGGTCTTGAATGATGGATACTTCCGCCGTCTTTGCCAATTTACTGTTCTTTAAAAAACACTGGGTTCCATTGTAGTGGAAGTTAAATTCCTTGTAGTTTTCCAAGTTTCTCGTGGCAAAGTCATCAATGAGATAGAACTTAATCTTTGGATTGTTCTTCATACACTCAATAATATGGCGGTAGTGGCGACTTCTCTGGTCTGGGGTCAGCTGGTAGTGGATGCCGCAGTGCATGATGTAGCCATGCTCCATATACTCAAAGAGGGAGGACCGGGGCATAAAGAAGTCAATTTCTGAATTGATAAAGAGCTCTTCCCAAATCACTTCCAACTTTTCAATCTCCTTGACCTCTGCCGAAGTGCCCTCCTTACTTCCATTGCTGCTTAAGATATCTGAGACTATCTCCGGCGGAAGCAAAAACTCAAATCCATAGCCATTTAAAAACTTAAACTTTGAACCGGTGTAGAAATTCGTTCGAAAGTTGCTGTTGGCCACTTCCTCAGACCCAATGGTCTTAAGGGCATAGTTTAAATTTGGCACCTTGGCCTTGAGAAAGTCTGAAAATTCTCGGACCAAATCTAGGTTGAAACTATAGGTCACCGTCTCAAAGTTCCCCTCATTGTCAATGGTGAAGTTTGAGAAAAACTTGTCCTCAATAACGATAAATTTAAACCCACTCAATTCGCTGGTGTCGTAGAGTTCAAGGGACAGGTTGCTGTAGTCACTCATCAGTCGATAGAGGTCCAAGAGGTTGGAGTTCCCATCAAACTGGTTGCCGGCAGAGACGGTAATCTTTCGACCGTTGAGCTGGTAGTCCTTAATAATATCTAGGACGAACTTCATCTGTGGGGAAAACACATCAAAATTAGTCCAAATATAGAGGGGGTCTTGGTCTCCTAAGATTACCAGGTCCTTTAAAATTTCTCCAATCTTATGGTTGACCTTGTAGGTCCCGGCATGGAAAGCAAGTTCATGACCTCCTACCTCGACAAAGGGCTCAGGCGCCACTGTATAGTAGGCATCGTTTAAAATTTGAGTAATCTTCTTTTTAAGTTGATCTTCTGTAAGGTCTCCTAGGCTTCTAGGATCAATGTTAAATTTGTTGTAGAAGATAGGAAGCTTGTCCTCCTCCATTATCGACTCAGCAAAGATCTCGCCGAGGATTTCATCGATCTCACCAATGGCCTTTGCCGTAGGTAACTTACTGCCAGAACACCACTTGCTTATGTAGGATGTATCATAGCCCAAAGCGTTTGCAAGGACCATGAGCTTTGTGTCTGTAAAATCAATAAGATTTTTAAGTAGTTCAGAATAGGTCGTCATGGATTATCTCCTCCTATCACGATTCTCTACCCCTAAGTCAATGTATTTCTATTATATCCAATTCTTACATAATTGTGAAATTGTTTCACAATCCGTCCTTGAATTCATTGACTAAAAAATTCAACTTGACCAGAATTGAGTCAAGACTAGGCAAGATGAAAACGTTTCTTTTAAATGGACAACACAATATAATGTATATATAAGCAGGGCCACCTCCCAAAGTACTTATCAAATGTAAACATAGTATTCGAAGGTAGCTGACCTCTACTTCTTATCCAAAATAAATAATTACTTATTTGTGACTCTGCTTAACATCCTTCATAATTACTCCAAGACAAGGATGACGATCCTACTCATCCTTGCAAAAAACCCCATTGAAAATTTACCTCTCAAATCATATTTAAGAATTAACTATGATTTAAGCAGTTTAAAAGGAGAGTTTTATGCATCTACTCATATCACTTAGTCCTATTGTATTCGTAATTTTGGGAGTCGTTGCTCTTAATAAACCTGCAAAATATGTCTCACTTGTCGTGGCAGTCTATACCATCTTACTTGGTCTCTTCTATTTCCAAACAACCACCCCAGAAGTTTTGGAACAGACTCGAATCGGCATCATTGAAGGGGCAAAGATGGTCTTTATGATTTGGGCCGCATTCACCGTCCTGCAAATGCTCATTCACACCGGTGCCATGGACACGATTAAAGATGTCATTGCAGATTTTACCACCGACCGTAGAAAACAAGTGATCATCATCAGCTTTTGCTTTGTTGGATTTTTAGAAGGCGTTGCCGGCGCAGGTACACCTGCAGCCATTGCCGCCCCCTTCCTTATGGCCCTAGGATTCGGCGCATTGGAAGCTGC
>CAYFQX010000093.1:0-4690 GCA_964345405.1 uncultured Peptoniphilaceae bacterium
GCTTGCCGTCTCTGACACCAACGGTACGATTGTTGGTGAGTACGGCGAAGTACTGACCAAGTTCACTTGCAAGTCCTGCCTTTGCAATTTCTTCGCGGTAAATATAGTCGGCATCTCTTAGGATGTCAAGTTTTTCTTTGGTGAGTTCACCCATGACGCGGATCCCAAGTCCGGGTCCGGGGAATGGTTGACGCCAAACGAGGGTCTTATCAAGACCAATTTCAAGGCCCAGTTGACGCACTTCGTCTTTGAATAGATGACGTAGGGGCTCGATGAAGTCTTTGAAGTCGACAACGGATGGAAGTCCACCAACGTTGTGGTGACTCTTGATGGTCTGTCCGTCGACGACGCCACTTTCAATGACATCGGGATAGATGGTGCCCTGAGCAAGGTAGTCGACTTTGCCGACTTTCTTGCCTTCCTCTTCAAATACGCGAATGAATTCCTCGCCGATGATCTTGCGCTTTTGTTCCGGATCGGTGACGCCTCTTAGCTTCTCTAGGAAGCGGGCCTCACCGTCAATGGCAATGAGATTCATGCCACTGTCTTTGAAGGCGTCTTGAACTTCTTTGCCTTCGTTTTTTCTCATGAGACCGTGATCGACGAAGATGCAGGTCAGTTGACTGCCAATGGCGTCGCTGATGAGTTTGGCGCAGACAGAGGAGTCGACGCCACCGGAGAGGGCAAGGAGAACTTTGTCGTCGCCAACTTGCTTTTTAATCTGCTCTTTGATGTAGGCGGCGTAGTTTTTCATGTTCCAGTCGCCGTCGGCACCACAGATGTCAAAGAGGAAGTTCTTGAGTATGGCTTCGCCCTGCGCGGAGTCGGTAAGTTCCGGATGGAACTGAATGCCGTAGAGATTTTGCTCTTTGCTACGCACGGCAACGGTCTTGTTACCAAGATGGGCGATGCTTTCGAAATTCTTGGGGAGGTGAATGTCGTAGCGACCGTTGACCCACTCGCATCCGGTTTGATAAAGTCCCTTAAAGAGAGGATTGTCAGTGACAAGTTCCACTTCTTCCGGTGCAAGGCTGCCTTCTGTCTCTTCGGCGCCACCACCGAGTGTCTTTATAAGTTCAAAGAGACCATAGTCCACTGCTAGGACGGGCAGTCCGCTGTCTAAGACATCCTGGTCAATGGGTCTATTTTTCGCCTCTGTGTATTCCCCGGCAAGGATGAGTCCTAGAATGTCCTCATCTTGTAGAGCATTTTTTATCTCATGATAGGGGATGATTTCAGAATAGACGTGTAGATCTCGAATTTTTCTGGCCATGTTTTGGATATGGACACCGCCATAATCCACAATAAGTATCTTCTTATTCTTCATGGAAATTCCTCCTGTCTGATTCATTGCCACTTTGGGCTGGTTCTAGTTTTATTATACCGTGATCGGCGACACTTTAAAACGTCGGAATTGGAAAAAGGCACTGATCGTGCAGTGCCTTGATCATTATTTCCAGTTATTAAAAAAGTCCTGATAGTATTTTAGTCTTGTAACTTGACCTCTTCTTATCATGCGCTTGAGTTCTCTATAGGTGACAAGGGCCACATCCTGCACTTCGTCGGGATCAAGAACCAAGTCCTCTAAGCGAACTTGCTTTTCAACTTTGTAGACATAGTAGTGCGTCGGAAATGATGTGATGATGCGGTCAAGTTTTAACTCGTCCCACATTACATTGAGGCCGATCTCCTCTTTAAATTCACGGATCATGCCTTCCTTGGGCCGCTCACCCTTGATGACAGAGCCAATGGCGGAGCAGGTCCAATAGTTGGGATAGTTTTTCTTGTGGGCGGCGCGCTGTTGAATCAGGAAACGACCGTCCGGCGTACGCACCCACGCTTCCACTACTCTGTGATAGCGATAGCGGGGAATGGGCTCTCCTCGTCGATGGACTTCGCCGGTCCACTTATTATTTCTTGTGAAGAGATCCCACAACTCGGTCATTGTCTATCTCGAAAGCTCGCAGCTGCCTTCACAAAGCCTTTGAATAATGGATGGACGCGGTTGGGGCGACTGGTAAATTCCGCATTGAATTGACACCCTAGGTAGAAGTCTAGAGATGGGAGTTCGATGATTTCAACAAGATCGAGATCCTCTTCCACACCGGAGATGACCATGCCCACTTGACGAAGTTCACCGCGGTAGTCGTTGTTAAATTCAAAGCGGTGGCGATGGCGCTCGGTGATCTTTTCTGTACCGTAGAGTTCGTACGCTAGCGTGTCTTTTTGTAGTTGACAGTCGAAATTACCTAGGCGCACAGGTCTCACGGCGTCCTCACTGAGGCCGTGATCGATGAAGTCAATGACAGGATAAGGTGTCTCGAGATTGACTTCTGTAGTGTGAGCATCTTTTAAGCCGGCCATATTTCTTGCAATGTCGATGACTCCTGTTTGCATGCCCATGCCAAGGCCGAAGTAAGGCACATTGTGTTCACGAGCATATTTACTGGATAGGATCATGCCGTCGACGCCCTTGTCGCCGGAGGCACCGGGAACTAAGATGCCGCTGACATCTTTAAAGATTACATCGACTGTGTCTTCAGTGACATCTTCAGGATTGACAAACTTGATGTCGACCAGTTGGCCAGTAGCATAACCTGCATCCAGTAGCGCTTGAATGACGGACAGATAGGCGTCCGGTAGGGAGATGTATTTTCCTACGAGTGCAATGGAGAGAGGTTCGTTGGCATTTTTAAAATTATTTACCATCTCTTCCCAGCCGGTATCGCTGGTTGGATTGGCCTCTAAGTTGAGCTTTTTAATGATGAGCTCATCCAGTCCCTGTTCTTTAAAGACAAGGGGCACTTCATAGATTAGGTCCACGTGCTTTGACTGCACAATGGCCTCAGGTGTGACGTCACAGAATAGACTGATCTTCTTTTTAAGTTCGTCTGTAATCTCTCCCTCACTTCGCGTGATGTAGATGTCGGACTTAATGCCTTGACTCATGAGCTCCTTGTGGGAGTGCTGTGTTGGTTTGGTCTTTAGTTCCAGTGTGCCTGGAATGTTGGGAACGAGGACAGTGTGAACAAAGATGACATCCTTGCCGTCTTTTTCCGAGTGAATTTGACGGATGGCCTCTAAGAAGGGAAGTCCCTCAATATCCCCGACGGTACCGCCGATTTCAGTGATGACAACATCGGCCTGACTGTCGCGAGCCGCCTTGTAGATGGCTTCTTTGATTTCGTCTGTAATGTGAGGGATAACTTGCACCGTTGCACCGTCGTAGTCGCCGCGGCGTTCCTTGCGGATGACGCGCCTGTAGACTTTACCGGTGGTGATGCTGGCAGTCTTGGTCAGTTCCTCGTCGATAAATCTTTCGTAGTGACCTAAGTCTAAGTCTGTTTCTGCACCGTCTACAGTGACAAAGACCTCACCATGTTGATAGGGGCTCATGGTTCCCGGGTCCACATTTAAATAGGGATCCAACTTTTGCATAAAGACGGTTAAGCCGCGATTTTTAAGTAAGCGCCCAATACTTGCAGCACTGATCCCCTTTCCGATTCCGGAAACGACACCTCCTGTAACAAAAATAAATTTTGTCATGTTTGCCTCCTATATAATCTCCAATTATCTTTAAATATCTATCTAATTTTATAAAAATTTGAACTTGATGTCAAGAAAATCCACTGATGGATAACACGCTCAAACCTTGATGAACACTTGGTCTTACCAGTTTCAAAATAATAAAAGGTCCATCAAAAGATGAACCTAGCTACTTAACTTTCAAGGACGGCTAAATTGTCTACTTTCTTTTTCAGTTCCAGTCTCAAGAAGTAAAGGGCAAAGAAAAGCGCCATAAATTCTGAGGCAGGAACTGCCCACCAAATCATCTCTAAACGCCCTGTGAGGCTGAGTA
The DNA here is from genome assembly GCA_964345405.1 of uncultured Peptoniphilaceae bacterium. Lineage (GTDB taxonomy): Bacteria > Bacillota > Clostridia > Tissierellales > Peptoniphilaceae > CAYFQX01. Next base: position 3,860 of record CAYFQX010000093.1, read on the forward strand.
AATAGGCCACTGGTGCTAAGACAAGGAGCTGTCGGATCATGGTAAGCACCATACTTAGGACGCCGTTACCCAAGGCTTGGAAAGTGGAGGATGCCACAATTCCAAAGCCTGCAAAGAGAAAGTTCACAGAGGTAATCTTCAGTGCTACCGTGCCAATTTCAACCATCTCCGGCGTTGGATCGAAGAATCCAATCATGGTGTGCGTACCAAATTGGAAGATGAGAAAGCCGAGGAACATAAAGCCGAAGGCCGCCATCATGGAGATCTTAATCGCCTGGTAAATCCGCTCCTTAAGACCTGCACCAAAGTTGTAGGCAATAATGGGCACAAGCCCGTTTGTCAGTCCAAAAACCGGCATGAAGACAAAGCTACTGACTTTAAAGTAGATGCCGTAAGCGGCTACCGCCGTTGCGGAAAAAGCACCCACAAAGGTATTGATGACGAAGACACCAAAAGAGTTTAAGGCCATGAGGATGATGGTGGGAAGTCCTACACTGTAGATCTTCTTTAACAGTTCCCCTTCCAACTTAAAGCCCGGTTGAAAGATGTCAATGTCCTTATTCTTCTTATAATTTAAATAGAGTCCCACGAGTGCACCCACTATTTGCCCGCCAACTGTGGCAATGGCCGCCCCTGTGACGCCAAGTTTCGGGAAGGGTCCCAGTCCAAAGATGAGGATGGGATCAAAGATGATGTTGATGACTGCCCCGATGATCTGAGTGATCATGGAGTAGAAGGAAAGTCCCGTGGACTGCAGTAGTCTTTCAAAATTTATCTGCACCTGTATCCCGACATTAAAGACGCACAGTAGCCTCAGATAGGTGACGGCAT
>CAYFQX010000094.1:0-4651 GCA_964345405.1 uncultured Peptoniphilaceae bacterium
TCCGATGAATTCAATGGAGAGTTGCTGCTGTCGCGCTTAGGAGAGTACTTTGAACTCACGGAGTCTGAGGATGTATATATAGCCAAATTGAGATCAACTCCGGAAAATCTGGATAAGATCAAAGAAAAACTCTTTGACTCTGTGGATGACATCTCCGTATTTGGTGAATTAAGTGCAATCAATGTAGAAATGATCTACGATAAGGAGAACTACTATCCGGTGTCATTTATGATGGAGACAAAGTTTTTAAATTAGGAGGGGACTGAGGTCGGCATGAAACAGGAGGGGACCTACGACCAGGTGAACCAACTCAAGGAGATTAAGCTTCCCGACGAATTAAAAGACAGGTAAGGTTAAATCAATTTACGATGGTTAACGCCAGAGCTCCCTTCGGGGAGCTTTTTTTGAGAATGTGCCATCGTTTGAGTTCTGTGGTCTCGGGTAAATGATAATAGAATTCAAACGAAAGGGGAATTTTATGGGTTTATTAATCGATGGTGTTTGGAAAGATCAATGGTATGATACGAAGTCGACGGGAGGAAAGTTTGTCAGAAGTTCGTCTCAGTTTAGAAATTGGTTGACCGCAGACGGCTCGCCGGGGCCAACAGGCAAGGGTGGATTTAAAGCGGAGAAGGGCCGCTATCATCTCTATGTATCTCTTGCGTGTCCTTGGGCATCTCGAACGCTCATGATGCGAAGTTTAAAGGGACTTGAGGAGATGATTTCCGTCTCAGTAGTGCATCCCTTTATGGGCGAGCACGGTTGGACTTTTGAACCCGGCGAAGGTGTGATTGCCGATCCTGTCATTGGCGCAAAGTATATGCACGAAATTTACACTCATGTGGATCCGAAATACACAGGGCGTGTCACTGTGCCCGTGCTCTACGATTTAAAAAACGATGAGATTGTCAGTAATGAATCTTCTGAAATCATCCGTATGATGAACTCTGCCTTTAATGAAGTGGGTGCCAACGACTTGGACTTCTATCCGGAAGCGCTGCGCACTGAAATTGATGAGATTAACGACATGGTCTATGATAAAGTCAATAATGGCGTCTACAAGGCGGGCTTTGCAACGACGCAGTCTGCCTATGACGAGGCCGTGACTGAACTCTTTGAGGCGCTTGATGTGCTGGAGGAAAGGCTTGAGGAGGAGATGTATCTCTTGGGAAGTGTCATGACTGAGGCGGATATTCGACTCTTTACAACCCTCATTCGCTTTGATCCCGTCTACTTTGGTCATTTTAAGTGTAATTTGAGAGCGCTCCATGAGTTTCCGAACTTGTGGCGATACACTCGTCAAATCTACAGTGATCCGAAGGTAAGGGAGACGGTAAACTTTGATCATATCAAGGGACACTACTACACAAGTCACGACACCATCAATCCGACGCGCATCGTTCCCATGGGGCCGGTGCTGGACTATTCCTTTGATCCTAGGGAAGTGGAAAAGTTTAAAAAAATAGTGAGGATCCGTATAAAAACTGAGGCTTGCTGCTTCAGTTTTTGTTTGGATTAAAATTCCACCGATATATTAAGGAAGAAAGTTAAAATATGATTTTTTCAAGGGAGAAGGGTGCGGTTTTACAAAAAATTAATGTCAATATGACAAAAAGGTTAAAAAATGCGAGAAAATGCAGAAATTCTCTTGACAATTTTTGCCGGAGACCTTATACTGAATGAGTTAGTGCCGATCGCGGCAACATTTAAACTAGTTATTACAGAAAAATGAGATTAAGCCTTGCGATAGGCCTTGTTTTCGTGTATAATAGTTTAGGTGAAAATTCACTTGAGGCGATGAGACAATAGGTGGCTCAAGTTAAAAAGCGCAAGGCATGCTTGCTTGAGGGAATTATTGTTGAGAAGTTTGGTCAATGAACTGGGCGATAGAGATCCTTTTTTATTTTTATTAAAATCATGAAACACCCGGATGGGTTGTTCGGTCTCACCCTCGCTGAAAAATATTTATAGGAGGGACATAAATGTCTACAAAAGTAAAACAAAAGATTAGAATTCGTTTAAAGGCTTATGATTATGAACTATTAGACAATAGTGCAAATCGAATTGTTGAAGCAGCTAAGGCCAGTGGTGCAAAGGTAAGCGGTCCAGTACCTCTACCAACTGAAAAAGAAATCATCACTATCCTTCGTTCTCCACACGTCAACAAAGACTCTAGAGAGCAATTCGAGCAAAGAACTCATAAGCGTTTAATTGATATTATCAATCCAAACCAAAAGACTGTAGATTCTCTAATGAAGTTAAATCTACCAGCTGGTGTGGATATAGAAATTAAACTGTAAGCGGTCACTCTATACGATTGCAAAGCAATCCGCTATAACGGGAGGTAAAAAATGAAACAAATCATGGGAAAAAAGATTGGGATGACTCAAGTCTTTGCTGAAGACGGAACAGTCACTCCGGTAACGGTGATTGAGGTTGAACCTCTAACAGTTGTTCAAAGAAAGACAACAGAAATCGATGGTTACGAAGCGATTCAAGTCGGTCAACAAGCTCAAAAAGCTCACCGTTTAAACAAACCGGTAAAAGGTCACTTCGACAAAGCCGGTGTTGAGTACAAGAAATACTTACGTGAAATCCGCGTCGACGAAGATAACGAGTACCAAGTTGGCGATGAAATCAAAGTTGATATCTTTGAAGCTGGCGAAAAGGTAGACGTGACAGGTAGAAGTAAAGGTAAGGGAACTCAAGGTGTTATCAAATTACACAACTTTAGTCGTGGACGTATGTCTCACGGTTCTAAGTTCCACAGAAGACCTGGTGGTATGAGTGCGGCTGCTTATCCTGGACGCGTATTTAAAGGTCATAGAATGGCTGGACGCATGGGTTTTGATCGTGTAACTATCCAAAACCTTGAAATTGTCCGTATTGATACAGAAAACAACCTAATGCTTATAAAGGGTGCAATTCCTGGACCTAAGAACGGCTTCGTTCGCGTTCGTAGCACCGTGAAGAGTACGAAGTAAGAAGGGAGGGGTTTGCAATGACAAAGATGAATGTAATCAATGTTGAAGGAAAACAAGTTGAAGAAATTGAATTAAACGACGATATTTTTAACATCGAAGTAAATGAACACGCAGTGTACCTTGTAGTTAAAAATATTCTAGCTAACCGCAGACAAGGAACCCAATCCGCAAAGACACGTGCTGAAGTTCGTGGTGGCGGTCGCAAGCCTTGGAGACAAAAGGGAACAGGACGTGCAAGACACGGTTCCATTCGTTCACCAATCTGGTCCGGCGGTGGGGTAACTTTTGCACCAAAGCCAAGAGATTACTCTTACACTACACCTAAGAAAGTTCGCCGTCTTGCAATGAAGAGTGCACTCACTTCTAAAGTGCAACAAGACGAACTGATCGTAGTTGATGAGATTAAAATGGAAAGTCCAAAGACAAAGACTCTTGCAGGTTACCTAAATAACATGGGAGCTGAAAAGAAAGCACTTCTAGTTGCAACTGGCAATGACAAGAACCTAGTTCTTTCTGCTCGCAACATTGCAGGTGTGAAGACAGTCACTCCGGAATTATTAAACGTATACGATATCTTGAAATATGATTCTCTAATTTTAACAAAAGATGCACTTAACAAAGTTCAGGAGGTGTATATCTAATGAAGAAGTACGATATCATTATTCGTCCTATCATCACTGAAAAGAGCATGATGGACATGGAAGAAAATAAATACACCTTCCAAGTTGACAAGAGAAGTACTAAAACTGAAATTAAAAAGGCGATTGAAGAAATCTTCGAAGTAGATGTTGAAAAAGTTTATACTATGAACATGAATGGTAAATTAAAACGTCAAGGTATGACTAGCGGCCGTCGTCCAAACTGGAAAAAAGCCATTGTCAAACTATCTGCTGACTCCAAGCCCATCGAATTCTTCGACAGCATGATGTAATTCTGGTAAAAGGAGGGAACAAACATGGAAATTAAAAGATATAAACCGACCACTCCCGGTCGTAGAGATATGACAGTGGCAAGTTTCTCTGAAGTTACAGCCACTAAACCTGAAAAATCTTTAGTTGTTACTTTAAATAAAACTGCCGGACGTAATGCTTACGGACGTATCACAAGCCGTGGACGTGGTGGTGGAGCAAAGAGAAAATACCGTATCATTGACTTCAAGAGAAACAAGGACGGTATCCCGGCAAAAGTTGCTACCATTGAGTACGATCCAAACCGTACTTCTTACATTGCACTTCTTCACTATGTTGATGGTGAAAAGAGATACATCCTTGCACCACAAGGACTTAAAGTTGGTGACATCGTTGAATCCGGACAAGGCAGTGACATTACAGTCGGTAATGCACTACAACTTAAGGAAATCCCTGTAGGTACTCGTGTACACAATGTTGAGCTTGTACCTGGTAAGGGCGGACAACTTGTTCGTTCTGCAGGAACTTCTGCACAAGTTATGGCGAAGGAAAACAACATGGCACAACTTCGTCTTCCATCCGGTGAATACCGTCTGGTAAGTGTTGAGTGTCGTGCAACCATTGGTACAGTAGGCAATGCTGCTCACGAACTGATTGTTGTTGGTAAAGCAGGTCGTAGCCGTCACCTAGGTCGTCGTCCAATTACTCGTGGTACTGCAATGAACCCGGTTGACCATCCACACGGTGGTGGTGAAGGAC
>CAYFQX010000095.1:0-2970 GCA_964345405.1 uncultured Peptoniphilaceae bacterium
GGGAGTACAGACCCCATGCACATCGTTCCTGAACTTGAAAGTGAGCACGGTTTGAGCATGACCACCTCCTACTTTATGGAGCAGTTGGAAATTTTAGTGTCCGAGGGACTCCTTGAAAAAGAAGATACAATTTTAGGTATTCCCGTGTATAAAACACCTGAAAAATAATTTAACTTATTGTATAATAATTAATAATATATAAAATACTATAGTTTAAGTGCAGGCCGTAAATTTAAGTAAGGAGGGAGTCTATGAAACACAAGGGCATCTATCAGTCCCTCGTCTACTTGACTCAAGTGGGTTTAAATATCTTTATTCCCATCCTCCTTATGACTTTACTTGGCACCTGGATTGATTCCAAAATAGGCTCCGGACATCTTGCATTAATCATCTGCCTACTCATGGGCATTGGCGCCGGCCTGTTAAATATACTAAAATTGGGGAAAAAATTATGAGAGATAAATTCTCAAACGGGTATATATTAAAATCCATGGGTCTTTCCCTAATCATTGTGGGCATCATATTAATAACGTTTTCAAACCCGTGGCCCATTGTGAAGGGATTTGCCTTTGGCTCCATCATAGCCATGGTCCTCTTTAAGCACATGTATCTGACACTCAATCGAGGGCTGTCAATGGAAGCAGCACGTGCCTCCAGATATGTTACAGTTCAGTACTTCATTCGCTATCTCATCTATGGGGTGACCCTGATGATTGCTGCAAAAGCACCCTACTTAAATTTAACTGCAACATTCTGTGGCCTATTAATAATGAAAGTTACTATTCATTTAAACAACTTTTACGAGTTGTTTAAGGAACGCACAAGGGAAGGGGGAAAGTAGTGGAACAAGCAGCCGGTATCAGTTTTTTCATAGGCGGAAGAGAAATTTTACTCCATGAGTCTGTGCTTACAAGCTTTATCATAGTCATTCTTGTCACCATCACAAGCATCTACATCAAGGGTAAAATTGAAAAGGCAGATATCCATGAGCGCCCCAAGGGTTTACTGCACATTGTGGAAATCGCCATTGAAACCATTGACAACATGATCATTCAAAACATGGGCAAGAAAAACATCAAATTTGCGCCCTATATGTTGTCCCTTGCCGTATTTCTCGCATTGGCAAACCTCTCGGGTCTACTTGGACTGACACCGCCAACATCGGACTATAATGTCACACTGGCTTTAGCTTTAGTAACCTTTGTTCTCATCCATTTCTTTGCCATTAAATCTAATGGCTTTGGTGGGTATCTAAAAGGATATGTTGAGCCATTTGCAGTCTTAACACCCATCAATATTCTAGGGGAACTTGCAAATCCCGTCTCACTGAGTTTCCGTCTCTTCGGGAACATCATCAGTGGTGCATTGATCATGTCCCTGGTCTATTCGGGACTGCGAAAAATCTCGGCATTCTTAATCCCCATTGTGGCCTGGCCACTTCACGGGTATTTTGATGTCTTTAGTGGATTACTACAAACCTTTATCTTCGTTATGCTAAGTATGGTCTACATCAGTTCGAGCATGGGCGATGATGAAGAGGAGACAGACGAATTTACAAGTCAAGTTGAAAATAAGGAAAATAATTAGGAGGCTATTATGCAAGGTATTACTAGTGAAGCATTCGTATTAGGCTGTTCAGCAATTGGTGCCGGACTTGCACTTATTGCAGGGATTGGTCCCGGGATTGGTCAAGGTTACGCGGCAGGTCAAGCAGCCTCAGCTGTAGGACGCCAACCGGAAGCGAAGGCAGATATCGTTCAAACCATGTTACTTGGTCAAGCAGTTGCAGAGACCACCGGTATTTACGGTCTAGTTATCGGTATCATCTTACTCTTTGTACGTCCACTATTGGGAGCACTATAATTGACCCTTCGACAATCATGAGGGAGGGGTAATATGATTGATATTCATGTGATTCCGGACTGGCCCAATTTGCTGGCGCAGCTCGGTTCTACACTTGTCTTATTTTTAGTGATTCGCCACTTTGTCTACGAGCCCATGTCAAACTTTCTCGAAAAGAGAAAGGACCAAGTCATGAAGGATCTGGACGATGCCAACAAGGCTAGGGAAGAGGCGGAACTACTAAAAGTTCAATATGAAAAGCAAATTGACGATGCCCGTACAGAGGGGCTTGAAATTGTGGAAGCCAGCCGTAAGCGCGGTAATGAGTTGAAGAAACAACAGGAAGAAGAGGGGCGTCAAAACGCCGAACAAATCATTGAAAAGGCCAGACTTCAAATAGCCTTAGAAAGAGAAAAGGCCGCTCAAGATTTGAAACTCTCAACTTCTGAAATGGCCGTGTTAATTGCGGAAAAGCTCCTGGAACAAAACATCGATGCTACCGGTCAGGAAAAACTCATCGACCAGTTCATCGAAGAGTTGGAGCATGATCATGTCCACTAAAGCTGCTCAAAAATACGGATATGCGCTATTTGAAGTTGCCACAGAAGAGGATATTGCCGACGAAGTACTACAAGAGCTCCATCTACTTCAACATGCCTTTGAAAATGAGGACTTGATAGCAGTGCTCAATCATCCAGAAATTGAAGACTACGACAAGAAAGTACTGCTGGATAAGCTCTTTACCGACAAGCTAAACCATTGGATGATGAACTTTCTCTATGTGTTAATTGATAAGAACAGATTCAACATCATTCGAGAAATCAGAATGTGTTACGAGGATCTGTGGTACAAGATGAGAAAAATTGAGCGCATGACAGTGATCTCAGCCATTGAATTGAGTCCGGAACGCTTGGAGGCCATTGGCCGCGCCTATGTAGGCAAGCAAGACGTTCAGGTGCAGGTAAAAAACGAGGTGGATCCGTCCATCCTTGGTGGGATTATCTTGGAAATTGGCGAAATTCGCATTGACCGCTCCATTCGTGGCGAGCTGGAAGAAGTTAGAAAGCGCCTGACAAATACGGCACATTAAGAGAGGTGAACCATGGAATTACATCCATCTGAAATAAG
>CAYFQX010000095.1:2980-4605 GCA_964345405.1 uncultured Peptoniphilaceae bacterium
AGCAGATTAAAGATTATAATATTGATTTAACCATGACCGACACCGGAACGATTATCGAAGTAGGGGACGGGATTGCTAGAGCCTTTGGTCTTAGAAATGCCAAGGCAGGCGAGCTTGTGTCCTTCCCGGACAATGTCTACGGCATGGTGCAGAACTTAGAAGAGGACAATGTGGGGATCGTACTCCTAGGGGATGGGGACATCCGCGAGGGGGACCAAGTAAAATCCACAGGGTCCATTGTACAAGTGCCTGTTGGGGAAGGTCTGTTGGGGCGTGTCATTAATGCCATTGGACAGCCGGTGGATGGCAAAGGACCCATTAAATACGAAAAGATGGAGCCCATTGAAAAGATTGCCCCCGGGGTTATTACAAGACAATCCGTTAACGAACCACTTCAAACAGGGATCAAGGCCATTGACGCACTGTTTCCCATTGGACGTGGACAGCGTGAGCTGATCATTGGGGATCGTCAAATCGGGAAGACCGCCATTGCCATTGACACCATCATCAACCAAAAGCACTCCGATGTCATCTGTATCTATGTTGCCATCGGTCAAAAGCTTTCAACCATTGCACACATTGTAGATACTTTGGAGTCAGAAGGAGCGATGGACTACAGTATTGTCGTCTCAGCATCAGCTTCTGAACCTGCCTCCGTACAATACATTGCGCCCTATGCTGGCGTTACCATTGCGGAAGAATTTATGGCACAGGGCAAAGATGTGCTCATCGTCTATGACGATCTTTCCAAGCACGCCGTGGCCTATCGTACCATGAGTTTGCTCCTTCGTCGTCCACCGGGACGTGAAGCCTTCCCAGGGGACGTCTTCTATCTCCACTCAAGCCCGCTTGCACGTGCGTCAAAGATGATCCCTGACTACGGCGGCGGATCCATTACGGCGCTGCCAATTATTGAAACGCAAGCAGGGGATATTTCAGCCTATATTCCTACCAATGTCATCTCCATCACCGACGGACAGATTTTCCTTGAGACAGATATGTTCTTTGCAGGTCAAAGACCGGCTATAAACACCGGACTTTCCGTCTCTCGTGTTGGTGGGGATGCGCAAACAAAGGCCATTAAAAAGGTCGCCAGTAAGTTAAAACTTGACCTGGCTCAGTACCGTGACCTTGCAAGTTTTGCTCAGTTCGGTTCCGAACTTGACAAGAGCACTCAGCGTGCCCTGGCGCAAGGGGAGCGCATGATGCGTGTCCTACGTCAACCTCAATACGAACCGGTCAAACTCGAGCATCAAGTACTCATCCTCTATGCCGTGACAGAAGGCTATCTACTGGATGTGGAACTGGACCGCGTGGAACAGTTTGAAGAGGAATACATTAACTTTGTTGAGAGCCAGTATTCTGAGATCATCAAGGAACTTGAGGAGAAACAAGACTTGACAGAGGACATCATCGAGTTAATTAAGAAGAGTCTAGAGGAATTTAAGAAGAGCTTTTAAGGAGGTGCAGCGTGGCAAGTACAAGAGAGATTAAGCGCCGAGTTCGCGGAATCAACAATATTAAACAGATTACCAATGCCATGGAACTTGTCTCCACAGCAAAGTTGAGACGTGCACGCATCCAGCTTGAAAAATCCAGAGACTACTATGAGACCGTTTGGGATG
>CAYFQX010000096.1:0-4460 GCA_964345405.1 uncultured Peptoniphilaceae bacterium
GGAGGCGAGCCAAAAGTAGAGATAGGCATAGCGCCAGGTGAGCTCGGGAAAGTAATTAAAGTTCATGCCGTAGAGTCCCGTTAGGAAGCTTAGGGGACTGAAGATGGTGGCAAAGATGGTGAGAATCTTCATGATGTCATTGGTGCGATTGCCGACACTTGAAAGATAGGTATCAAGCATACCCGAGCAGATCTCACGGTAGGACTCTACAAGTTCAATGGCCTGTTCCACGCGACCGGTCAAATCCTGGAAAAAATACCGGTAGGGATGGTCGACAAACTCCGGTGTGTACTGCAGGTTTCTTATGACATTTTGATTTGGCCAGAGAGTCTTGCGGATGTAGATGAGATCCTTTTTAATATTGTAAATTTGGTGGAGTTCTTCCTGTTTAGGTGTGGCAAGGACATCATCTTCCAAATCGTCAATTTCAAGTTCCAATGTCTCCAAAGTGTCAAACTCAATATCGAGTAGCTCATCAATGATAAGGTGAAGTAGATACTCCACATCATATCGTTGAATGGCGTGTCCCTCTTCCAGCACGACCGTTGGATCAAAAGGATGATTTTCAGGTGTATCGAGGATGGTGATGAGGACTTGATCAAAGAGGAGCACACCCAGTTGAAACTCCTCCAGGCAGTGAGACTTGTCGTAGTTATTTGCTTTGAGAGTGAAGTAGAGATAGTGGCCGTGGTTTTCAAATTTTGGACGTCGATCCGTCTCTGACACCGCCTCTACCATGTGATCGGTCATCTCAAAGGCGGGGAGTATCTCTTCAAACTTTGCGGCATCAAACTCGCCAATGTGTAGCCATTGAAAGGCGTCTTCACGAGGCTTGAAGTCCTTAAGATCATCGACGGCTTGATGGTTAAAAAGCGTCTGATTGTAAGTTGTTAAGACCATGGGGTTCATCGTATCACTTCCTTAAGTCATAAATACCCATTTAGGACTGGAAAAATTAAATCTTTGGGAAGCCTTTAAAACACGCGATATTTTGGGTATAATAAAATTATAATAGAATCGATAAGAGAACGATGATAGAAAGGAATAGAAAATGAAAAAGCTTAGACGAAGTACAGATGATCGTATCATTGCTGGCGTATGTGGGGGAATTGCAGAGTATTTTGGCATTGACTCCTTTGTTGTTCGCGCGCTGTGGGTATTATTTACCTTTGCAGGAGGCTCTGGCATCATTCTCTATATAATAGCCATGCTCTTTATGCGAGATCCGGTGAAATATTAACTCCATGAAGAAGAAATTACTGGATGGATTCTTTTTCTTTGCCTGTACACTGATACTCATCTTACTTTTATCTGGAGTCGGCATAGCGCCTCTTGAAAAGAGCACAAGAGGGGAGGCGAAAGATCCAAAGATCCAAACTGCAGAAGAGACTAAACTTGAGCCGGTAGATATCCATTTGGTTGCTGTCGGCGATTATATGATACACAGACCGCAAATTCGAGCGGCAACGACCTCAGATGGGCTGGACTTTAAGGAAAATTTTAAACATCTAAAAGATCTCTATCTTGAGCCCGCCGATGTTGCCATGCTAAATTTTGAGACAACCATTTCAGCTGAAGGGCTAGAGTATACGACTTTTCCCGTCTTCTCATCGCCGGTGGAAATTCTTCGTGACATGAAGGATGCGGGATTTAACCTCTTGGCGACATCAAACAATCACTGCTTTGATACAGGAGTTGCCGGAGTGGAGCGGACCTTAGATGCTATTGAGGCTCATGGGATGAAGGGCTTTGGCACCTATCGTCAGGAGGAGAGTGAGCCACTCATTTACGAGGTGAAGGGCGTCAAACTTGGACTTGCCTCCTATACTTACGGCATTAACGGCTTTGAAGCCAGTCTTGAAAGTTCGGAGCACCCAGGTGCAGTTAGTTTTTTAAATGAAGACAAGATAAAGAGTGATCTAAAGTGGTTGAGGGATCAGGGGGCCGAAGCTCTTATTGTCTATGTCCATTGGGGTGAGGAATACATGAGACGTCCCACCGAGACGCAGCGCCAATGGATGAACTTTTTTGCCGATGAGGGTGTGGACCAGGTCTTAGGCTCCCATCCCCATGTGATTCAGGAAATGGAAATTTTAGAGCGGGGTGACCATAAGACCTATGGCATCTACTCCATGGGGAACTTCGTTTCCAATCAGCGTAGAGAATATATGGGACAGTCCTATTCCGAATCGGGACTGTTAATGGATATGACGATTCATCGCAATGAGGACGGAAATATTAGTATTACACGATTTGAACCGGTGCCGCTCATTGTGGACTACTATCATGACGGCGCAGGCAGTCACTACGAAGTTCTTCCTGTGCGCGAGAGTTTGGAAGGAAAGATTGAACTTCCAAGACTTGACATCATGCGCGGAAAACTCTCACAGTCTCTAGAGCAATTTTATGAGCTCTTTCCTGATCAGCAGGAGCGCGGCGAGAGTGAAGCTGCATAATAGCTAATACCAAAGAAAGGTCCGGAAGTGGATCTTTATTTTTTTATAAAGATGTTTGCGTGGCCTAGACAATCGTGAATTCAATATATTCTATCGAGGGGGAAGTTAAACCTTAGTCCCATGCTATTTCACTGTAAAATGTGATAAACTTAAATGATAGAAAACATTTAGATGGGAGAGGATTATGGGTTTATTATCCGTTGCAATTATTTTATTACTTGCCCTATTGGCAACACGAATTTCCGATCGATTCGGCATTCCGTCCCTCTTGCTCTTTATCCTGCTGGGGATGGGATTTGAAGGTCTTGGGATAGAATTTGACAACTATACCCTTGCAGAAAGTGTCGCATCACTTTCTCTCTTAATTATTATCTTTTACGGTGGTTTTGGTACCAACTGGACCATGGCAAAGCCTGTAGCTGTACCTAGTATCTTACTTAGTTTTGGTGGTGTTGTGGTTACAGCCGTGCTGACGGGACTCTTCTGCCATACCGTTCTTGGATTTTCCATGCTTGAGGGGATGCTTGTAGGGTCTGTGGTTGGCTCCACAGACTACGCCAGCGTATCCTCCATCTTGCGCTCAAAAAAGCTCAACTTGCGTCACAGTACGGCACCCTTTTTAGAGCTTGAGAGTGGTTCCAACGACCCCTTTGCCTATACCATGACCATGATTTTTTTGTCCCTGCTACTAGGGGATTCTGTCTCCATTGGACTACTTATCTTTAAGCAGGTTCTCTTTGGTGTCGCCACCGGATTTATCATGGCCTATGTCATTGAGCGTGTCATTGAATGCGTTAGTTTAAGTCAGGACGGGCTCTTTGCCGTCTTTATTGCTGCAACGGCGCTTCTGACCTTTTCCATTGCCGTAAAACTTGGGGGCAACGGATATCTGGCCGTCTATATCTTCGGCATCCATCTTGGAAGTCAGGAATTTGTAGGCAAGCGGGACGTGGTCTTTTTCTTTGACGGCTTTACAGAACTGATGCAAATTGGACTGTTTTTCCTCCTGGGACTTCTCTCAGACATCGGTTCCTTCATTAGCTACCTCCCCATGGCCCTTGCCATTATGGTCTTTATGACGCTCATTGCCCGTCCCGTCAGTGTCTTTGCTCTGATGCTTCCCTTTAAGATGGAGCGCAATCAACTGACGCTCATCTCATTTGCAGGACTTCGTGGCGCGGCAGCCATTGCCTTCGCCATCATGGCCATCAATCAGCACCCGCCACTGCAGCACGATCTCTATGCTCTGGTCTTTGGCATCTGCCTTCTTTCCTCACTTGTTCAAGGGGGACTGATGCCCTGGATGGTGAACAAACTTGAGATGTTGGATCCAAGTGACACGATTTTAAAGACTTTTAACTACTATCAGGACAAGACAGACATTGGATTTTTAAAGACACAAGTCATGCCGGGAAGTGAACTTGCCGGGACAAAGATCCGCGACCTCAACTTAACTTTTGATTTTCTCGTGGCAAAAGTGGAGCGAAACGGAGAGAAAATTCTTCCTCACGGCAATGTCACCCTTCAAGAGGGCGATGAAATAGTTTTAGCAGGGGAGACCTATTTCGATCCAAAGGGACAAGAACTCACTGAGTTTACGATCAGTAAGTGGCATCCCTGGGTCAACCAATACATTCGAGATTTAAAACTACCGCTCAACAACTTAATCTTAATCATTAAGCGCGAAGAGGAGAGTATCGTCGTGCCAAATGGCGACACCAAGATCCTAGATGGGGACGTCATCATCCTGATGGACATTGAAGAGCTTGAGAAAGCAGGGGAAGACCATGGAATTTAAGCAGAAATATTTTAAATACACGACGCAAAACATCCTGGGAATGATTGGTCTGTCTACCTGTATCCTTGCAGACACCTTTTTTGTCGCCAACGGAGTCGGTCTTCATGGCCTTTCCGCACTGAATCTCTCCCTGCCCTTTTACAATTTAATGTATGGACTTGCCAATTTAATTGGCTACGGCGGCAGTACCATCTACAGTATCTACT
>CAYFQX010000097.1:0-4407 GCA_964345405.1 uncultured Peptoniphilaceae bacterium
GCTTATAGACAAGTGAGACGGCGACCATGGAGTTACTGATAATCATACCGCCAATGGGAATGACCTCATTAGGTTTAAACTCTATGGAACCGGACAGTACTAGGACAGACAGCGTGATAAAAGCGGCCGTAAAGAGCGCAATGGCTGAGATCAAAAAGGTGTTTTTCATAGATCTTAAACTTTCACTGGCCGTCCAGGCGCCGTTTCCAATCATAAATAATAACAGGACAAAGGTGACCAGTGGATTTTTTAAGCCAAAGATATAATTTAGCAAGTAGCCGACAATGGTCAGTTGAATCACTGCCCGTGTCACGCCAATAAAGATATCCCGCTCCAACTTGAGATGTTGACTATAGGAAAAAATTAGGGCAATGATGACGAGTATGGAGGAGATAATAAGCGAAAAGTTACTGATATTTGCATTCATCGCGCCACACTCCCCTCATGTAAAAACTCCACTCTTCCATCTGCCATCCCGAGATGTCTCTTTACACTCAAATCCTCGCGCTTCACATCATGGGTCACTTCCACAATGGTCATCCCCTCCCGATGAAGTTGATCCATCCCCCGGTGGACAATCTCCTGATTGGCAAGATCAAGTGAAGAAGTCACTTCATCCAGAAGGAGCACCTCCGGCTCAATGAGAATCGTACGTATAAGAGACACACGCTGTGCCTCGCCACCGGAGAGCTTTTGAGGCTCTTTCTCAAGTTCTATATGTTCCAGTTGAAAGTACGCAAGCAGCTCCTTCATGCGATCTCTGTCACTTTCCATCCCGCGAATCTTGTAGGGAAATTCCAAATTTTCCAGGATGGTCTCGCCAAAGAGGACGGGACGCTGCAGACAGTAGCTGATCTTCCGTCTAAGCTCGGTGGGCTCGTACTCAGCATACGATTTGTCCTCGTAAATCAGTGTGCCTGAGGTGGGACTGATGAGATCCCCCATGAGTTTTAACAGGGTACTCTTCCCACTTCCTGAAGGACCTGTGATGATGAGATAATCTCCCTTCCTCACTGAGAGATTGATCTCCTTTAGAATCTGCCGCGTCTCCGCCTCATAGGAGACATCTTCCAGGGTTAAGTAGTTCATATTTTTTCCTTTCAATCCAACTATTTTAATTATCATATATTTAATTAATTTTACCCTTTTTGACGAATTTTTCACTAAGAAATGAACTAAAGTTTACATCCTCAGAGCGTAAATTATTAGTTTTGTCACTCTTTTAAACAGCCTTTAACATGGGACTGTGACTAGGCTTTAACAACCGCACTGAATTCACTCGATTCTTCAATTTTTTCTTGCAAGGGGTCTATTGATATGGTAGTATAATTCTTAATATTCAAAATCATAATATATAGAGGAGCGTGCTATGAATAAGAAGATTTTAGTCTCAGGACTTGCTCTTTTCTCCATGTTCTTTGGCGCGGGAAATTTAATATTCCCGGCAACCTTAGGACTCATGGCGGAAAGTCATTTCCCTGCAGCAACCTTAGGATTTTTGTTTACTGCTGTCGGTTTAATATTTTTTGCAGTCCTTGCAACTATTAAGGCCGGCGGATCCATTCAAGATATTGGCAAGCCTGTGGGACCTGTCTTTTCCACTATTTTTGGAAGTGCAGTCATGCTATCCATTGGACCCCTGCTTGCCATTCCCCGTACAGCTGCCGTCACTGTTGAAGTCATTCAAGGCAGTATGTTCCCTAATATTTCCATTATTATCGGTACCATCGTTTTCTTCTTGGTGGCCCTATTTTTTGCTATTAATCCTGCTACCGTTATCGATCGTCTGGGCAAAATTTTAACTCCGGCCCTACTTATTTCTCTGGCACTTATTATTATCCGTGGTATTATGGTTCCTATGTCCGTTCCTACCGGTGGAGAAGCAAATATGTTTAGCTTTGCCTTTGAAGAGGGCTATCAGACCTTAGATGCGTTAGCGGCACTTGCCTTCACCTTTGTAATTATTCAAGGTTTCCGCATTCAAGGGATCACTGACCAAAAGGAGTTGGAAAAATCCTCCATTGGTTCCGGTATCATTGCAGTGGTTGGACTGAGCCTCATCTATGCTGGGCTCATCTATGTCGGAGCAAAATTTGCAAGCCAAGATGTGGCTGATCTTTCCCGCGTGGAACTTCTCATCCACATTTCCAATACACTACTTGGGTCTTACGGCGGCATCATTATCTCCGTTGCCATGGCCCTTGCCTGTCTCACCACAGCCATTGGACTACTTACGACAACTGCTGAGTATTTCTCAACACTTGTAGACCAAAAGATCAACTATCGTCAATTCTTAATTTTATTTACACTGATCAGTACCTTCTTCGGTATTCGCGGTGTAGATAATATCATTAAGGTCTCTGCACCAATCCTTGTGACCCTCTATCCGGTCGCAATGGTTCTAATCTTCTTCAATCTATTTGAAGAAAAGTTTAACCGTCGCTCCACTCACTTAGGTGGCGTGCTTGGTGCGTTGATCTTCCAATTGACACAGACATTTGAAATTCTCGAACTGAACTTTGTGCCGGCATCCCTTCAAAGCTTTGCCTGGATTGTACCGGCCGTCGTCCTTGCTCTTATCTTTACTGCAGCGGGCATTGGCGATAAGAGTCAGCCAACGAGTTAAAGCCAACAATTTTAATTTTGAATATGAAAAAACAGGTCTAGTCTCCTAGGCCTGTTTTTTTGTGTTATTTAATCGATGGAGGGATGATTCTTCCCTCTTCCACACCTTGCTCAAATTCATCGACAATGGCTTTAAACAGACCGTGATCTGTAAGTATACGGTAAGATGTCAAGGTGAGAATATCAATGATTTCATCAAGTTGCTTGTAAGCAAAGTCGGTCTTTGTTGCCGCTGCAAATTCACGAGTATGTGAAGGAATTTTTTCCTTCGTAATAGGGAAGTATCCGTGAATCGTCGGTACCACGTGACTGACATTTCCCGCATCCAGTGATCCGCCGCCACCCTTATTTTCTTCGATTTCAATATTACTAAATTCGCGGATGGATTCCATAAAGACTTGGTTTAAAGCCTCATTGGTGACAAGATCGTCATAGGCTGCTTCAAATTGGCTGTGCTTCATAGTACAACCCGTCGCAAGGGCACCTCCCTTAGCGCAGGCAATGACCTTTTCAAGTAATTCTTGAAGATAAGCTTTACTTGTCGTTCTTACATAGAATTCACAGCGAGTATAGTCGGGCACAATATTGGCCGCTTGTCCCCCCTCTTTAATGACGCCGTGGATCCTAGCCGTTGGGAGAATGGGCTCTCTTAGGGCATTGATGTTGTTAAAGGTTAAAATTGCCGCATCCAGTGCGTTACCTCCTTCGTGAGGATCGCTGGCTGCATGGGCAGTTTTTCCAAAGAATTCAAACTGAATGGGGCGCAGAGCCAATGAGGTAGCACTTGCAAGATATTTTTGATCTACAGGATGCGCCATCATGGCAATGTCGATTCCCTTATCCTGGAAGAGTCCTGCTTCAACCATGTTGACCTTGCCCCCGCTGGTTTCTTCAGCCGGCGTTCCAAGGAGCACCACTCGTCCGTTTAGTTTTTCCTCTTCCATGAGATATCTCAGTGTAATGGCAGCTCCGGTACTTGCCGTACCTAAGATATTGTGTCCACAACCATGACCAATCTCAGGAAGCGCGTCATACTCTGCCATAAAGGCAATGACAGGACCTGGACGGCCTGTATCGTACTCGGCATAAAATGCCGTCTCTAAATTGACGACGCCACTTTCCACTTCAAACCCATGCTCTGATAAGAGAGCCATGTGAGATTTACTTGCAAAGAACTCTTCAAAGCCAAGTTCCGGATAGTCACAGATATCATTGGATAGATCTCTTAACGCAGGAGAGAGTTTCTTTTCGATCTCTTTAATTTTATCAGTTATCATTTTTTCACATCTTTCCTCTAGGCATAGTTGATTGCGACTGCGATAATACTAAATATTATTCCTATAATTACCCAAAGTCCTACAATCTTACCTGCAAATTTTACCCATTCTTCATATTTAATATTGGCAACAGAGATGGCAGCAAGTAGAGAACCCCCCGTAGGAATGATGGAGTTGGAGATACCATCACCTAAGTGGAAGGCGAGAACTGAGGTTTGACGTGTAATGCCAAGTAAATCAGCAAGAGGAACCATAATTGGCATGGTTGCTGCAGCTTGACCACTACCCGATGGGATAAAGAAGTTTAGTACAAGCTGGAAGATAAACATCATCACGGCCGCAAGAGATTTTGGCAGGTACTGGATGACATTACTAATTCCGTGAACGATGGTGTATAGAATCTGTCCGTCATTCATTACAACTAGGATGGCACGAGCAACCCCAACAACCAGTGCACCGGTGGCAATATCTGCTGCCCCGCGAATAAAGGTAGTGGCCATGTCAT
>CAYFQX010000098.1:0-1980 GCA_964345405.1 uncultured Peptoniphilaceae bacterium
ACGTCCTATGGAACTTGGCGAACCAGACGAAAGTGGTCGTCGTCGCCCTGTACCATTAGAAGGTCAAGACTATGAACTTGATGTAGATGCTGTTATCATGGCACTTGGAACAAATCCAAACCCATTGATCTCCTCTACAACTCCTGATCTTGATGTAAACGAATGGCTTGGAATTATCACTGACGAACACGGACAAACTACTGCTGAAGGAATCTTCGCCGGTGGGGACGCCGTAACAGGTGCTGCTACTGTTATTCTAGCAATGGGTGCAGGTAAAGAAGCTGCCGAAGCAATGGATAACTACATCAAAGAAAAAAAGGCAAAATAATCCACTCTAAATGAAGGATAATTCCTTTAAAATAACTAAAATACCAGAGAGAGCACGTCGCTTCCTCTGGTATTTTTTTGTAATCACAGCCCATCTCACTGGCAGGTAATTTACCACTGACCTTATCTAGTTGCACCGGAGTTTTACATCCGTAGGATAATGGTAAAACTTTTAGTTTCTTATAGATCCATCCTCCGGAATTTCTCTTAAGTATAAGTTGAATTGTTTACGATTTATTCCAATGGATGGATTTTAAAATATTTATAATCTTAAAATATCTTCTCATAGACTTGTTTATATTTATCATCTCCCTATCCTCTCCCTCTTTTGACGATTATGATCACCATTCTATTTCCATTATAAAAGCCCTTGAAGTTCACTCGTAAACTCAAGGGCTTTGTCTTATTTATTTCTTTTATTCACTAATATATCTTCCAGCACATCTATGTGGTCATCCATTGAAATCACAATCACTTGATCGCCCTGTTCAATGACACTGTCGCCGTTGGGATAGATGACTTCTTGATCTCTTACAATCACGGCAACTAGGACGCCATCTTTTAATGTGATGTCCTTCAGTGGACGATTGGTAATCTCGCTCTGTTTTTTAACATCAAACTCCAGCGCCACCACTCGACGCTGAGAAAGTTTGTAGAGACACTCTACAGAACTGTTGGATGTGGCCTGTAAGCTCTTAATAAATCGGATGATGTGATTACTTACAAGATCCTTCGGCGTGATAATGGAGCCGATATCCATATAGTTAATTAACTTTAACATAGACGTTCGATTGACCTTTGTCACTGTCTTAGACATCTTGCAGTGATTTGCAAACATGGAGACCATAATATTTTCCTCGTCAATCCCCGTAAGAGATATGGAGGCTTCATAGGTTGCAAATCCTTCATCTAAGAGCAGTTCCTGATCAGTTCCATCCCCTCGTATGACGACAACTTCATTAAAGTTCTCTGCAAAAGTTCTCGCCTTTTCATGATCAATTTCAATGAGTTTTGTCTTAACATGGCGATGCTGGAGCATTTGCAGCAGATAATAAGTGATGCGACTGGCTCCTACGATAATGGCATTGTTAATGACCTTTTGATATTGATTGATCTCCTTAAAGAAATTCTCAAGATCCTCAATACTTCCCGTGAGATAGATCACATCACCCACTTCAATGACCGTGTCTCCCCTTGGAATAAAGACTTCCTCGCCTCTTTCAATCATACAGACGAGGATTCTTCCCTTGGTGCGTTGATCTAGAGTGATTAAGTCCTGACCCACAATGCCCTCGTCGCCTTCAACGACGTAGGACACCATCTTCACCTTGCCACGACCGAAATTTTCAATATCCCTAGCCATGGGAAATTGAAGTATTTCATTGATGCGGACAGCCGCTTCATAATCCGGATTAATCATGGCCGTGATCCCCAGTGATTCGTTGATAAAATCTGCAGAATATTGGTACTCTGGGCTACGAACCCTTGCAATGGTGTGTTTTGCTCCGAGATTTTTTGCAATAATACAGGAGATGATGTTGATTTCATCGGAGTCAGTGACTGCAATAAATACATCGCTGTTTCCCGCATTGACCTCCTGCTGAATTAGGATGTCGGCGCCGTTTCCAAGAATAATTTGAATGTCATAGTTTG
>CAYFQX010000098.1:1990-4395 GCA_964345405.1 uncultured Peptoniphilaceae bacterium
TAGATCTCTTCCAACACAATGGGATCCACATCTACAAGGATGACGTCATTTTCCTCAGCCAGATCCCTACAGAGATTCTTCCCTACTTTTCCAGCTCCTACAATAACAATTTCCATAAGATTTCCTCACTTATCTCTTACTCCAAAATCTCTTATTAAATAAGATGACAATGGGGATGATTTCCAGTCTTCCAATAAGCATACTAAAAGTTAAAGCCACTTTCGATAAATTTGACAGTTCGTAAAAGGAGCCCGTTGGACCGACAATATCAAGTCCCGGACCAATGTTATTAAAGGTTGCCATGACAGCAGATACGGTCGTTGCCATGGAGTGATTATCTAGAGCAACAATTAAAATCAGTAAGATTAAAATCATAATATATAGAATTAAATAGGTATAGGTGCTCTTTAAGCTGTCCTGATCCACAGAAATCCCATTTTCGCGAATGGGTACGATGCGTCGTGGTGAGACGGCGATTTTAATTTCACGAATCCAAGACTTGAAAATTCGAAGCACACGTCCCATTTTAAAACCACCGGCAGTAGATCCTGCCATGGATCCGGTAAACATGATACATAGCAAAATTAAATGAGAAAACAGGGGCCAAGTGTCAAAGTCCACCGTAGAGTAACCTGTCGTTGAAATGATAGAGGCAACGGTAAAAAATACGTCTCGAATCATCGTTCCTAGATGCTGGTACATTGGATAGACATTGAAACAAATCAGTACCACAGAAGCTAGGATAATCCCGAGGTAAAGCCTAAGCTCTTCGTCTTTAAAGACAGAGCGCGCATGTTTAAAAAATAAAAGATAGTAGAGATTAAAGTTGATACCAAAGGCAATCATCCCCACCGTTGTAATCACTTCGATGGCGGGACTGTTGTAGTAGCCTATACTCTGGCTATGATTACTAAATCCTCCCGTCCCTGCAATCCCAAAGCCGTGAATAATGGCATCAAATAAATCCATGCCCACAAGCATCAGCATGACAATAAAGACAATTGTCATGACAATATACATCTTATAGAGTAGTTGTGCCGTCACTTGAACCTTGGAAACCAACTTACCAAAGACCGGTCCTGGAACCTCCGCCTTCATAATATTGACGGTCCCCTGCTGTTTATTTGAAAAGATAGCAAGGACAAAGACCAAAATCCCCATCCCACCGATAAAGTGAGAAAAACTGCGCCAAAAGAGGAGCGAATGTGGCAAAATTTCCACATTGGTTAAAATCGTCGCCCCTGTGGTTGTAAATCCTGAGGCCGCCTCGAAGATAGCATCAATTGGATTTGGAATATAGCCACTGACAAAGAAGGGAAGTGCACCAAAAATAGATGCGGATATCCATGTAAAACTGACAATAAAAAATCCGTCTCGCGTTGAGAGGACCGCTTCCCCATGATAATACTTATTTAGTAAATAACCCAGGATCAGCGTAATAACAATTGGAATCAAATATGAAATGTAGAGGGCCATTCCCTCATGGTAGATAAAACTAACCAGCAGAGGCACCCCCATCAGCGCCCCTAAGAGGATTAAGATCCTCCCCATATTATTTAGTACAAGTTCTTTATGCATTTTACACCTGTTTCTTTAGACTGTAAAAAGTTTAATCTATTGATCTAAGTTTTCCTGCTCCAGTCGGTCCACATAATCATGAAGCTTTTGATGGTAATTTTCCATCCCACTCAGTGGCAATGCCTCTAAAAATTGACATGCCGTCATAGCCAATTCCCAGTTTTTCTCTTTTTCGAATTGAAGCATCAGATTGTGAAGTAATTCTATGATTTCCATGCGAGGTGTCAGTCGGATATTTTCAGCTTTGACATAGGCATCAAAGACTTCATCCTCTCCCCGGCGGACGTCCGGCGCCTTTTCATAGAGGTCTTCAATACACCAGTGGACGTTGGTATTTGACGGATCGTAGTCTAGCGCCAGTTCATAAAAACGGTAAGCAAGATCTGGCTTTCCTTCTGCTTGAGCAAAGCGCCCTTCATTGACTAGACCCTCAGAGAAATCCTCTGCAATATAGCCGTAATCAAGCGCCAATCGATTGTATCTCTTCGCCGCAGTTTGATTTCCATCCATATTTTCAAGATGAGAGAGTAAGAGATAGGACATGGACTCAACGGGATTTAAATCAATGGATCGCTCAAGTATTTTGTGCGCCTCAGCTAACTTCCCCACCTCGAAGAGCAGCGAGCCGTAGAGAGAGTAAAACATCTGCTCTTCCGGCGGTAACAGCTGATCTTCTTCCTTCCAGAGAAGTTTCTTAAAGATCGCCTCATCAAAAATGGACTGAAAACTGTAGAGATTTGGATTGGCATCCAGTTCCTCATCGGTCAGTAACCACTGCCTGATCTCCTTAAGTATCTTCAGACTCTCTTCGAGTTTATTTTCACCAA
>CAYFQX010000099.1:0-4351 GCA_964345405.1 uncultured Peptoniphilaceae bacterium
GGCAAGAGATACGGCAATGGCTAGAGCCACTTTACCTCCCGTTCCAAAGAGCTTTTCAACTGAGCCGATGAGTAGGTCCACTCGAGACGCCTCCGGTCCGAAGAAACTTCCATTGGTGACGCCAACATAAGTCAGTCCACCGTAGACAATTCCAAGAAGTACAAAAGTAACAAGCCCCACACCAAGCATGGCCTTAAAGAGATCTCTTTCCTCCGTATAGCCACGTCTTTTCAAATCCGTCACGACCATCCCTGTCACAAGAGCTGCCCCGAGGGCATCCATGGTCTGGTAACCTTCATAGAATCCAAGTTTGAAAAAGTCTTGTCGAGGAACATCTACGATAGGTCCTGCCGGTGTGACAAGACTCTTAATGAAGAGCGCTCCTAAAATAATCAACAGTGTCGGTGTCAAATAGGCGCCCACCTTGTCAATGACGCCACTTTCATTGAAAATTAACAGCAGTGTCAATAGGAAAAAGACAATGGATGTGACACTGGAGGGCAGATTGGGAAATACCTGACCCACGGCAATTTCATGGACGGTGGCTGCAGTTCGCGGAACGGCAAAGAACGGCCCGATGGATAAAATGGCAATGGTACCAAGTAGTTTAGCAAAGTTCGGACTCACTCGCTTCCCCAAATCCTGAGCACGACCACCGATATGGGCAGCGGCAATGACACCAAGTACCGGAAGGACAGGATCTGCCAGTAAAAAACCGGACATAGCTTCCTTCCAATATTGTCCAGACATAACGCCTAAGTAGGGTGGAAAGATTAGATTGCCTGCACCAAAAAAGATGGCAAATAGTGCAAACCCGCTAATCAATATGTCCATTTTCTTTACTTTCATCTCTATCATCCTTCCTTTAAAGTAATTAATCTCTAATATATCAAATTTGCAGTAAAATTACTATGGTAATTTATATTTAGACATAAAAAATAGCTTCCCAATGGAAGCTATTTTTATCTTCTGATGATTTCAACCTTATATCCGTCCGGATCCTTGATGAAAAAGTAATGAGGCTTTTCTCCCGGAAGTCCCTTGAGCTCGGTCGTATCATAGCCCAAGTTCACAAGTCTAGTGTGATCTGTCTCAAGATCATCAGAGATCAGTGCCACATGGCCATAGCCTGTTCCCAAATCATAGGGACCGTGATCATAATTGTAAGTTAGTTCCAGTTCTGCCGTATCACCTTCAAGACCTAAGAATACCAAGGTGAATTTATCTTCAGGATAGTCCTTGCGTCTTAGCTCTCTATAGCCAAGCGCTTCAGTGTAAAATTTTACACTTTCCTCTAAGTTCTTCACTCGAATACAAGTGTGTGCATATTTCATAGCGTCACTCCCTTCTAAAGTGATTCCATGTACTCTCCGCGATCTTCTATGGCATCATAGCTGATGCGGTGAATACTAGATTTCTTAACGGAAACATCCTTTCCTGTGAGATGTGAGATAAATGAACTTAAATAGGGCTCATGTCCTACAAATAAAATAGGTTCATCTGCCACATAGACTCTGAGTAAAGTCCAATTTGTGATCTCATCATAGCCAATGGTTTTGATGTCGATGATGCCAAGTTCCTCCCCAATAATTTCAGCCGTTTCAACGGCGCGCTTATAGGGGGAGGTGATGATCTTTTTGGGAAGGGGCCACTGTGCAAAGAGCAGAGCTTTCCCCGCTTGAACTACTTGCGCCCGTCCCTCTTCTGTGAGGGCACGTTCGCTGTCGTCCATATTTAGTCCGGGCTCCGCCTTGGCATGACGCATCAAATAGAGATCGGTCTTACTTAATGGCATAGAAAGTCTTCACCCCTGAATAGCGACCGAGGCCATCAAGTTCATCTTCAATGCGAAGTAATTGATTGTACTTGGCAACACGGTCGGATCTTGCCGGTGCCCCGGTTTTAATTTGACCGGCGCCTACGGCAACTGCAAGATCTGCAATGGTTGTATCTTCAGTTTCACCACTTCGGTGAGAAATAACACAGGTCATGTTGTTGCGCTTAGCAAGTTCAATGGTCTCGAGAGTTTCAGTAAGAGAGCCGATTTGATTTAGCTTAATTAAAATGGAGTTGCTTGCGCCCATTTCAATGCCCTTTTCAAGGCGCTTGGCATTGGTTGCATAGAGATCGTCCCCAACCAGTTGAATCTTCTTGCCTAGTCGAGCGTTGAGTTCTTGCCAACCTTCCCAGTCGTTTTCATCCAGTCCGTCTTCAATACTGATGATTGGGAATTTTTCAACAAGGGATTCATACCAGTTAATCATTTCCTCGGAAGTTAATTCCTTACCTTCACCCTTAATTTCATAGACATTTTTGTCCTTGTTATATAGTTCAGAGCTTGCCACATCTAGTGCAAGAAGGATATCTTTACCTGGAGCATAGCCAGCAGATTCAATGGCCTCTACAATGAGTTCCAGTGCCTCTTGATTGCTGGAAAGATTCGGTGCAAATCCACCTTCATCGCCGACAGAGGCAGACAGACCGCGCTCGCCGATAACTTTCTTTAAGTGATGGTACACTTCTGCGGCCATGCGAAGAGCTTCTTTGAAAGTTTCAGCACCCACAGGCATAATCATAAACTCTTGAATGTCTACATTGTTATCTGCGTGCTCCCCGCCATTTAAGATGTTAAGCATTGGTACGGGAAGTTCTTGAGCTCCTACACCACCCAAGTATTGATAGAGAGGCAGTCCAAGTTCATCTGCAGCCGCCTTTGCCACTGCTAGAGAAATTCCCAAGATGGCATTGGCACCAAATTTTGATTTGTTTTCTGTATCGTCTAGTTCAATCAGTGCGCGGTCAATGCCCAGTTGATCAAGTACGTCAAATCCAATGATTTGCTCAGCCAAGACTTCATTGACATTGTCCACTGCTTTTTGAACGCCCTTGCCTAAATATCTGTCGTCGCCGTCGCGAAGTTCCACGGCTTCATACATTCCTGTCGATGCGCCAGATGGAACGATGGCGTGTCCATAACCGCCAAGTTCAGTCCATACTTCCACTTCAACTGTTGGGTTCCCACGACTGTCCAACACTTCTCTACCGTAAATATCTATAATTTGGCTCATTTTATGCTCCTCCTAATAAGTCTTTGCCCGTCATATCTTCAGGAACGGGAATTCCCATAAGACCCAGCACCGTAGGCGCTAAATCTGACAATTTACCAGATCCAATCTCACGATTATCTCCCACGACAAACAGCGGCACACGGTTGGTTGTGTGACTTGTCTTTGGCATGCCGTTTTCATCTGCCATCTCTTCACTATTGCCGTGATCCGATGTGATTAAGGCCACGCCACCTACTTCAAGTAGTGCCTCGAGAATCATGGACAACTGCTCATCCACTGTTTCAAGGGCCTTGATCGTCGCGTTCATGTCCCCGGTGTGACCCACCATGTCCGGATTTGCAAAGTTTAATACAATAAAGTCATACTTTTCACTTTTAATCGCTTTAATAAGCTCCGCACCGACTTCCGGCGCACTCATTTCCGGCTGCAAGTCATAAGTTGCCACCTTTGGCGAGGCTATTAAAATCCGGTCCTCATGTTCAAAGGGCTTTTCCCTGCCCCCGTTAAAGAAAAATGTGACATGGGGATATTTTTCCGTCTCTGCAATACGAAGCTGATGTTTTTGATGATCCGCAATCACTTCGCCCAGTGTATTTTTAAGATCTTCCTTTTGATAGATCACATGGGCGTGTTTTAGTTCTTTATCATACTCAGTCATAGTCGCAAAATAAATTTCCGGTACGACTTGACGAGAAAATCCGTCAAAGGACGGAGTGGAAAGTGCATGGGAAAGTTGTCTTGCACGATCCGGTCTAAAGTTGTAGAAGATCACTGCATCGCCATTTTCGACAAGAGCCACCGGCTGATTGTCCTCAACCATGACATGAGGATAGACAAATTCATCGGTGATGCCGCGGTTGTAACTTGTCTCAACAGCTTCTACCGGATCCGTTGTCACTTGTCCAATGCCCAGTGTGAGTAGATCATAGGCAATCTTTGTACGCTCCCAGCGTCTGTCTCTATCCATGGCGTAGTAGCGCCCAATAAAACTTGCAAGTTTCCCAATGCCCATGGCATCGATGGTCTCTTGAAGTTCAACAAATTGGTCTTTTCCCGCCTGTGGTGAGACGTCACGGCCGTCTAAAATACCGTGAATATAGACCTGTTCAATGCCATCTTCCTGGGCAGCTTTCATCAGTCCATAGAGATGTTTTACATGAGAGTGGACGCCACCGTCACTTAAGAGACCGACAAAGTGAACTTTTCCATTGGAGCGCTTCACATAGTCAAAGGCCTCTTGAATAACCGGGCGATCTTTAAGTCTATCGTCGCGAACTTCTTTA
>CAYFQX010000100.1:0-4344 GCA_964345405.1 uncultured Peptoniphilaceae bacterium
GGCAGGTGTAGCGGTTGTGGGAATTGGAAGTAGCATCTCCCTCTTTCTAGACAAACTCACCGACGAGTGGTTCAGTTGTCTTGCCTATCTTGCGCTGTGGCTGCTCATATTATTGAAACTACTGTCCAGGATCAAATCTCACCGGACAAGGCTCAACTTCAGGGGAAACGAGACGGAACGCTCATCGTCTTTTGGCTTGCCATCTATACTTATTGTCTTGCCGCCCTTGGGCACTTGGGGATCCTTAAGGCAGTGCCAATCTACGGGCTATTTGCCGTATTTTTAGCTGTTCTCACCCTGGGACTTTGTCTTGTAACGACAGACGAAAGATGATAGTAAATTAAAAAGGAGTACGATGTTTAGAGAAATACGTAAGAAGAAAAATGAAATCAGCATTGAGGATGCAAAACAGGTACTGAGAGAGGCAAGACGCGGAGTGCTCTCTATGAATGGCGACAACGGCTATCCCTACAGCATCCCCATCAACTACTTTTACGACGAAAAGTGTGACAAGATCTACTTCCACGGC
Organism: uncultured Peptoniphilaceae bacterium; assembly: GCA_964345405.1. Taxonomy (GTDB): domain Bacteria; phylum Bacillota; class Clostridia; order Tissierellales; family Peptoniphilaceae; genus CAYFQX01. Next base: position 530 of record CAYFQX010000100.1, read on the forward strand.
ATGGGCAGTGGCTACAAAGTCGATGCACTAAAGAACTCCGACAAAGTTTGCTTTACCGTGTGCGGTGAGGAAGTCATCAAGGATTTGGACTGGGCGCCCTATGTAAAGAGTGTCGTTGTCTTTGGGCGATGTCATCTACTTGAGCACGACGCCCAGGCTCTTGAGCGGCTCAAGGAGTTCGCCATGAAATACTATCCAAGTGAAGCCATGGTCATGGATGAGATCAACGCCACTGGAAATGCCGTACAGGTCTTTGAAATCACCATCGAGCACCTCAGTGGCAAGGAAGTGCAGGAAAATTAAGTGAAGAACCGTCATGTGATCATGGCGGTTCTTTTTCATGATTTTTTAGCAATGATTCTCTTTTACATAGGACAAAGATTTATTAAGAAACTGACCTTCCGGTGGTCAATTAATACAGTTTTGGTGCTGCTATAATGGGTAAACTATCACTAAAAAGAAGGGGGTAATATATGAAGGAAAATAAGGGAACTTGAGTATAGATTATTCTTAAGATGTTGTATTTAAATGAATAATTAACAAGACTCATACTTAAATTTATTTAACCCATTCCGTTGTAGATTCATTAGTGATGGAATGAAATATCAAGCAGTGTTGAGGCTTCATATTTCATGACGAGTTCTAATCCTAGCTCTGATAGATGAGCTGGATATTGGATTTAATACTTATAAAGAAGATGAATGTAATGAAAAAGGACAGACGGAGATTTTCCAGTTTATTGGCATTATTATTGGTACTAACTTTTGTATTAACACCGATGGCTACTCATGCGATTGATGTAGAGGTCAAAAGTGGCGGAAGTGGCGGGGGTTCCGGCGGAGGTATGGGAATACCGGTCTATCCACCATTGATCGAACAAGAGTGGAAATTGCCAGATGTAAATAAGAAAATCATACTTAAAAATGCAGACGAGCACTACACCGGAGCTGTGAACTTTGATGTCACCGTGACCGTTGAGCCATACATTGGTATTTATGTACCTGGTTCTATGCCACCTTCAGATGAACGTCCGGGCCCAATAGATCCGATTGTTGAGCAAGCGAAAGAAGCCTTCACAATCAGTTTTAGCGCAAGTGATCCAAGCGAACCCTACAGCATTACAAAGTCCTATCCCGGGGACAAGATTGAGAATATTGTTAAAACTTTGATGAGGGGCATTGATGCTCAACTTAAAGCAAAGGAAGATGAGTTAAATAAAGACATTACCCCACCGGATCCTCCATTGTATAATGTTGGATATCGTGAAATTAAAATTGAAATTGTTGAAAGCGGTAGTAATAAAGATTTAATTCCGATCTATCCGGATCGTCTAACCTGGATGGTATCAGCAGGTGGTCCCAGTGGTCCCTATGCTATTTCAGTTTTTGAAACATCAAATACATTTGTCAATGAATATCGGGGCACAGGAGATTCTTAACCAAGTTGCCCAAATACCGGCACTTGCCCTAATACAGGATCCAACGGATGTTGTGACAATCCAATTAATATCAATATCAACAACCAAAACAACTCCTCTGCCAACAATAACAACAGCAATGTCAACACAAACAACAATGTTGGACGAGACCAAATCAATGTCAATCAACCGGGAAATGCCTTGCCAGCACTTGACAAATACAATCACTTTGCCTACATGCAAGGCTATCCAGACCGTACCTTCTGCCCTCAATGAAGCATCAAGCGATCTGAAATGACCGCCATGTTCCGTCGTCTACTTGCCCCCAGCACCTTTGCCTATGGCGATGGCGCAACGAACTTCAGAGATGTACAGCCAGCCAACTGGTACTCCTCAGATGTCGCAAGACTAACAAGTCTAGGTGTCATCGCAGGCTATCCCGATGGAAGCTTTAGACCGGAAGCCTCCGTCACAAGAGCAGAATTTGCCAATGTCGCCTCCAAATTCATCAATGCCAAAGCAGGTTAAGGATTCAGCGACAGCACAAGTCACTGGGCCAGCGACGCCATCGGCAAACTACAATCCGCAGGACTTGTCACAGGATACACTGACGGTTCCTTCAAATCGGATGCTCTCATCTCAAGAGCAGAAGCCGTCACCATCGTCAATCGTTTACTCGAGCGACAAGACGATGCCAACTATCTTCAAGCCCACAGAGGCAGTGTCATCAACTACATTGATCTCAACGCAGGACACTGGGCATATTTAGACATTATGGAAGCCTCCAACTTCCATGACTACAGTCGAAACGCCGACGGCTCAGAAACATGGACTAGAAATTGGAAATAATGGGATGAAAAGACTCGACTTATACAGGTCGAGTCTTTATTTTTGAGAAAAAAGTCTCGAGAGGGGTATGAGTCTACTATAGATTAGGATGTCAGCGGAGTGTATTTAGAGCCAAGGAAGATATGATGAACGGGAAACGACCACTTTCTTCACATATAAATTCGAAATGGCGAGGGACGATGTATCTCTTGGGGATACTCTATGTTCTCTTCCTCCTGCTGGATTTCTTCTTCCCCATCACATCGGTCTGTCCTCGGGACTCAAGCTCGCCTCCATCGTCCTACTGTTTTTTGCACAATTTCTGTGGGGAAGAGCAGATGCCCCTTGGTGGAAGGGGGCGGCGGCACTGACTATACTTACGGATTATCTCCTGCTCTTTAGTGAGAACTACGGCGTGGGGATTTTTCTATTTATCTTTGTCCACTACTTCCGCTATCTTCAGCGGATGACGGATAATAGGCGCTTCCATCCCCTCATCCTTGCACTGGGCACACTGGGGCTCTATCTCGCACTACAATTTGTTATTCCGCAATTTATCGCGCTGTCTGTCACTTACGCCGGCTTACTGCTACTCAACACCGGCGAGGCGTGGCATGCTCGCGACGGGAAACTCGCCCTTGCCTACCTGCTCTTTTGCGCCTGCGATCTTTCCGTAGGCATGGCCAATATTTACGAACCAAGTCAACTGGCGGAGGTCTTTCGAAAACTCATTTGGATCTTCTATCTGCCATCCCAAGTGCTAATGGTAGATCATATCATTCCTAAAAGTTTAGATTAATCTGTGAAATAAATACCCCCGGCGCAAACCGGGGGCTATTTGTATTTCAATGATGTGGATCTCGCGGTAAATTTTGTTTCATTAAAAATTTCATAATTTTTAAATATCTCATATATATCCATGTCCTCTTGTTATTATAGGGCGGTACGGGGTAGATGAATAGTATATACATAGGTGATTGAACCGTTAATAACAAGTGAGTATATATGTTAAAAAATTCGTTTTTTAGATTTGTGACAAGGAGGTTATCCCATGAAGAAAGCATTTGTTGTGCCCCATCCACCCATCATCCTTCCCGAAGTTGGAAGAGGCGAGGAAGAAAAGATTGCAAAGTCCATTGCAGCTTATGAAAAGGTGGCGGAGGAAATTGCAGAGATTCAGCCGGATACCATCATCCTCTCATCTCCTCACGCGCCCTATTATCAAGACGCCTTTTACTTAGCCGATGCACCCCGGGCCCACGGCGACTTGAGTGCCTTTGGCGTCAGAGGAGTTGAGGAGGGCGCAGTCATTGATCAGGAACTCTGCGAGGAAATCCTCAGGGAAGGCGAGGGACTGCCAATCTACTACTCTCATCTGGATGCGGAAAATTTGGACCACGGCAGTCTGATCCCGCTACGATTTATCAAGGCGCGGTACTCAGATTTTAAAATCATTCGCGTGGGTCTCTCCGTCCTTCCGGCAGAAGCTCACTATCAACTGGGAATGGCGATTTCAAGGGCGGCGGAACAACTGGGCAGAAACTGCGTCTATGTTGCCTCCGGTGATCTC
>CAYFQX010000101.1:0-4329 GCA_964345405.1 uncultured Peptoniphilaceae bacterium
GTCATCCAGGGGCTCGCGCTGTTCAGTTCTATGTTTAAATGCAGCTGTTTTTCCCTTTAACTCCTCATCGCTCGGTGCCTGCATGGTCGCATCCAATGCCAGTACTTTATCTGCAAGAGGTCTAATCTTCTTTACTTCTCGCTCAGAGTAAGTTCCAAAGATCTTATCTAATAGTGCCATGAGTACCACCTTTCTTTTCCCTAACTATCTATTTTATCACGTTATTAAATTCGTTTCAATGAATACCAGTGGGCACCACCTGTCCGGCATTCGCTTCCCTACTATTTTAACATGAACTTTTAAAATATAAAAAGACCCTCTTCGGAAGGTCTTTCACTCATTTTATGATCGACTTGACAGTAAGTTTGTCACACACAGATGACAACTGTGCTAAACTCCACTTACTGCATCTATTTTATCGCACAATACAGGCTGAGCACAAGGTCAAATCCTCATCTTTGCCACATCTTAACTATTGAAATAGAGTGCTTCTATGCGTCTTCCTCCGGTTGATGATGCACAATACTAATAAATTTTCCATCTACCAGAATCTTTCGCACTCTCTTTTCAAAATCCATTCTCGTCATCCAAATCTGCCGCTCGCACCCCATACACTCCAACCGAATATCCACTCCGGTACGTAGGATCTTCCACTTGTTTTCCTGACAGGCATGTCCCTTTTTTAAAGTGACAATATCTCCAACATCGTAATAAAGTCGTTTCATCTCCTTACTCCTTTCTAAAGTGCATCTCCGGCAGCTTAATATTATATTTTATAAAGTGCGACAACACCGCTTGACGCATCGCCATCTCCAGATCATAAAAATCATCAATGGACCGCTTGCCAACGACAGTCACACGATACCCTCGGTCCGTGTTTTCCGTCATCCCCATAATGGAGGGGCCGGCTTCGGGAAAGTGAGCATCTCTAAGACCTTCAATGGCCTCTTCAATAATTTCAAGTACGCGGACAGGATCTTCCGATCGATCCACATCGATGTCCACACGCGCACGAATGGGCCCGCGATTGGAATTTGTGATGATGGAAATTTCAGAATTTGGAATAAAGTGCAGACGCCCATCCAGGGACCGGATCTTTGTCATGCGAATTCCCACTTCCTCCACATGACCTTCAATACCTGCAACTTTCACAAATTCTCCCACCGCCAGTTGATTGTCAAAGACAATGAAAAATCCGGTAATACAGTCCTTAATTAAAGTCTGCGCACCCATACCAAGTGCAAGTGAACCAATCCCCGCCGTTGCCAAGATGGCGGAAGTATTGATGCTCCACAGATCCAGTAGCATGGTAATGGCAATGAAATAAATCACATATTTAATTAACTTTTGAGTCAACCGAGTCAGTGTCACCGCTCGCAATCCGTACGCGTCGCCCCTTCTACTAATGGCGCGGTTGATGACGGTGTTAATCATCCTTACGACCATTCGAGCAAGCAGTACAATGAGAATCACAAGGGCAATTTTCCCAAGGAGTGTCGGTTTTCCACTTTCGTAGACAAATTGCCTTGAAATATCATCTATCGTCAATGTTTACCCTCATTTTCTAACATATCCAGTTTCGGCTCTTGAAGTTTCGCATCCTTACTAAAGGGCGAAGTCAGCTTGAGTTGGTAGGCCTGTACCGTTCCGTTCCCGTAAGCGTAAATTCGCTTCTTATCCAGAGCATAGAACTTTTCCTTGACGGGAAATCTTACTACAAACTGATTTTGCTTGCCAATATTTCCTACAAAATCATTGGAGCCCAGACCATAGAGTTTTTTCCCCACTTTTGTAATCTCATGGACATTGGCGGGAATCCCAATCTTATCTTTAAGTTCTAAATTCAAATCATAGACGGAAAGAGTGCCACTATGAAGTAGACAGATACCCTTACTATCCATGACAATATCTGAAATTAGGGGGATTTCTGTAGATTTTAATTCATTCTTGCTCACTCTATAGAGCATTTTTTCCGTCGCCATGTAGATGTCGCCCTTAATGAGCTGCACCCCCATACTCACTTCACTTTGGAACTCGTGCTTTTCAAGTTCCGAACTCTGATGATAGAGCGTAGTGTAGTATCCCGAGGCCTGCATGGAGAGCTCCGCCACGACAAATTTCTTGCGACTAACAATGTCATAATTTAAAATAAAGTGCTCTGTTTGAAAAATCGGTTCCAGGGATTCGGTCCCCTCCAAGATAAAGAGCTCCTCCGTTCCATCGCGCTTGACATGGACAATGGTGTTGTTGTGCTGATCCTGAATGGAAAAGACTTCACCTGTTACATAAAAATTTCCTTCTTCCTTGCCGCGAGCATTGAAGATGTGAACCTTACTTAGATCGGAATCATAGAGATAGACTCTATCCTCTCCTACAAAGAGTTCCAGCCCCTCTGAACTGAAGTCCTCCTCGCCAATCAACTTTCCCTGTCTGTCGACAAACTTCAGTACATCGCCATTCCACAGGACTATGGTATGATTAAGAAGGGCGAAATCATCCAGATCCGTCTCCGTCTTCATCGCCCACAGTGGCGTAACCAATTGAGGAAAGCTTGTAGCGCTGCGAAGTAAAAAGAATATAAGGATGAAGACTAGGATGAGTCTTATCCAATTTTTAATGACATTTTGCCTCATTTTACGCCTCCTTCTGTCCATTATAACCGAAAAATAGTTCAAGTAAAAGATTAGGAAGGTGGATTTCAGTGTCCCTAAACTTATCACGTCCCGGCTTGATTCAAATCATGACCGGATCCGACTATGAATTTCGATCGAAAGAAAATGAAGAATTAAGCTCCCGCGACTTCTCTGAAGTTTTAAAGATAAATCATTTAAACCCCAACGCGACTTACCATGTCCATCAAGTCCATGGCGACCGCATTGTCCTGGTCGATGATACAAGTAAGGGAACGCCAAGTCCCTACGGACTCATGCTTGGCCCGGCAGACGGACTCATCACCACTTTAAAAGATGTAGCACTTGTGATTAAAACTGCCGACTGCGTCCCCCTTGTCATCTACGATCCCGTAGGAGAAGTTCAGGCAAGTCTACACTCCGGTTGGCGAGGCACCCTGTTACAGATCGGACCCAAGGCAATTCAAATGATGCAATCCCACTTCGGTTCCAATCCCAAGGATCTCTACGCCACCCTTGGCCCCTCCATCAGTCAGGAGAGCTTTCAAGTTCGAGACGATGTCGTCACCCGATGGCAAAAAACCTTCGACTTTGCAGATGAGGTCATCGACAGGAGAGATCGTGAATTTTCCTATATCGACATCAAGACGACCATTGTAAAAAGTCTACAAGATTTCGGTATGGAGGATGACAAGATCTACATCAGTGATGTGGACACTTTCACCCAAACGGCGTTTCACTCCTACCGTAGAGAAGGCAAGGGTTGCGGACTCAATCTCACCATCACCATGATGAAGAGTAAGTAATCTAGCCAAGTCTTGGAGCGACAATGACATCGCCCTCTTTGACAATCCAGGTCATGTTTGTGCGATCTAAATTGAGAATATCTTCCAGAGGATTCTTGCTGAGCATAATAAAATCCGCCTTCTTTCCCGCTTCCAACGTGCCTGTGACATCGTCAATTTTAAGCATCTCGGCACCAATGGAGGTGGCAGAAGTCAGGGCGTATTCCGGTGTCAGCTTTGCCTTTTCAACAAAGGAGATGATTTCTCCAATGGCTGTGGTGCCGTAGGGCGTCAAGCTGGAGCAGAAACTGTCGGAGCCAATGGTGAGCCCAATCCCCATCTCCACTGCCTGTCTTAAATTTGCATAGACTCTGGAGAGCTCCTTTTCCGCCACGGTCTCGCCCTCATAGAGGTCATGAATTTCCGGCTGATAGGGTGGCTCATAGGAAGTAAACCAAGATTCTAAAAATTGAATCGTCGGACAGAAATACGTTCCGTTTTTCGCCATAATTTCAAGAGCTTCGCGGTTTAAAGTTTGGCCGTGAATAATTAAATGCACCCCTGCCTTTGCTGAAAAATACGCACCCTCATAGCCTTCTGCATGACTCCACACGGGAAGTCCCACCATATTTGCCTCGTCCACCACCGCTTGAATTTCCTCAATAGTGTAGTGCGTATCCAGCTTTCGATCCAATCTCCAAATGCCGCCGCCAGTGGACCAAATCTTAATGGCATCGGGATTGTCGCGAAGTCGTCTCCTTACGGCGCGGCGCAGTTCCCAAGGTCCGTCAACGCGCTCCGCCCAGGGATGGGATTCATTCACAAAATCAAGAGGCAATTCATGACTGTCGCCGTGACCTGCCGTACGACAAAATCCCCTGCCGGTGGTCACTACGCGTGGTCCCTTCATAATA
>CAYFQX010000102.1:0-4013 GCA_964345405.1 uncultured Peptoniphilaceae bacterium
CGTTGAATCTACCTGAGGGTGCAAGAGGTCAAATTGTCATTCGCAAATCAGCCTACAGCGACTATGAAATCGTCGATAAAAAGAGTAAGATGAGCGGCGTCGTGGCCTTTATTAAAGTTGCCAATGAACCCATCACCAATCCCATGCATGGTCTACTTGCCTATCGCAACGGACAATACGCCATTGCCAACTTCCCCGGAGATCAACAGTGGGATGCAAAGAACAAGGAATTGCAAAAGAATTACAAGGCATCCGGAGAACTTGTCGATGAGATTTTACAATCAGCCCACTGGGTAAATTAGAGTCTAAGAGAAGGTTTTTCGAAACCTTCTTTTTTAATGGGGTGGGTTGGTTTGCATCTAGGTGAGAGGAGTATTACAATTGTGTTACAGAGAGAAAGACATAGAAGGGTCCGAGATCGATACATAGTACGTTAAAATAAATGACAAATGAAAGGACTACATCATGAAAAAACAATTGGCAATCATACTCGCTGTACTTATACTAGCTACCCCTGTCTTTGCAATGAAAGGTGGACCGGTAGAAATTGCGCTCAATGGTCAGGACATTACCTATGAGCAAGAAAACAAACCCCTCATCAAAGAGGACCGCACTTTTGTCCCTGCACGCCTCATAGCTGAAAAAAACGGCTATGAAGTCGGTTGGAATGACAAGACTCGCGGCGTCACTTTGACAAAGGGCGACGAAATGGTTGAGATGGTCATTGGAAGTAAAAATTACAAAGCAAACGGTGAAGCAAAGACCATGGATGTGGCTCCATTTATTGAAGGCAACCACACCTATCTTCCTGCACGTTTTTTAGGCGAAGTCATGGGACTTTCCGTCGTATGGGATGAAGTAAATCGTGTTGCCACCATTGGATTCTACGGTGAAGATCGATCTCTTCAAGAGGGCGAGGAAGTATTTGTCTTTGAAGGTACCGGCATGGCGATCAATTTGCCAAAGGATGCCAAAGATCAGATTCTCATTAAAAAGATAGACACCGGCTATGAAATTTATGACAAGATGCATCAAGATCAAAAGAATGAATGGACAGGACTTATCGGTACCGTTACCGTTATGGATCATCCAGCCTTTGAAGTGCCGGGTGCCATCTTAGATTATCAAGATGGAAACTATGCTCTCTTCATCCATGTCAGCGATGTAAATTGTGACATCAACAATGAAACTCTTCAAAACTCCTATGTAAAATCCGACAAGATGGTCTGGGAATTACTCAAGACAGCCCACAAAGTTGAAGAAGCAAAATAAAAAGAGATCTCTTCAGAGGTCTCTTTTTATTTTGCTTGTATGAAATTGTTTGCGTAAGATGTTCTCATTTCATATTTTCTTGCTAAAGGAAGTACTTTAGCCCACAACATCGTCAATGGAATAAATCATGACAATCCATTTTAAATCAATTCACTACCTCCAATTAAACCAATGATTGTCTTTAACTCAATAATGTGATATATTATATTAAATATACAAGGAGCTTTGTATTATTTATTCCTTGAAGGATTAAAATTATGTGAAACTCTTTGAGTAAATGGGTTTAGAAACGATTTCACTTACTAGATGTGGTATTTCTCAAGTTCTAGACCGAAGTGACCGGCCGAAACATTTTGTGGAGGAATAGATCAGGAGATTAATATGAAACATTTTAAACTAACCCCAAACCAGGAGCAGGTAATGGAGACCCTTTGGCGTGAACAGAGACCCCTTGTTCGGTCTGAGATTATTGCTCTGACTGAGAACCGAAAGTGGAGTGAAAGTTCCATTCATCTTCTGATTAATGAACTCTTGGAGAAACAGGCCATTAAGGTGGATGGAGAAATTCTCATGGGTATCAATATGGCAAGACAATACAGTCCTGCCATTACAAGGGATGAGTACACCTATATGCAAATGCAGAGTCATCTGGATGAGTTACAGCCTAGTATGAAGACCTTGCTCAAGTTTTTTAGAGTTGTCTTGGATCAACCGGGTGTGGACGAGGTGGTATTGGATGAATTTCAGTCTCTACTGGATGCCAAGCAAAATGCAGAGTTAAAGTGAGGTTTTACAACTGCTCCCCAGGGGCAGTTTTTTTATGAAATTTAAAATTTTTGAAATAATCCCTTTCCAGATGAGCTTGAATCTGATAGTATAGTACAGAAAAAGTAGTGAACTTAGTTGCTAAAGGAGGGTATTTTGAAAGAGAACATCGTAGTCGCATTAGGTGGCAATGCTTTAGGTTATAAACCTGAGGAGCAAAAGGAAAATGTTAAGACGGCGGCACGTGTCATTGTGGATCTCTATGAGGCGGGGTACCGCATCACCATCTGTCATGGAAATGGCCCGCAAGTAGGACTGTTAAAGAGCTCCATGGACACGGCGAATCTGGTCAACATGCCCTTTGCAGAATGTACAGCTATGAGCCAAGGCTACATTGGATTTCACTTACAAAATGGAATAAAAAATGAACTGAAACGTCGCGGTCTGGATGAAAATGTCTTGACTATGATTACTCAGGTCATTGTCGATGTAAAAGATCCTGGATTTGCAAATCCGACAAAGCCCATTGGGAACTTCCTAACTAAGGAAGAGGCAGAGGCGCTCAATGCCCAAGGTATTCCAACCATGGAAGACAGTAACCGTGGCTATCGCCAAGTGGTTGCAAGTCCAAAGCCGGTGGGAATTGTAGAGGAAGCGGCACTTAAGGAAATGGCAGAGATGGGGATTGTCATTGCCGGCGGTGGCGGCGGTGTACCGGTGATTTTAACAGAGGACGGCTATGAAGGTGTGAGCGCTGTCGTAGATAAGGACTTAACTTCTGTTGAAATTGCAAAGATGGTAGATGCCTCAACACTACTGATTTTAACTGCAGTGGATCAAGTGGCACTTGACTTCCTGTCTGACGCACCACAGTGGCAGGACGAGTTTACTACAGATGATGCAGAAAAATATCTGCAAGAGGGTGAGTTTTTACCGGGATCCATGGATCCAAAGGTAGAAGCTGCCATTAAATTTAATCGATCCAAACCAAGTAGAAGAACCATCATCACTTCCCTTGAAAAGGCTACCTCTGCCCTTAATGGAACTTCGGGAACACGATTTGTAAATGAAAATTAGGGAGTTGCCGCCAATGGGCGGCGCTCTTTTTTTGCAGTTAAAAATGGGTATGATAAAATAAGTTGGGAGTAAGTTTGACGGGAGGTGGCTGAAATTGTACGAAGAGATACTTAAGTTTTGGTTTGATCCAAAAAATATGCCCTATCACTTTGCAGAGAACAATGCATTTGACAGGGAAATTCGAGACCGGTTTTTAAAGATCCATGACAGAGCCTGTCAGGGGCTTTTGTGGGACTGGCGAAAGACTGTCCGCGGTCGCCTGGCAGAGATCATCGTCTTGGACCAATTTTCTAGAAATCTCTATCGAAACGACAAGAGATCCTACACCCAGGACAAGATGGCCCTGGTTCTTGCACAGGAACTTAGATCAAATGAGCAGTTTGATCAACTGACCACAGACGAGAAAAAATTTGCCCTCATGCCCTTTATGCATTCGGAAAATATTGAGATTCACCGCATGACACTTCCCTATTTTGAGGCACTGGGGGATGAGGTGACCCTGAAGTTTGCTAGAAAACATCTGGAGATTTTAGAGAAATTTGGTCGCTATCCCTTTAGAAATGAAGCGCTCGGACGAGATTCTACAGCCGAAGAGCTGAAAGTCTATGGGGATCGCATGGGAAATTATTCAAGTTTAAATGAGGATGAAAAATGATTAAAGAAAAAGTATATATTACCGGGCACAAAAACCCGGACACAGATTCTATCTGCGCTGCCCTGGCCTATAGTTACTTCATGTCCAGACGCAGTGATTTTGACCCGCAGCCCATTCGACTGGGGGAAATTAACCGCGAGACGCAGTTTGTCTTAGATTATTTTGGCGTGCAACCGCCGCGCTACAAGGAGAGCATCAAGCCCCAAGTTCGTGATCTCAGCATGGACAAGGCCTTCACCATCAG
>CAYFQX010000102.1:4023-4320 GCA_964345405.1 uncultured Peptoniphilaceae bacterium
CCTTGGGATTGATTCAGGAACATCAAGTGGAGAACTTGCCCGTGGTAGATGAAAATGATCAGCTCATTGGCATTGTCTCACTTTCAGATATTACAGAGTCCTATATGGAAATTTGGGACGACGGCGTCCTGGGTCGAAGCAAGACACCGGTGGAAAATATCATGCAGGTACTTAGCGCAAAGAAGCTCACCGATCCTAAAAATCCCCGCCCCTTTAACGGCAAGATGTCTGTCTATGCCATGAATCCTGAAAATATCAAGGATCACATACAAAAGGATGACATTGTCATCATCGGGG
>CAYFQX010000103.1:0-1986 GCA_964345405.1 uncultured Peptoniphilaceae bacterium
ATCTATCTTGTCACCATCCTACTTCTAGGGGCGCTTGTAGCCGCCGTCGTGAAGTTTATAAAGTATTTAATCAGAAATTAGACCCGGGGTCTTATGTATGAAAAGCTCAAGGAATTACTTGGGCTTTTTTTAATGGGAAGGGAACATAGGACTGTCATATCGAATGAGAAAAATAGGACTGTCATCCCGAGCGAGAAATTTATTTTCGAGTCGAGGGATCCCCCGTGGTGAGTTGAAGAAGGGGGGGAGGGTGCGTCGTGTTTGTGCAGGCCTTAGACTCCGACGGCGGGATTTTGAATTTTATTTACAATGAGTAAAATATGCCTGTCGTCGTTTCTCTTACACGCTTGCGCTCATAGGAACAGGGCTTAAAAAAAGACCGAGTTGTCTCGGCCTTTTAATTACTTATACTGCTCTATGATTTTTTTGTCTATCTCCATGCGGAAGGAGACCCGGTCACAGACGACTTGACAGGGGATGAGGTCACCGGCAAGGGTGAGTAGCATGACGGCGTCTTTGTAGTTGAGTGTCGTATGGTTTGCAAGATAGTCCGCCATGCGAGCGGTGGCATCGTGAGCCGCCTGTTTCATGGTGTCGCCGGAGGCTAGAGTGGCGATTTTCTGAGCGTTTTCAACCATGGGGATGGGAAGTTCGGTGTCCTTTAGCACTTCAATGGTGGTCTCGACGGCGCCTGAAATCTCAGCTCCGGAGACGCCAATTTCGCCCTCGCCCATGGTGGCGTGAAGGTCGCCGATGGCAAGGAGTGCGCCGGGATGATTGACGGGAAGATAGACGGTGGCGCCCTCGGTGATCATCAGGCAGTCGTAGTTTCCTCCGTGGTCGCCGGGCGTTCCCGTCTCGACGGAGCCATCTATAGGTGCCGTACCAATGACGCCAATCATCTTTTTAAGGGGAAGCGGCCGTCCCATAAAGTAGGCGCGATCCTCTTTAATTTCGACGATGCGAGTGGCAGGTGCATCGATGGTGTCGCCGACAAGTCCAAAGCCCTTGGCTACGGTGACGGCGGCTTGCGTGCCGATGTCGATCTTGTCAATGTGAACCTTGAGGATGTCGCCGGGCTCGGCACCCTCAACAAAGACCGGACCGGTGGCAGGATTGACGGTGCTAAAGTCAATGTCCATAATGAGGTCCTCTTCCCTTGAGATGCTGTTAGAGAAGCAATCCTTGGTTTCAAAGCGCACACGGTCGCCGGACCGGGCGGTGAGTACCGGTGCTTGGGTGTGGTCCATTTTAAAAATCACTTGATCATCTTTAATAATATGCATAGGCCCCTCCTAATCTTCAATAATTCTACTTATAAACAGTATACACTTTATTGTGAAAAAGTCCATGTGATTGGATTAAATTTGTCAACTTGACAAGTTGGTGATCCTGTCATACAATAAATAATCAACTAGGGGACGAAATTGGCTTCGACGGGGATCCGGAAGTTTCAATAGCAAGCCGTTGATCGGTCAGGCAACGTTAAAATGGCCGGAAAATTTAAATGCTAACGAAAATTTAGCTCTAGCAGCATAATTTAAATGACTGCCATCTCAACTGGGAGGCCCACGGCCCACGCGAGGTGTCAATTTTAAGTGGGGAACTGCCTTAAGGTAAGCTTTGCCCTTAAGGTGGATTTGATGAAGCTACTTGACTTATCTTTTTTGTTTTCTTAGGGTAGGTTGAGGAATTTAAAAGAAAACTGAGCTTGGAGAAGTTGTTATGGAAAGGTTCTCGGACGCGGGTTCGACCCCCGCCGTCTCCACCAAAATATAGAATTGTTGAGAAATAGCGGTTTACACTGATACTATTTTGATACTAAAAAGAGCACTTGACTAGCTAAGGCCAGTAGGTGCTCTTTTTTCATATAGTCTTATTAGCGTTTAAATTGTCTCAGGGAGATAAATTTCCCTAGTAGACTGTAGATTCCGTAGCCAATGAGGACGCCGGTGAGATTTAAAATCAAGTCGTCAATATCGGTGC
>CAYFQX010000103.1:1996-4311 GCA_964345405.1 uncultured Peptoniphilaceae bacterium
GTTACTGTAATTGAGTTTCTTGACGAATTAAAAGCCGACAAAGTGCTGCAAGAACTCAATGATGGTAAAGAAGATGGCGGAGAAGCCAAGGGTGGATTTGAGTCTTGAAAAGCGGCGCCACAACAGGGGCAGTCCCAGTCCCATGGGGACGGAGATGAGGATATTGCCGTAGATATTTGTAAATGAATGCAGTCCGCCGACGTGACGAAGGTATTTGCCAATGGTGTGGAAGGGGATGAAGTTCACGCCCCACTCCTGCGGACCGGAAGGTCGAAAGGAGTGAGCGGGACGGGCCAGGTCGACGCCAATGGGGATGCCGTGATTGGCGATAAACCAGTTGGGCATAAATAAAAAGAAGATAAGTAGGGCCATGTAGGTTGAGAAGATGAGGAGCAGCCACTCCCTTTGGCGGCTGGATTTGCGCTTGTAGCGCTCAAATAGCTGGACGCGGAGGTAGGCCGTGAGAAAGAATGCTATGAGGGCAACAGGAATGGAGTAACCTAGGAGAAATTGAAGGGTGGGATCCATGAATTACCTGCGCCAATCTTTCAGATGGAAGACGGATTGATCGGCGATGCGGTCGATAAGCTCCCAGGAGCTGCGGTTGTTGCTCTCTTTGATGCCGATGGTCTCGATGCCGAGTTTGGATGCGGTTTCGAGATTGAGGGCGGAGTCATCGACAAAGATGATGTCGTCGTAGTTGACTTCCATGATCCGGGCGATTTTCTCGTAAAAGACGGGATCGGTCTTGGAGTGGCCTAGTTCATCGGCGGTAAAGATCCGCTCGAAAAACTCGCTGAGGTGAAGGCGTTCCAGTGCAATCTCGATGTACTCGCGATTGGTGGAAGTGGCAATGACCATGGGATAGCCCTCGTCTCTGCACTCCCTAAGTGTGGCCAGTGCGTCGTCAAACAAGTCGAGTTTGTTTTGGTAGCCGTCCATGATCTTCTTGTCAAAATCCCGGTAGATTTCCTCCGGTGTAGTATCAAAGCCCAGTTCATTGATGAAAAAATCAATGCTCATCTCTAAACTCATGGGGATCAACTGATCTGCCAGTTCCTGAGTAAATTCGTGTCCGTAGCTCTCGACAAAGTCCTGTGAGAGATGATTCCACATCCCCATGGAATCCATTAGCGTGCCGTCAAAATCAAAAGCAATTAACTTCATATCTAGCCTCCTTCTTTTATTCTATTATAAGTTTGATAATTCCCTGTGTCAAACGAGGATATAAAAGTTGGGAAATTGTAAAATGAAGAAAAGTAAAGAAAACAGAAGATAAATGGAGGTAAAGAGAAGATTGAGAATGTAAAGGGCGTGGCAGATGTATATTAAGATTAAATTAAGTAAATATTACTAAATTAAGGGTTTGTATTATTTTGTAAGAGGCATTATACTATTATAGTGTAGTCGCTTGACGGGGTGTGGCGCAGTTTGGTAGCGCACTTGGTTTGGGACCAAGGTGCCGGGGGTTCAAATCCTCTCACCCCGACCAATTTAGACAGGTTCGACCTGTCTTTTTTTGTGCCCGGATTTAGCACCGGGAAAAGGAGTTTCTATCTACATGGCGTTTATCTACCGGGGATTGGGTATGATTGAAATAGTGACAAAGAAAGGGTGAGTAGGTGAGAGAAGTTTTTCCAAAGATCTATTTAAAGGAAGTTCCCCTAAGGGACAATCCGCTTAGAAGTATCAATATCTTTATTATTCGGGATGGGGACGAGAGTTTGATTGTGGATACGGGGTTTGACACCGATGAAATTAAATTCTTTACCCACGAGTACATGGAGGATTTGGACTTGGATTTAAGTCGCACGAGTCTGTTTTTGACCCATCTCCACTCCGATCACATCGGTCTGGCCTCCTATCTGTCGAAGTTGGGCCTTAAGATCTATATGGGGGCGCTGGACGGGAAGATTACAGAAGATTCCATGGAGATCGACAGTCCCTTCTGGAAGCAAAGTCTGGTCTATGCCCACAAGCAGGGGCTGGATGAGGACGAACTTAAGATTGAGGATCATCCGGGATTTAAATATCGTCCCAAGGAGCCCTTCGACTATATTCCCGTCCGTCCGGAAGATAAGCTGAGGGTGGGCGAGTTTCACTTTACAGTTCTTGACGAATCCGGGCACACGCCGGGGATGGTGGGGATCTACGAACCTGAGAAGAAGATTTTATTTTGCGGCGATCATATCTTGGGGGATATTACGCCCAACATCACCTATTGGGGAGACGAGTACGGCGACAGTTTGGGGCAGTATCTTGAGCATTTAGACAGTGTGAAGGAACTTGGCATTGAGCATCTCTACAGTTCTCAC
>CAYFQX010000104.1:0-4310 GCA_964345405.1 uncultured Peptoniphilaceae bacterium
GTAGTGACATGGAACATTTCACCGGCACCTTCAGCGTCACTTCCTGTAATAATTGGCGTGTGTACATAGACATAGTTGCGCTCAGTAAAGTACTGATGGAGACTTTGTGCAACTAAAGAGCGCACGCGAAACACCGCTTGGAATGTGTTGGCACGAGGTCTTAAGTGAGCAATCGTTCTTAAAAACTCCATCGTATGGCGCTTCTTTTGTAGAGGATAGTCGTTTTCGGAAGCATACAGAAGTTCGATCTTATCTGCTTGAATTTCAAAGGCCTGTTTGTTTCCAGGACTGTCCACCAGCTCTCCTTTCACTTTGATGGAACTATAGAGAGGGAAACGACCAATCTCTTTAGAATTATTCAGTTCTTGATCATAGACCACTTGAATTGGCTTAAAATGAGAACCGTCACCCAGTTCAATAAAACCAAAATTCTTAGACTCTCTCGCAGTTTTAATCCAACCACTGAGGGTGATCTTTTCTCCTATATATTTTTCACTATCTTGAAAAATGTCTCTAATTTCCAACATATCTTCCTCCTAATCTCTGTCCGATTGATTTTTTAAATGATATAAATGATTTTTTATGTGTTTTTCAAAGCCGCGATCCGTCGGCTCGTAATATTTCTTCTCTTCCATATCCAGTGGGAAATATCTCTGAGGCACATAACCATGTTCGTAGTTATGAGGATAGAGATACTGGCCCTCTTTGTAGTCCATAGGTTGATGCGTATCCCTCAAATAATCAGGAATCCTCTCGCCTTTTCCTGCGCGTACATCGGCAAGCGCCCGGTCAATGGCAAGATACAAAGCATTTGATTTTGGAGCCGATGCGACATAAGTTGTAGCTTGAGCAAGAGGAATTCGTCCCTCAGGCATCCCCAGGATCTGAACCGCTTGAAAACAACTCATGGCCACTTGAATGGCATTGGGATCTGCATTGCCCACATCTTCACTTGCCGCAATGATCAGTCGACGAGCAATAAACTCCACTGGTTCGCCACTTTCAAGCATCTTTGCAAGATAATAGAGTGCGGCGTCCGGATCTGAACCCCGAAGGGACTTGATGTAAGCAGAAATGGTGTCGTAGTGAGCATTTCCATCTCGATCATATCGAAAGGCCTTGCTCTGCATGCTCTCTTCGACATCTTCCTTCGTGATGTGGATACGTCCGTCATTTTCAGGCGGTGTACTGAGCACGGCCACCTCGAGTCCATTTAACAGACTCCGTCCATCGCCATTGGATAGACGAAGTAAGTGCTCGTAAGCATCCTCGTCAATTTCAATATTCTTGTCCCCAAAGCCACGTGCTCTATCGTGAAGTGCTTGCTGGGCAAGGGTATTTAAATTTTCTTCACTTAGTGGGAAAAGTTCCAAAACCTGCATCCGACTTAACAGCGCCTTATTCATGTAGAAATAAGGATTTTCTGTCGTGGCTCCCATGAGATAGATCTCTCCTCGCTCCACATAGGGAAGGAGCACATCCTGCTGAGATTTATTAAATCTGTGAATCTCATCTAGGAATAAAACAGTTTGAACGCCCTGTAATTTTAGGCGTTCAATACTTTCATCTAATGTTTTTCTAAGCTCTTTGACATTACTTGTCACGGCACTTAAACTGACAAAATTCTTCCCGGATTGATGAGCTAAGAGTTCTGCCAAACTTGTCTTTCCAACCCCCGGAGGTCCATCGAGTAGCAGCGAGGGGAGGACGCCACTTTTCATCAATCGCCAAAGATATTTTCCCTGACCTAGTAGATGATCTTGCCCGACAAATGTTTCAAATGTCTTCGGACGCATCCTCTCTGCAAGAGGTGCAGATTTTGAAAGTTCCTTCTCCATCTGCATGGTAAAGAGGTCCATTAATCTTCTTCCACCTCAACAGTGACATAAGGTGATGTGCTTAGTTTAAGCATGGCACCATAATTTACATTAAATGGGATGATGTCGCCCACTTCAAGTTCGTTCTTAGCATCCGTAATATCAAGGATGGTGTGGTCACTGGAGCTACCAAGGATGATGATACCTTCATCTACTGGTTTGATATCTTCAATGTCCACATCTTGTTTACCGATGCCAATGATGGCACGTTTACGAATACCGCGGTCTTCAAAGACCGGAATGCGACCAAATGCATCTCGACCAAGTTCTTTAGCCGTTGGTACCGATGGTTTTTCCTTTAGCTCAACGATTTCAGCTTCCATTCTCCAAGTACCTTGTTCCATGTATTCAAGATTTTGCCCATAGGCACTTTCAGTTCCAAGAAGTAGTGCCTCTCCAAGGCGTAGATTGTTGATGCTGCCTAAATCTTCTTCGCCTACAAGATAGACAGTAGATGAGTTCCCACCGGAGATGATTTCTAAGTCATGGTCAAATCTCTCTTTAATTTCATTTTTATAATCGTCGAGGCGACCAAGTACTTCAGGTGTAGGAATAACGGCGCCATAGCAAGTTAAGTTGACACCAATTCCAATGAAGTTTAAGTTTTCAAGTTTTAATACTTTTTCAACATTGGCAAAGAAGTCATCTTCGTAGAAATAACCTTCTCTAAGGTCCCCCAAGTCCACCATGAGAATGATGTCGTGAGTTACACCCTTTTCTCCAGCAAGTTCATTGAGTTTTTCAAGAACTTTGTACTCAGAGTGTTGTGATATGTCGGCGTATTCAAGCACATCTTCCAACTCACTCATCATCGGGATACGTAGCAACCATTTTTTCTTTGGAAGATCCTTGAGTTTCTTTAGGTTTAAGACGCGACTGTCTGCTATATAGTCGACGCCACCTTCTACAAAGATCTCAGCTACTTCCGGATAGGCACTAAAGCCCTTGGTAACACCGGCTAAAGTCTTAAGACCTGCATCCGTCATCTTCTTTTTCATAGTGGTTACATTGTGAAGTAGTTTTTTCTTATTGGCAATTAGTTTTGGATAGCTCATCTTTACTCCTTTTTATTTTCAGCAAGGGCCTTTAGCTCCTGCATAAAACTTTCAACATCATTAAAGCGTCGGTAGACAGAGGCAAAACGGACATAGGCCACTTCATCCAAATCTCTAAGTCTTGTCAGGACCATCTCACCTAAGTCCTTGGATGAGATTTCCTGAACATTTTGATTGCTAAGTTCAGCTTCAATATCATCCACAATCGCCTCCATGTCGCTCCTTGACACCGGCCTTTTTTCACAGGACCTTAAGAGACCGGAGATGATTTTATTTCGATCAAACACCTGTGTACTCTTGTCTTTTTTCACTACCATCAGCGGTGTTGCTTCCACACGCTCGTACGTAGTAAAGCGATTGTGACAATGGGTACATTCTCTTCTACGACGAATGCTTGCCCCCTCATCTACCGGCCTGGAGTCAATTACTTTTGAGTCTATGTGATTGCAATAGGGACAGCGCATTATTCTCCCTCCATATGAAAAGGACGCATCTCGAAAGATACGTCAAAGATTTATCTGGAACGACGTAGGAAGTCAGGAATATCCAATTCACCGCTTCGACCACGTGCCTCTGATTTTTCTTTAGTCGCATCGACTTTATCAGGACGACTAAAGCCAGATAATTTGCTTCCATCATCATATTGTTCAAATTCTGTAGCAATGACAGTAATCTTCACTTGATCTTTTAAAGATTCATCAATGCCTGCACCGAAAATTAGGTTGACATCTTCATCTACGACACTTCTGACAAGATCTGCCGCTTCATTGACTTCAAAGATTCCAAGATCATTGCCTGCAGTAATGTTTAATAGAACTGATTTTGCGCCTTCAATTGAAGTTTCAAGTAGAGGAGATTCAATGGCTGCTCTGGCAGCTTCAGTTGCTCTGTCGTCTCCACTTGCATAGCCAATACCCATGTGTGCAATGCCCTTGTTATGCATAATTGTTTGAACGTCTGCAAAGTCAAGGTTAATAAGTGCAGGTACACTGATAAGGTCAGAGATGCCTTGGATACCTTGTTTTAAAATATCGTCAGCCATTTCAAAGGCTTCACCAAAGGTGGTCTTCTTGTCGGAAATATTAAATAGACGATCGTTTGGAATAATAACCAATGTGTCTACTTTTTCCTTAAGTTGAGCAATACCCTTTTCAGCTTGTTTCATGCGACGAGCGCCTTCAAAAGTAAATGGACGTGTGACAACGCCTACAGTAAGTGCACCCAGTTCTTTAGCAGTTTCAGCAATGATTGGAGCTGCACCGGTACCGGTACCGCCACCCATACCTGCGGTTACAAAGACCATGTCTGCACCTTCAAGTGCTTCTCTGATTTCATCGATGCTTTCTTCAGCAGATTGCTCACCGACATCCGGATTGGC
>CAYFQX010000105.1:0-4212 GCA_964345405.1 uncultured Peptoniphilaceae bacterium
TGCGGGTTCAAGTCCTGCCTTCTGCACCATCAAAGCTACTCTTATAAGAGTAGCTTTTTTTGTGTAAATATACATGAACTTTAATAGATATACCCATTATATCATTTTTCAATTCAATGAGATAGGGCAGAGAAGATCACGATTTTGTAAGAGCACCGTTTTAGTACATTAAGTTCTTTGAGCACCGCCGAGCAAAAAAAGTTCCACTGAATTTTATTGAGCACTTGCATATCGAAAAAAATTTGGGTAAACTGTTAATAACAAGAACTATTTATACAATATAATGTCGAACGAGCAGTCGATGATATTGAACTTATGATATGAGGAGACTAATTATGAAAGACATTATGAATGATATGACAGGAGAAAATGGCATGGAGCAAAAGCACCGAATTATTCAGGAGTTTGTTCCCGGTAAACAGATCACCATTGCTCATGTGATTGCAAATCCAAAACGTGAGATTTATAAGAAGATGGGCTTGGACGAAGATGCCCATGGCGCCATTGGCATCCTCACCATTACACCGGGTGAGGGAACAATTATTGCTGCAGATGTGGCCTCTAAAAGTGCAGGGATAGAAATTGGATTTATTGATCGATTTTCTGGAGCACTGGTATTTACAGGTGATGTTTCTTCGGTAGAGGAAGCTTTGACAAATGTCATAACTTCACTTGAAGAAATCTTAGGTTTCTATCCTACGAAAGTGACTCGATCCTAATGGCTAGAATGTTTATGCTCATTGGGAGCTCACAGGTGGGTAAGACGACGCTAATACAGATGTTAAAGGGGTATGAGGTTAAGTATAAAAAGACGCAATCAGTCGAGAGAATTGAGAATTTTATTGACGTACCTGGAGAGTATGTTGAAATCCCTCGCTATTACCATGCTCTAATGGTGACATCCTATGATGCGGACATGATTATTTTAGTGCAAGGTGCCGATGAAGAGCAGTCTATGTTTCCGCCTAAGTTTGCATCAGCATTTAATAAAAAGACCATAGGTGTAATCACTAAGACGGATTTAGCGGAGGACACTGGTGAAATAGAGCATCAGCTGAAAGAGGCGGGAGCAGAGGAGATTTTCAAGACTTCTCTGGAGGATGAATCCTCTGTAGATGAACTTAGAGAATTTCTCTTAAATTTCAAATCACAGAGTAATGCTCAAAGATAATTTTAGAGCACGTTCTTGATAAAAAAATGATAATTTAGCTTCTCCATTGGGTATGACTAAAATAGGTATAATATGAGCTAAAATTGAACATCGGGGTCCTAATAATTTTTACCCTGAGGCTTTAGCACACTAAATGCCTAAACTGTCAAAAGATATGGAAATGACGATTAGAGAAATTTTAAATGGTTACGAATTTATTTTAAGAAATCTGGTTCATTATGAATATACCTAAGTGAGGGAGCATAATATCAATCTTAGGCACCATCACCATGAATTGGGTTTCAATTTGTTTCAACTCATCTCGTTTAATTAAGAAGTATAATCTTGGAATGTTTGAGGTGAAAGTTTTGAAGGAATCTTTACTGAGTGTTGGTATAGACATTGGTACATCCACAACCCAACTTATATTTTCAAAAATTTACATTGAAAATATGAGTTCAGGAGTTCGTGTTCCGGAATTTAGAATTGTGGGAAAGGATGTCTTCTATAAGAGTGACATCTACAGAACGCCACTGAGTTCAACAACTATCATTAATGAAAAAGAACTCATTGAGATTATTAAAAACGAATATAAGACAGCGGGAATTGATCCAAAGGATGTAGATTCCGGTGCCGTCATCATTACAGGTGAAACGGCACGTAAGGAAAATGCCAATACTTTGATGGATGCACTTGTAGGATTTGCCGGTGACTTTGTCGTTGCAACGGCGGGACCGGATCTTGAGGGGATCATTGCCGGTCGTGGATCGGGAATGGCTGAGTACTCAGATAAACATAATATAACCGTAGCCAATTTAGATATTGGTGGCGGCACGACAAACATTGGCGTGTTCCACATTGGTGAACCCATTGACACGGCATGCTTTGATATTGGTGGCAGATTAATTTACATGGATGAAGATGGAAGAATTGCCTACATCTCAGATAAGATGGAGCAATTTATTGAACAATCTCATTTTTCTGTTGCCGTTGGAGACAAGGCAGATATCAATAAATTGACTGAAGTGACCGATGCGCTGGCAAAGGTTCTATTAGAAATTGTTCACAAGAAAACTGCAACGGACCGAGTCGATCTACTCATCAGTCCCAAGGGCAAAAAGTTACAGGAAGGCTATCCAATTGATGGCATCAGTTTTACCGGCGGTGTCAGTGAATATATCTACGGTCACGAAGATGAAACAGATCTTTTAAAATACAATGACATAGGGATTTTACTTGGACGAAGTATCCGTCGAGCCTTTGAATCATTTTGGAGTCAAGTTTTGGTGCCTGAAGAGACGATTATGGCAACGGTTGTCGGTGCCGGAACACAGACTATGGATATTAGCGGTTCAACGATTACCTATACACAGGGAACGTTTCCAATTGTCAACTTACCTATCGTAGCTTTTACAGAGGAAGAGCAAAACAGCGACGATTTAGGTGAAATTATTAAAAAGAAACTTTCGTGGTACGAAATGGGAGATGGGCAACAACTGGTAGCTCTCTTCTTCCCGGGAAAAAGTACCATGAGTTACGATAAAATTACAAATTTAGCAGCGATCATTGCTCAAGCCTGGGAAGAGCAATTTAAAGGTCAGGAGCTATTAACTGTTGTACTTCATGAAGACATGGGCAAGGTACTAGGACAGGCCATATTACAAAATTTGACGAACAAATCTCGCCCGGTCATTTGTATAGATGGAGTAAAAGTTCACAATGGGGATTACATTGACATTGGTAAACCCATTGGGAACGGAAGTGTGTTGCCTTTAGTAATTAAGACCTTGGTCTTAAACTACTAGTAAGCAAAAACAGGGGGTAAATATGAATTTAAAGACAAAACTGTTTGGACAAGTCTATCAATTCGACTCTGTGAAAGAGGTATTAGCGAAAGCTAATGAAGAAAAGTCGGGTGATAAGCTTGCAGGAATTGCTGCTGAAAATGCCTTGGAGCGTGTGGCAGCAAAGGAAGTGTTAGCTAACTTAACTGTCGGTGACATTAGAAACAACCCTGTGGTGCCATATGAAGAAGATGAAGTGACCAGAATCATTCAAGATGCTGTCAATGAAAAGATCTTTAATGAAATTAAAAACTGGTCCATGGCAGAGCTAAGAGAATATATTCTTGACACCTCAGTAGGCGACCGTGAACTAAAGAGAATTTCACGAGGTCTCACCAGTGAAGTGATTGCAGGAACTGCAAAACTAATGAGTAACATGGATCTTGTTGAAGCAGCTCATAAAATGACTGTGGAAGCTACATGTAATACAACCATTGGTAAAAAGGGAACTCTATCCATAAGACTTCAACCAAATCACACAACAGACAATATCGAAGGAATTGAAATGAGTGTCTATGAAGGTCTATCCTATGGTATCGGGGATGCCGTTATCGGTCTCAATCCAGTAGACGACTCAGTTGATAGTATCATTCGTATTTTAAATATGTTTGATGAAATTAAAAATAAATGGAACGTACCAACACAAATTTGTGTCTTGGCTCACGTAACTTCTGTTATGGAATGTATCAAAAAAGGTGCTCCGACAGACTTAGTATTCCAAAGTATTGCCGGTAGTCAAAAGGCAAATGAAGCCTTTGGTATCACCACTGCCATTATGGACGAAGCTCATGAACTTGCACTTCATGAAGGTACTGCCTTTGGACCAAATGTCATGTACTTTGAAACCGGACAAGGTTCTGAGCTATCCTCTGACGGTCACCATGGTGCCGACCAGGTAACTATGGAAGCACGTTGCTACGGATTTGCTAAGAGATATAGTCCTTATCTAGTCAATACAGTCGTTGGATTTATCGGACCTGAATATCTATACGATTCAAAACAAGTTATCCGTGCCGGACTTGAAGATCACTACATGGGCAAATTAACCGGTATCTCCATGGGTTGCGACGTTTGCTATACAAACCATATGAAGGCAGACCAAAATGATATTGAAAATTTGGCGATGCTACTTACTGCAGCTGGATGTAATTACTTCATAGGTGTCCCGGCCGGTGACGAGATTATGTTGAACTATCGAGCTTATTCCTATCATGATGG
>CAYFQX010000106.1:0-4189 GCA_964345405.1 uncultured Peptoniphilaceae bacterium
ACTATCAGATAAATTACAAAGCACCCTCGGCAGTCTGCGAGGGAAGGGAAAAGTTACTGAAAAAGATGTTGACGCAGCCATGAGAGAAGTACGTCTAGCTCTATTAGAAGCAGATGTTAACTTTAAAGTTGTACGAGACTTTGTCAAAAAGGTCAAGGAACGTTCCATAGGGAGTGAGGTTCTCGAGAGTTTAACACCGGGTCAACAGGTCATTAAGATAGTCAATGAAGAATTGACAAACTTAATGGGTGAGAGCAATGAAGGCATTAAGTTTGCATCAAAACCACCGACAGTCATCTTAATGTGTGGTCTTCAAGGGGCAGGTAAGACAACGACAACTGCAAAGATTGCTCGTCTTTTGAAAAAGGATAATAAGCGACCACTTCTTGTGGCAGCAGATATCTATCGACCGGCAGCCATTAAACAGCTACAAGTTGTTGCTGAGCAAGTAGATACCCCGGTATTTACGATGGGGGACAAGATCTCTCCTGTGGATATAGCAAAAGCCGGTGTAGAACATGCAAAGCGAAACAATAACGATGTCGTTATTGTTGACACGGCAGGTCGACTTCACGTGGATGAAGAATTAATGGATGAAATTAAATCCATTAAGGCAGCAGTAAATCCTGATGAAATTCTTCTTGTACTGGATGCGATGACCGGTCAAGATGCAGTCAATGTTGCAGAGTCCTTTGATGAAGCGCTGGGCATAACCGGCGTCGTCTTAACAAAGCTAGACGGGGATGCGCGTGGTGGTGCTGCACTATCCATTCGTGCAGTGACAGATGTTCCGATTAAATTCGCAGCCATGGGTGAAAAGCTTGATCAACTGGAGCCATTCTATCCAGATCGAATGGCATCTCGAATCTTAGGTATGGGCGATGTGCTCACACTGATTGAAAAAGCACAGACCATGGTGGATGAAAAAGCGGCTCAAGAACTTGAAGAAAAGCTAAGGACACAGAGCTTTACCTTTGATGACTATTTAGATCAGTTAAAGCAGATGCGTAACATGGGTCCATTGGAGGACTTGGTGGCGATGATTCCCGGCGTCAACAATAAAATGCTTAAGAGCATCAATATTGACGAAAAGGAATTTGATCGCGTAGAGGCCATTATTCTCTCTATGACAAAAGAGGAGCGAATAAAGCCGGAAATTATCAACAGCTCTCGTAGAAAGAGAATCGCTAGTGGAAGTGGTACGGATGTCAGAGATGTCAATGCCGTACTAAAACAGTTTAAAGATTTGAAAAAACTAATGAAGCAATTTGGAAAAGTTGGGAAGGGTCGCGGCCGTATGCCGAAAATGAATTTCCCCTTTCCATTCTAAAGTTAATGGAGGTATTTTATGGCAGTAAAAATTAGACTTAGAAGAATGGGTTCAAACAAAAATGCATTTTACAGAATTGTTGTAGCTGACAACCGTGCACCACGTGACGGTCGTTTCATTGAAGAAATCGGCTATTACGATCCAGTAAAAGAACCAAAGAATGTCAAAATCAACATGGAAAGAGCAGAAGCTTGGATTAACAACGGTGCTCAACCTACTCCAACAGTAGCTCGTCTATTAAAAGAATACAAAGCAACAGATGTAGAAGCTCAAGAAAATACTGAGGCAGAAAAGACAGAAGAAGCTTAAGCTTTAGAGGTGAATTATGAAAGAACTTGTCGAGTACATTATTCAAAACTTGGCCACCAATCTAGATGAGGCAGAAGTGATCTGTGAGGAGGACGAAGATCGCGTTAAAATTACGGTACTACTTGCTCCGGAAGATATGGGCCGCGTCATTGGTAGACAGGGTCGAATTGTAAAGTCGATCCGTGCTATTTTAAAAGCAGTTGCCATGAAAGAAGACAAGTTAGTAACCTTAGATATTGAAGAAAAACAAGATGAATAATCTTCAAGTGGGTGAAATTGTAGCGCCCCATGGCATGAAAGGCCATGTCAGGGTCAAGCATTGGACAGATGACTTAGCGAGACTTGCAGAAATTGAAGCGGTCTATATAGGAAATGACCCGGTGCTACGCGCAGTGGAAGAATCCTTCATTCATAAAAATCTTGTGGTCCTAAAGATTGAGGGCATTGACACGAGAGATCAATCGGAGGCGCTTCGAGGAACGATTTTAAGCATTCCCTATGAAGCCCGTAAAGAGCTTACTGAAGATGAGTTTTTCTTAAGTGATCTTGTAGGTCTTAAGGTGCATACAGTAGATGAAATTGACTTGGGTCAAGTAGAGGATATTATCTCTACAGGAAGTCACGAGGTGCTTGTCATTGCAAATGATGAGAGGGAAATTATGATTCCCTTTGTAAAAGAGTTTGTAAAAGATGTCAGTGCCGATGGAATTGTTGTCGATCCCATTAAGGGGATGATATAGATGAAGTTTACCGTGTTAACTTTATTTCCTGAGTTATTTGAACATATTGAAGATTACAGTATCTTAGGGCGAGCCATTCAGGATCAACGAATTGAACTTGAGACTGTAAATATTCGGGATTTTTCTGAAAATAAGCATAAAAAAGTTGACGACTATCCCTTTGGAGGGGGTCCGGGGATGTTAATGACACCTCAACCACTTGCAGATGCAATTGAAGTAAGTAAATCTCCAAAGTCCTACACCATCTATCTTTCGCCCAGGGGAACCGTTCTTACACAACAAAAGTTGGAGGAATTGGCAACGAAAGAGCATTTAGTTCTAGTCAATGGACACTATGAGGGCATTGATGAGCGAATTGTTGAGAACTATATTGATGAGGAAATTTCAATTGGAGATTATATTCTCTCTGGTGGTGAATTTGGCAGTTTAGTCATCATCGATGGTATATCAAGACTTATTGATGGCGTACTTTCCAATGCAGAAAGTTCTATAAGTGAGTCACATTCCGATTATTTACTTGAATACAGTCAATACACGCGCCCAAGAAACTTTAGAGGTTTTGAGGTGCCGGAGGTATTGTTAAGTGGCAATCATCAAGCCATTGAAGAATTTAGACGTAAAGACGCATTAAGGCAGACTTTAAATAAGCGACCCGATCTACTGGAAAGGGCCGAATTAACAGATGAAGATCTCAACTATTTGAGAGAGTTAAAAGAAAGTCACAAGGAGGCATAAAATGGATTTTATTGAAATGATAAATAAAAATGAAATGAGAGACGACATTCCTGCATTTAGACCTGGAGATACAGTTCAAGTACACTACCGTATCGTAGAAGGTTCTCGTGAAAGAGTGCAAGTATTCGAAGGTACTGTCATTAAAAAACAAGGTGGCGGAAGCAACGAAACTTTCACTGTACGTAGAATTTCCTATGGTGTAGGCGTAGAGAGAACTTTTCTACTTCATTCTCCACGTATTGAACAAATCAAAGTCGTACGTCGTGGTAAAGTTAGACGTTCCAAACTTTACTACCTACGTCAACGTCAAGGACGTTCTGCTAGAATTAAAGAAAGACAAAATTACTAATCCTTTAAAAGAGCCTAATCAGCTGGAAAGTCCAGTGGAGGCTCTTTTTCTAATTCCATTAAAATAATGTGACATTGTCCCTTAACTATCTTCAAAATATAGCTTCAAGAGGGTATAATTAATATAACTACGTAAAGTTAGGATGATAATGTGAAAAAATTATTTATATTAATTTTAGGCATTGCCCTGGTGGCTGCCGGTTCATTTGTCTTTTTATTTAAAAATAATGGGAACAATGAATTTTCAAAAAAATATGAGGACTTCCAAGTCGTCATTGAAGGCGAATTACCCGATAAGAAAGACTTTGCACGTATCGATGGTCAGTACTATTTCTCAATAGATTTAATCAAGGAATATCTTGATCAAAACATCAGTTATGACGAGGTCAACCACTCTGTTGTAATCAACAACAACACCGGTACGAAAGTATTTCCTCTGGATTCTAAGACAGGAACAATCAATGGTGGTGAAATTGGGCTTCGCGATCCCGTCATTGAAAAGGACGGTAAAATCTATGTGCCTGTAGAGGCTTTTATTTACGACTATCCGGTTAAAATCAGATACAATAAAGACAAAAATGTACTTACAATGGACTACAATACAGTTGAATATGCAACGGCCCATCCCAAGGGAAATGGCGTCAACATGAGAGAGTCCGATTCCATTAAATCACCCATTGTCAAGACGCTAAATAAAGATGAGGCGCTTTATGTCTATGGCACAGAG
>CAYFQX010000107.1:0-4105 GCA_964345405.1 uncultured Peptoniphilaceae bacterium
GTTTTAAGGAGCGACGCGACGAAGTTGAGACTAAACTTGCCCTGGGAGCAGATCTCAGACCTGCCTCTATGGAAATTTTAAGAGACGCCATTAAGACGGGTATGCTACCAAGTATCAACTCCGCAAAGACCCTTGGCATTGTGGCGCTTCCCGGCATGATGTCCGGTCTCATTCTTGCCGGTGTCAACCCCATTATGGCAGTAAAGTATCAGATTATGGTCACTTTTATGCTCATGTCCACTACTTCCATTGCATCCTTTATTGCTGCATTTTTAATTTATAAGAACTTCTTTAACGAGCGCAAGCAATTGCTGTAGATAGGCGTACTTAGGATAAATTTAAAAGCCTAAATGAATAAAAGTAAAAATATAAATGAAAAACCCTCGGTTGATCCGAGGGTTTTTTATGTGAGTATTAAATTTCTAAAGTAAAGGATCCACATCCAACTGTTCCCAAGGCATTTTAGAGGCATTGAATCCAAAATGACCATAGCAAGAGATATGGGAGAAGATGGGTTTTGTGAGATTAAATTTCTTAATAATAGCGGCCGGTCTGGGATCGAAGTGCTTCAGGATGAGTTGACATAATTTGTCATCGGAAATCCTTCCGGTGCCAAAGGTGTCCACTTGTATGGACATGGGGTCTGCCAGACCAATGGCGTAACTCAACTGGACTTCACACTGAGTGGCAAGACCTTGAGCGACGATGTTTTTAGCCATATAGCGTGCCATATAGGCGCCGCTTCGATCCACCTTGGAGGCATCTTTTCCTGAAAAGGAGCCGCCACCGTGACGTGCATAGCCTCCGTAAGTATCCACCATGAGTTTGCGGCCGGTGAGCCCTGAATCTGCAGCGGGACCACCTTGGACGAAACGACCGGTGGGATTGATAAAGATGTGGGTGTTTTCGTCAATCATCTCAAAGGGCAGTGTGGGACGAATGACATGGGAGATGACAGATTCCCGAAGATTTTGAAGTTCGATATCCGCCTCGTGTTGAGCGGCAATGACAATGGAGGCGATGCGTATGGGACGATCCCCATCGTACTCGACAGAAACTTGGGATTTTCCGTCGGGAAGTAGGAAGTCAAGTTCACCACTTCGGCGCACCGCTTCGAGACGCTTCACAAGCATATGGGACAGTTCAATGGGTAGGGGCATGAGGGCATCGGTTTGATTACACGCATAGCCAAACATCATTCCCTGGTCTCCGGCGCCGGCATTGAGACGGTCTTCTGCTCCGCCGCGACGATTGATACCGCGGGCAATGTCCGGAGACTGATGGTGGAGGTCTACTTTAATACGGCAGCTTTCAGCATCAAAGCCACGGCCACGCTGAGTGTAGCCGATTTCTGAAATGGACTGCCTTGCAATTTCTTCATAATTTACATGGGCCGTAGTGGAGATTTCGCCAAAGATATGGACCTCATCGGTGCAAGCCGTCACTTCGCAAGCCACATGCGCTTTGGGATCTTCACAGAGGATGGCGTCCAAGAGCCGATCTGCAATTTGATCACAGACTTTATCCGGATGACCTCTAGTTATAGATTCCGATGTAAAAATTCGTGTTGCCATTTTCACATCTCCGCCGGGCTATTGATTGGCCCGTTGTACCGATCTCTCTTCCCAAAGTTCCTGTGCCGCAGGTGTCCAGGCGTCGGCATAGGGCACGCATTTGTCGCAGAGATGATCGACATGTTCCGGAGATTGAATGTCAGTGGATTTGGCTCCCGTTTCCTTGACCATTCTTCGAAGTTCATCCGGATTCTCAAGCATTGGACAAGGCTTTAGCATATTGTCATTAAACGGCTGGCCGTCGTGATAGGCCATAAAGAGTGGGGATTGTAAGACTTCAAGTAGTGTCTTTTCACGAATATTGGAATCGGAATAGTGGATAAAGACACAGGGGTCCACATCTCCATTGGCGTTGATGTGTAAGTATCTGCGACCACCGGCAATACAGCCGCCAATGTACTCGCCGTCGTTTTGGAAGTCAATGGAAAATAGCGGTTTTTTCAGACGATATTTACGAATCTTATGAAGAACTTCCATACGTTGCTCAGGTGTAGGCATGAGGTCGACACTGGCGTCATTGCCAACGGGCATATAGTGGAAGTACCATACAAAGTAGGCGCCCATTTCAATGAGCATATCCCAGTATTCCTTGGAAGTGATGGACTCGTAATTTACGCTGGTGTAGCAACAGGAGACGCCATAGACTAGTTTACGGTCGTGTAGGATCTTCATGGCATTGAGTGCCTTTTGATAGACGCCGTCTCCACGTCTTGAGTCTGTGGCCTCTTCAAATCCCTCAAGGGAGATGGATGGGATGAAGTTCTTCACGCGAAGCATTTCATCGGCAAAGGCCTCGTCAATGAGGGTGCCGTTGGTAAAGCTTAGGAAGATACAGTCATTATGTTTTTCGCAGAGGCGAAGGATATCATCTTTACGTACCAATGGTTCGCCACCGGTGTAGATGTAGAAATAAACGCCCAGTTCTTTTCCCTGGCGGATGATATCGTCGATTTCATCATAAGTAAGATTTAATTTATTTCCGTATTCAGCAGCCCAGCATCCGGTGCATTTTAAATTACAGGCGGAAGTAGGATCAAGTAAGATGGCCCACGGAATATTGCAGTTGTACTTTTTACGAAGTTCCTCTTGAAGGGGGGCACTGGTTAAGTTGGCGTTAATAAAGAAATTCACCGCCAGTAGCTTTAACACTTCCGGATCAAGGTCGTTGATCACATGGCGGACAAATGGATGGTAGGGATTGTTCGGATCTTCAATGGCTTCACGTATGAGTTTACGAGGTCCGGGATAGCGACCTCCTGAGAACTTGTCAGCCCAGTCCATCAATCTGCGAAGATTTGGCTCCGGATCTTTATAGAGATGGTCAAAGGCTTTGGTCAGTCCGAATTTTGTAAGCGTTGTCTTAACATTCTTCATTGATATACCTCCTATGTTATTTTATCTATACCTTATCCCTTACTTACCCAGCTTTACAGGTACAAAAAAGGGGTCTTGTCCAAATTGGGACAAAACCGCCGGAATGTACTATATTATATTGAGAATAAGTGAATTAGCCATTCTTAAGACTCCTTAGCAGCTCGTCGAAGACTGTCGCCAATCGGTCCACACTCTCTTTCACATCCCCCTCCATGTTGTTCCATAAAAATCGCATGAAATAACCATAGATGGTGTAACTGATAATCTCTCCAATGATCTTGGCCCGCTCACCATCGACATCAAGACTCATGGTATAGTGCTGAATATAAGTCGCAATGGAATTGTCGGTTCGATCAAAGATGTAGTGTGCCAGTTGATCTCGAGAGAGAGAGTTTGATATATGATAAATTTTTTGCCTATTATCTTTACAAAAATAGAGAATTGACTTTAGCACTTCTTGCCAACTCTCCTCTGGATTGGACTCCAGTTGTTGTCCTAACCACTGCGTGAGGGCTTCATCAAGGAGGGCGTAGATATCTTCATAGTGATAGTAAAAGGTATTTCGACTGATATTACATTCCTTAATGAGGGCAGTGACTGTAATTTTATCAAAGGGCATGCGCTCCAGCATGCTGTCAAAGGTTTCCAGGACAAGGTCTTTTGTATAATTTGCCATTCAACCACCTACTTTATTCTCTTATACCCAATTTGAAGGCATTCTCCATAGAAGTTCTAAATTTGATGTAAACCTCGGGGTAGACAAGCTAAAATAAATCATCTCGCTAATTGACGAGCCGATAAATTTAAAATATACAGGCTCAAATCCTCTATAAGAGGCCAGATAATGGTAGAATAGATTTAATTAATGTGAACTATTTTATTACATAGAATTTTATAGGGAGGTTAAAATGTCTGTTGAAAAAGTAAGGGAGTATTTTAAGGCGAGGGGAATTGAGGATCGAATTTTAGAATTTGAAAGCTCCAGTGCCACGGTGGAACTGGCAGCAGCGGCCGTTGGCTGTGAGGAGGCGCGCATTGCAAAGACTCTCTCTTTTCATGTAGGTGACAAGGTGGTCCTTGTGGTATCTGCAGGAGATACAAAGGTCAACGGCAGTAAGTTTAAAGCACAATTTGGCACCAAGGCAAAGATGCTCGCC
>CAYFQX010000108.1:0-2249 GCA_964345405.1 uncultured Peptoniphilaceae bacterium
AAATCTTTGATGTACTTTTTGTTTTAGTATGTTTGCTTTAAACTCGTTGATTTCCGGATTTCTATACGCATAGTGGAACAAAACTTTCATAGTATAGGCATCGGAAACAGAGTAGTATTTCAATGTCAGCATTTCGAGTTCATTTGCTGCAGAATATGCGCGAACTCCCTGTCTGTAACCTTCAAGATAGACAAATAAACTAAATCGATTGATATCGTCATGAATCAACTGACTTAAATTACTTGCGATAAACTCGCTGCCCTCTTTATCTTTTAAAAACTCACTGACATCGTGTCGAAGGGCCTTAAGTGACATATAGGACGGCTCAATGTTTTCAATGCGCTCCTCTAAATTGTAAATATTTAGTAAGATTTGCATACACTCACTATCCCCTCTGTATAAAAAATTATACAAGAGGTTTTTTTTAACTTCAGAAAAATTATATTCAGTTTTTGGAATCTTTTGAGTGTTCTTTGCCGGATCCATATCTCCCCTCCAAATCTAATAGTAATATTATACTATACTACCGATTTTTTTTCATGTTAAGTTTTGAAGTATTTATAAAAATCTCTGACCCTTCAATTGACTTTCATAAATTAATTCTTCCGGCCATACCGATGCCTGAACTTCACCAATGTGAGCTTTTTCTAAGAAAAACATACAAATTCTTGACTGCCCAATTCCGCCACCCACCGTGTAGGGAAGTTCCCTATTTAGCAGCGCTTGATGATAGTCTAGTTTTAATCGATCCTGCGTACCTGAGATCTCAATTTGCTCCATAAGCACATCCTCGTCAACACGAATTCCCATACTTGAAAGTTCCAGCGCGGAATCTGTCGTTGGATTGTAAAAGATAATATCGCCATTTAAATTCCAATCGTCATAGTCAGGACTTCGTAGATCGTGAGGATTTCCGCTGTCAAGCTTGTGTCCAATGCCCTGAATAAATACAGCCTTCTTTTCCCTTACGATTAGAAGTTCCCTCTCATCCGGTGTCTTGTCAGGGTACATGTCTTCCAACTCTTGAGAAGTGATAAAGAAGATGTCCTGAGGCAACTTATTTGAGAGGACATAGGGATAGAGCGTGTTGATGTAGTTTTCAGTACGTTTAAATACTGAATAAATTTCAGAGACGATGTAGCGAAGATAGGTATCTGAACGATCTTCCTTCTTAATAATCTTTTCCCAATCCCACTGATCCACATAGATGGAGTGAGTTGCATCTAAAAATTCATGAGGACGGATGGCGTTCATATCCGTATAAATTCCCTCATAATAACCAAATCCATAGCGCTTCAGTGCCGAGCGCTTCCACTTGGCCAGAGACTGTACAATTTCAACATTCATATCATACTGAACTAAATTAAAATTTACAGCCTTTTCCGTACCTGTTAAATTGTCGTTGAGTCCGGTCTTTGGCTCTATAAAGAGAGGGGCAGATACACGGGTTAAATTTAAAGTATTGGCTAAATCTCGCTCAAAAAAGTCCTTTAATGATTTTATCGCAATCTGCGTCTCTCGAATGTCTAATATCTTTGCTTCTGAATTGTTTCTCATAGTTAAACTCCTTCAATAAAAATAGCGAATTTCATCAAAGGACGAAAATTCGCTATGCCACCTTAAATATTAAATCTCTTCTACTAAAGTCTCTCGGTTGTTATTCATATAGACTGTGTCTGTTGGCTTCCACCGTCCCAACTCGCTAAAAGGCATATCTATACTACTTGTCCTGTCAACGACTAGATAAGATCTGTTTGTACTTGTCCACTTAGGGCAAAAGCTGCCTCAAATGCTTGTTCAAAAATAAATAAATTTAAATTCATGGCGTAATCTAAATCACGGCAAAATTCAATTTCATGTTCAAGATTTTCATTGACGACATGGTCAATGGTATCTGCCAGTGCGTATCTTAGAGAACCAAAAGAGCCATCAAAGTTTGAAAGTTCCCATTCCTCCATATGAGATAGGTCAAATTCATGATCTTTGATAAACTTATTTAGTTCACTTTCATAGTTGAGATGCTCTCTTGCAGAGGATTTTGTAACACATGTGATACGACGTGCATGAGGATGAGTTGTGTAGTCCGCTAGATAGTGACTTACATTTCCAATCCTACGACTTAAACTACGAACTCGGAAACTGTCCGGTCCATTAGAAAAATCCGTATTCATGATCAAGAGAATGATTTTAATTAACTCATTTGTTACAAATCCCAAGGATTCATCTTTATAATGTCGAATCAAACGATA
>CAYFQX010000108.1:2259-3964 GCA_964345405.1 uncultured Peptoniphilaceae bacterium
ATCGGGTGAAATGGAGCCCCAAACGAAGAACTTCGCATTTAAATTAATATCATAAGTGCTAGAGATATGATTCCCAATTTCTCTAGCAATGACTTTATGCGAATCCAATAACATATATCTCTCCTATAAAAGGCTACTTAACTTTTCCATACTACTTCATTATACTGTTTTCATTCAAATAAGTCAAGCTAAAGCACTTAAATACAGGGATATCAATCTAAATGAGGCTCCCTTTGCCACTTCATTTCTTTCCCATCCGCATCGAATTTTTTCCGCTTCCCGCGAATATTTGATATATCCACGCGGTACACATTGATGCGACTGAGACTCGCCTCCATGGCATGATCAAAGTATTTCATCTTGGAGGGGGTGTATTTTTCACAGATGAGTCTCATACCATGAAAAATTTCATCTCGATCCTCCACTAAGTGAAGCTCTCCCTCGACAATACAAGAGGCATATTCTGTAGTAAATACGGTGCTCACCACTTTTTGAGCAAAGTTTGATGCGTCCATGGACATTTTTTCCAGTTCGTCATCGGTGTAGAGCTCAGGTACTTTTACATCCACCACAAACACGATCCGCACCTTGGGGTTTGAATTGAAAAATTCTACCTTTGTCCCCGCTTTGGCAGAGTGAATGTATAGATGCATTCCATCTCGCACAAAGGAAAGAGGTAAGCTATAGAGCTCATCATCTACAAACATTGATAACACACCATAGGGTGCATGATCGATGACTTCAATTCCAAACTCCTCGCTCATTTCTCTATCTTTTCTTCGCACGAAATCACTCCTATTGATACATATAGTGGTAGTAACTCATCTCACGAGATATGGTGTCCCAAACATTTGGTGTTTCAAAACCATAACGCCAGGAAGCGACACCGGCTAAATTATATTTGCGAATCAAGCTTGTCTTCCATCGTACACTTTCGCCATCTTCAATCCAAAGTCGTTCGTTCTTACCGCCTACACTGGCTTGAGCATAGTTTTGCTTCGCATCATCGTCCCACTTGGGCTCAAGTTGATGCTTTGCAATAAA
The DNA here is from genome assembly GCA_964345405.1 of uncultured Peptoniphilaceae bacterium. Taxonomy (GTDB): domain Bacteria; phylum Bacillota; class Clostridia; order Tissierellales; family Peptoniphilaceae; genus CAYFQX01. The sequence goes on from CAYFQX010000108.1 coordinate 3,304, forward strand.
TTCATGCATATCTGTCATGCCGGCAGTGCGTGATTTAACATTTTCACCATCTTCAGTCCAGATACGACTGTAGAACGGAATGCCTAGGATGAACTTTTCTTTCGGGATGGTGTTGAGTAGCAAGTTAATATTGCCCTCTACCCATTTATATTCAGCTACAGACCCAGCTTCTTCAGCATTGGACCAGTATTGATCATAGGCCATGAGTATGACATAGTCCGATACTTCACTAAGTGCCTTGCGGTCATAGACTTCATCCTTTACATTGCCTGATATTTGTGGTGTCACATCCACGCTGACAATCAGTCCCTCAGGATGGAATGCTTCGTAGAGTTCACCTACAAATTGAGTAAGTAAATCGCGATCGTCTATCTTAATATTTTCAAAATCCACATTGATTCCGGTCATGCCATACTCTTTGACACGTCTTAGAAGATCGGCTACGGCCTTTTGACGAGCTGCCTCATTGGATAAAAACGCATGGGTAAGCTCGGGATCAAATTTGTTGTCTACAAATCCCCAGGTATCAATGCCATAGGCCTTGTAAGTTTCAACATATTTTTTATTGCCGCGATCATAGATTTCTCCATCGGCATTGTTAATTGAAAACCAAGTGGGGATCATGACATCCAGTCCCTTGACAGGCTTAATGGAGCTGATA
>CAYFQX010000109.1:0-1232 GCA_964345405.1 uncultured Peptoniphilaceae bacterium
CCTGGAAAAGAAGCGCGACGATGTTAAGTTTTACGCCGTGATCAATGACTTAAAGCATATGATTCGCGGAGGTAGAGTGAGTCACATCAAGGGATTTATTGGTGGACTTTTGAAACTAAATCCAATCCTTGCTGTCGGCGAGGATGGTCATGCGGAGGCAGTGAATACACTTAGAGGGCGCAATCGCGCGTTAAAGTTTGTCATTGATGAGGTGAAGCAGGAACTGAAGGAGGGGGACAAGTACTACTTTGCGCTTTCCTATGGCAAGGTGAAGGAGCAGTTGGATCCCATTAAATTACAACTTGAAAATATCATCGAGGGAGCCATCGATTATCTCGAGTGCCCGATTACTTCCGTCCTGGGAACCCACGGGGGTCCCGATGCCTATGTGGTGAGTTTTTTAAAATTGTAGATAAATTGTTGAAACAACCCTTTTACCGGAAGGGTTGTTTTTATTATCTAAGCGAAGTGAATTGATCATTGCTTAAAATAAATGAGCCTTTGAGATCAAAATGAATGGGAATTATGATACCATAGAATCAAAGCAGGTGTTGAGTTTTGAAAGGAGTTTATAGTGGATACGCAACATACGGAATTAACTTTGGATGGTCAAAAGCGATATATGCAGGGACTTGTGGCAGCGCTCTCCTGCAGTACACTTTGGGGCGTATTGCCCATTTACTGGCAGAGTCTAAGACCCATAGCATCAGAAATCATCATTCTCTACCGGGTATTTTTAATGGGACTCTTGTGTCTTCTCGGTTCTCTCTACATCTATGGTGTAAAAGGTACCTTCGCCCCCTTTAAAACTCAGCGGAAGAGAGTAATTACCCACTTTCTTGCCGGGCTATTGATTACGATTAACTGGAGTCTGTACATATGGGCAGTCAATGCAAACTATGTCATTCAAACGGCCATGGGTTATTTTCTGGAGCCACTGGTGGTCTGCGGCATAGGGGTTCTCGTCTTTAAGGAAGAACTCAACGGATTGAAAAAGCTAGCCCTTGTCATTGCGCTTATGGGGATTGGGGTCATGGTCATTGGCTATCGTGAACTTCCCCTTATTGCGCTGGGACTTGCGGGAACTTTTTCAATCTATGCTGCCATTAAGAAGAATGTGGATACTCCACCGATGCTGTCTCTATTTTACGAGACAATACTGCTCATGCCCGTTGCCCTGCTCTTAATTTTCAATGTGGAGGGCGCACTGCCAACCGGGGGAAATGGCATGG
>CAYFQX010000109.1:1242-3820 GCA_964345405.1 uncultured Peptoniphilaceae bacterium
TGACGGCAGTACCCATGGGACTCTTCTCCTATGCAGCGCCACGACTTCCCCTGGTCACTCTGGGATTGACGGAATATCTGTCCCCTTCAATCTCGCTGATTTTAGGGATCTTCCTCTTCAAAGAACCCTTTGACAAAATTCAGTTCACAGCCTTTGTCTTTATTTGGATTGCCCTGGTCTTTTTTACCATTGGGGAAGTCCGCGATGTAAAGAGCACCACTAAGTCTGAATTGTCCGAGAATTGAAGGAACCAACACAGTACAATATATATAATATCCTATGATTTGAACGACGTAATTTGCAAGTTAACCGGAGGGAAGGGATGAAAAAAATAAATATTTTAAAACATCAATCACTGGCCTATGTACTGTTGGCGATTTTGATGGTATTTGTGTCCGTAGTGCCTACGATAGCTGAGGGAACGATTTCAGCAGTCATTGATCTATCGGAAATTAAGAATGAAAAATTCGTTGCAGAGCAACACAAGTTTAAATACTGGTTTGTATCTGAGGAAAAAATAAGTGAAGAAGCGCAAAAGTTAGAAAAGAAGACATTGGATGACATGACAGAAGCTGCTCTGGACGAGAAGTATCCAGAGTTTTATATGACTGACAAGCCGGGCGAAGATAAGAAAGTGGCCTTAGTTGATTTAAAAGAAGGAACTTACTATTTCAGAGATATGGTGGAAGATGAAGCTTCACCAAAGCTCGACAGCTTCTATGTAGTGACTCCACTTGCTGAAGATCAAAATACAATCAAACCGGTCCTAGTGGAAGAGAAACCGGAAGCACCTATTGAGGAGGCTGTCTCCGGCAAGGTCGTTGTAAAACTCATCTCAGAAGATGGCAAGGCGCTTCAAGGCGGAGGCTTTGAACTCTATGAAAAGAAAGACAGTGGACTCACTCTCGCTCCACTAAAAGACGGCGCCTATGACCTAAATGGTAAGAAGGGCGATCGTCTCACAACCAATGAAAAGGGCGAGATTACCGTATATAAATTACCTGCCGGCACCTATCTCATGCGTCAGATTAAGTCTCCGGCGGGCTATCAGATGATTAAAGAGGAAAATGAATTTACCATTACAGATAAGCAAGTGACGATGCTTGAAGTGGTAAATAAGTCGCATCTAAAAATTGGCGAGCATCATTTCCTAAAATATGACAAGGCCAACAATGCACTTCTGGAAGGTGCCATTTTTAAAGTCACCACCTACGACAAATCTGCAAACAAATATATTGCCGTGAGTCGAGATGGCAAGGACTACACCATCACTTCAGGAAAGAAGGGACAATTTTCAGCTGTGGATCTACCTTACGGCACTTATTATCTTGTAGAAGTTCAATCGCCTAAGGGCTACAAATTGTCTAAAGATCCGATTAAATTTACCATTGATGAACAATCACACAAAACTCGTACCGACATTGCCAACGAAAAACTCGTGGTATCCGGTAAGAATGGAAGCAGCACCGGTGGAGGTTCAAAGAGCTCCAATTCTAAGGGAAAAATCCCAAAGACCGGCGATATTGTCTTTCCGGTACTGGCATTTAGTGGTGTGGCACTAGCTGTTGTAGGTCGTGCCCTCATTAAACGAGATGATGAATAATTTTAGCGGGGATTTCCTTCGGGAAGTCCCTTTTTAAAGGGTGAAATATGAGTAGAGAAAAACGAAAAAAATCTGTGATCCTGGGCTATCTCCTGATACTGATTGGCATCTCTCTGCCAATGTATGCGATGATCAACATGAGCCTTCGAAATTTAAAACAAGAGGATCAGTATCAGGAGTATGTCCAGGACGTTGTGCCTGAGACGGTGGAAGAGAAGCCGGAGATTGAGGCATATGAGGAGAATTTAGGTGAATTTGAACCGGTGGATCCCTTTACGGAAGAGGGATACCAAGCACAGTATGATTTTTACCGCGCGCATCCCGACAAGATCTTTGCCTACTTAACCATTCCCAAGTTGGAGATGAAAAAGCCCGTCTATTTAGATGCAAATTATGATCACTTGGATAAGGGTGTCGCCCATGTGGACGGCACCTCCCTTCCCATTGGCGGCCTATCACGTCGCAGTGTCATTGCCGGGCATCGTGGCTGGTATCGAGACACCATGTTTCTAAATTTGCATCTCTTAGAGCCTGGGGATCAGGTGATTTTAGAGCAGGGGGGAAAGACGCTCTACTATGAAGTGCAAGGTCACGAAGTCATCGGACCCAACGATTGGGACGCGCTGAGTCCCTGGGAGGGGGAAGATGTGCTCACACTTTTAACTTGCGACCCCATCGCACCGCCACGACCCAAGCGGCTCCTAGTCAACTGTCTGCGCACAGAAGAGCCCATTACGGATGTGGTAGAGTCAGCGACAGAACCAACGCAGTCTCATAAAGAAATACAGCCTCCCGATCCAAAAGTCAAACTCGTAAGCTATGGCATCTACGCCATCACCATTGCCCTTATCGTCCTATTTATCTTTACATTTTCAAAATTCTTCATCTATCTCTTTGGAGCATAAATAAAACCCCGACGAAATGAGCAGGGTTGATAAGGACAGTTATGTTTTATAGGAACGCTGAGCATTGCGA
>CAYFQX010000110.1:0-3796 GCA_964345405.1 uncultured Peptoniphilaceae bacterium
ATGAGAAGACGAATTAACGAGCGTCATATGGCAAATGGTGTCACCCTACTTCATCCGGATTCCACAATCATTGACAGTGAAGTGGAAATCGGGCCGGATACGACCATCTATCCGGGTGCGGTACTTCAGGGTAAGACTGTCGTTGGAAAGAACTGTACAATTTATGGTACCAGTCGACTTGTGGACAGCACCATTGGCGATGGCTGTGTCATTGACAACAGTTTAATTGAAGAAAGTCATGTTGGAAATGAAGTAAATATTGGACCCAATGCGCATCTTCGTCCCAATTCAAACATTGGAAGTCAAGTTCGTATTGGGAATTTTGTCGAGATTAAAAACTCAACGCTTGGCGACAAGACAAAGGCTGCACATCTTGCCTACATAGGTGATGCAGACATTGGGTCTGAGGTAAATATCGGCTGCGGTGTCATTTTTGTCAATTACAACGGCGTGGAAAAACTGCGTTCCGTTGTTAAAGATCGTGCCTTTATAGGTAGTAACTCAAATATTGTTGCGCCGGTAACTGTGGGTGAGAGTGCCTATATTGCGGCAGGAAGTACAATTACTAAGCCAATTGAAGATGGGGAACTATCAATTGAGCGCGGAGAACAAAAAAATATCCCAGGTTGGTCTAAGCGACACAAGTAGGATTAATTTTCATGAAAAAGGGAGGAATTATGAACAAGAATAACGGTGAAGTTATTGTTTTTACAGGCAATTCAAACGCACCACTAGTTGAACGAATTTGTAACGAACTTGGTATTAAAGTGGGGGACTGTTTTGTCAGTGAATTTAGTGATGGTGAAATTACCATCGATATTAAAGAAACTGCAAGAGGAAAGGACGTCTATGTCATCCACTCCACCAGCTCACCAGTCAATGACAATCTCATGGAACTTTTAATCCTAATGGACGCCTTAATGCGTGCATCTGCAGGACAAATTAATGTCGTAATGCCATACTACGGTTATGCACGTCAAGACCGCAAGATTCGCGCACGTGAGCCAATTACTGCCAAACTTGTGGCAAATTTACTTGAAAAAGCCGGAGCAGATCGTGTCATCACTATGGACCTACATGCCGGCCAAATTCAAGGCTATTTTGATATTCCCGTGGATCACTTGACTGCAACTCCATATCTTGCACGTTATTTTGAAGACATTGTAGATCCTAGCAACACCGTAGCTGTAAGTCCCGATCTTGGTGGGGTTACACGTACTCGTAATTTTGCAGAAAAATTGGGTCATCTACCAATTGCAATTATTGAAAAGCGTCGACCAAAGGCCAATGTCAGCGAAGTTATGAATGTCATTGGTAGTGTTGAAGGTAAGGACTGTATCCTTGTAGATGATATTGTAGATACAGCAGGCACCATCTGCCAAGCTGCCTTAGCACTTAAAGAGCAGGGAGCCAACCGCATCTTTGGCTGCGCAACTCACGGTGTACTTTCAGGACCGGCTATTGAACGTCTTGAAAATTCAATTTTAGAAAAATTCATCATCACAGACAGTATTGTTCTACCTGAAGAAAATAAAATCGACAAGATCGATGTTGTCAGCGTGGCACCTCTATTTGCAGAGGCCATTCGCCGCATCAACTCCAACGCAAGTGTCAGCCAAATGTTTGATTAGGAGACCCGAATGCTCATTGTTGGTTTAGGTAATCCCGGAAAGGATTATGAAAAGACAAGACATAATGTTGGGTTTCGCGTCGTTGATCGCGTGGCGGAGATGCTTGGAGTGAATGTGAACACCATTAAGTTTAAGGGACTCTATGGTGAGGGACGTCACAGTGGCAAAAAAATTCAACTGCTCAAACCTCAGACCTATATGAATTTAAGTGGGGAGTCGGTTAGAGAAGTTATGGATTATTTTAAATTGAGTCCGGAGGAGGTCCTTGTCATTGTCGATGATATTGACATCGACTTTGCAACCCTAAGAATCAAGCCTCAGGGCAAAGCGGGGACACACAACGGATTAAAATCCATTATTAAGTGCATTGACTCTCAAAAATTTCCAAGACTTAGAATTGGGATTGGTCAAAAACATCCCAATCAGGATTTGGCAAAGTTTGTCCTATCAAATTTTCCAAGAGAGGAAGAGCAGAGTATAGAAGAGGCAATTGACACGGCGGCTAAGGCAGTGCTCGATGTCATTGAACATGGCCTTGACTATAGTATGAACAAATATAATTAAGAATTTGTAGACAGCTCAAGATTTTCTTGAGCTGTTTCTTTGAAGGAGGTAAAATGGACACCAATTATTTAAAGCGTGTGTTTCATTCGCTAAGTACCTATGGTGAAATTCTTGAGGATCTCAAAGAAAATAAAAGTCCCTTGGCAATCTATGGTGTCCCCGGTGAAGCCATTAGCTCCATTACGAAACAGTTAACCGAGGATCTTGAGAGTCCAACACTTCTAATTACCTACGATTCAAGACGTGCAGTGGAACTCTACGAGGACTTGTCGAGTCTCTATGGCGAGAGAGTTTTTCATTTTCCGTCGAAAGAATTTTTCTTTTTTAATCAGGATGCTCACAGTCAGGAAATCAATCGTGAGAGACTTCAGGCCCTCCAGGGAATTTTAAATGAAGAAAACCCCATGGTGATTACAACCATGGAGGTACTACAGGATTACTTTATCGATCCCAAGGAATATAAAAGCTTGACAAAGACTCTGGCCCTTGGAGATCAGATTGATTTGGACGAATTGGTACAGACACTGGTATACCTGGGCTATGAACGCGTACAACAAGTGGCCTCCATGGGTGAATTTTCTCTGCGTGGAGGAATTTTAGATATTCATACATCCGATGAACTTCCCTACCGTTTGGAATTTTTTGACATTGAAATTGATAGTATTCGTCAGTTTGATCCTGAAACGCAAAGGTCCATTGAAGTTTTGGATGAGATGGAAATCTTGCCCACTCAGGAAATTTTAATTTCCAGGGCGCTGGCTGAGACAATTTCTAAAGCTATTGAAAAAGATCTTAAAAATTGTGACAAGTTAAGCGAGAAAGCACAGGAGCGAGCCAGGGAGAAGTTTGTCCCCATTGTGGATAAATTGCAAGAGGGAACACTGGTGAGTCAAACAGATCTCATTCAGTCCTATCTACCTGAGGAGCATGTCTTTCATCTACTAGACTACTTTCAATCGTCGCCTCTTGTGATACTTGAAGAGCCTCGACGCATTGATGAGGAACTTTTGCTACGTGAAGAAAATCTAAGCTTGACTATTACAGGGCTCATGGAGGCGGGTGAACTGTTAAGATCTCACAGTCAGATTCACTGGACCGGCGATGAAGTCTTTGAGCGGATAAATGACGAGCAGATCATCTTATTTAGTAATTTACTTAAGGCCCATCAACGCTTTGCACCTCAGAGCATTGTCAATGCAAGTATGCGTACCGTCACAAGTTTTAACGGGCGACTCAATCATTTCCAGGAGGAAATTTTAAGTTATCTGGATCGTCACTATACGGTGATGATCCTCGGTGGTTCGGGCGATAAGCCAAAGCGTTTGATTAAAAATCTTGCAGACATGGGTTTTCCCGTGCAGGAATATCATTCCGATAGAGAGCTACTTGAGCCTGGAATTGTCCATGTCAGTGAGGGACATCTCCACGGTGGATTTGAACTTACCAATGGCAAGTTTGTGCTCTACAATTCCTTTGAAATCTATGGTCGTAGTGAAGGCAAGCGCCGCAAGAAAAGTAAGAAAAACACACTGACACTTGATGATTTAAATATTGGGGATTATGTCGTCCACGAGGCACACGGCGTCGGCCGTTTTGAAGGC
>CAYFQX010000111.1:0-3787 GCA_964345405.1 uncultured Peptoniphilaceae bacterium
CTCATACCCTTTTTTATTTGGTTTTAGAAACTTAATTATGCAATTTCCTCAATTCAATAAAAACAGGTAGTGCACAACCTAAATTTAATAAAACTGACTTTAGAAAATTAAAGATACCAGTACCAAAAATAGAAGAACAAGATAAAATAGCATCTATCCTTTCTTCCTTCGACCAAAAAATTGAAGTGAACAACAAGATCATTGCCAATCTAGAGGAGCAAGCCCAGGCGATTTTCAAGTCCTGGTTTATTGACTTTGAACCCTTTCAGGAGGGCGAGTTTGTTGAGAGCGAATTGGGCATGATTCCTGAGGGATGGGAAGTTATAGAATTAGGGGATCTATTTGACTTTGAAAAAGGGAAAAACCCAAAAATGAATCACTGAATAATGAAGAAATAGGAGTTCAGTATCTAGTTAAAGGCGTGATTGACGGTAAAGATATACCAGCATATACAATAGATGACAAAATAATAAAAATTGAAGATTTAGATATATTCATGCTTATGGATGGAGAGAATTCTGGAAATATATATTTTGGTTTTAATGGAGCGCTGGGGTCAACATTTAGTTTGCTAGATACAAAAGAAGACTGATATCGAGAATTGCTATACTGGTTTATTAAGATTAATGAATTTAATATTAAAAATCAAAATACAGGATCTGCAATTCCCCATAGGGATGTAGTAAACTCTTGAAGTACCGCCGGTATAGTCATGTTGAATTTTGTAATCCTCTAGACTGGTTCTTTCAACTTGGATGTTTAAAGTGCTACCTTGCTTGCGTTCGATAAGTGGAATGAAGATGTCGGAATCTTCCTTGACCCAGTAGTGATCGAAGCTCATACCTTCAAGTTCAAAGAAAGGTAGTCTGTCAAATGTTGCTTGCCATCCGTTGTCCTTAGAAAGTATTACAAAGCGATCATTTCTGTTTTCGTCCTGGACTCGCTTGCCGTCTTTTAGTAGATAGACTTTTACTGAATCAGGGATGTGCTTATCCTTGATGGAGTGGTGCCAGTTTTTAATGACGGGGATTTCGGAGTAAGGGTAGTTGATAATGGTAAATCCATGATTTGGGACTAGGTTGAGTCTGTAACCACTGTTGTTCTTATCATACTCTTCATATCGGTAGTTTTTGCCAACTTCCGGATTGGAACGGTACTGTGTCCAGAGGTAGGGAAGTTGAATCTCAACAGTGCCATCGCCCTTATCTATGACATAAGCTTCATGCCATGGACCATCTTCATCATACCAGTTGGAACGGTTGTCTAGTCCATACCAACCCTCCCATTTGTAAGGCTTGTCGAAGTCATGGTAGGTGATGGTGATGTTTTATCAGCAAAGTTGTCAAATAATGATCCGTCAAGTATTCCTATCCAATGTTCTAACTTTTGATCAGGATTAGTAATTTGAACATCCTCTTTAGAGATGACCTTGCCGTCCTTATCCTTATAGATAAAGACAATCTTTTCTGCGATAAATGGGTGTTCCGGTTTGTCATATTTGTCGCTTGGATCAATTTGGCTGACCCATTTTCTTTCAACTTCAATATTGTGGAAATTTTCTTTGACTACAGAATAGAAGTCGTCGCCCTATTCCTTTACATTGTACTTAAGATTCATATCCTCTAGTTCTTCAGGAGTAAAAGGTAGATTTTCAAAGGTGGCCTTCCAGTTGTTTTCCTTGGAAAGTTTGATTTCTCCATACTTTTTGTCGCCAATAAAGAGATCGACCTAAATGCTTTCCAGGATCTTATGCTTAGGAATATAGGAATGCCATTTCTTTTTAACAACAATCTTATGGTTTCCAGGCTTACCAGGAGCAATAATATGGGCGTTAGATCCGATACCGCCGCCCTTTAGGGCTTCGTTTCCAATGATAAATACATTGTAGTTGGTTCATGCTTCCTCTTGGGTAAGCAAATCATAGATTGCTTGAAGAGAGATATTGTCCTTAGTGTGGTATATATTAGAAGGAATTTCTTTACCGTTTACTATAAAGCGAATGATATTACCCTTTCCAGTAATAGGGGAATGGTAGTTTCAAAAGTTACATATTTACCATTGATGGTGTAGGAATTTTTGCGAATGGTACGAATATCCTGTCCGCTGCCATCGGCCTTGTTACCAAAGATGTAGAGGGTGTTAAAGTCTTGTAGATCGACAATACCAACAGGACAGTTCCAGTAGCCGTCGCCGGTTCCAGATGGATAACCGTAGTAGTTACCGCTTTTCGCGTGGTTTCCTGTAACTAGGGTATGTTCAAGTTGGAGTTTATAGGGGGCGATGGTAACATAGATGCCGCCACCCATGTTTTCAGAGATATTCTTTAAAATATATCCGCCGTTAAATTGAGTGGTAGAGGCATTGATATTGAGACCGCCACCGGCACCTGTATTGTTAGGATGTTCATTAACTCTAGCGGCGTTTTCATAAATCAAGCCGTCGTTTTGTTCATAATAGGCGCCGGAGTGTTTGATATAGTCCTCGTACTTTTCATCTACAGTCGTAGAGAAACTTGTCCCGTTAAAGCCGTTGACGTAGTTGTCGTTTACGACGATGCCGCCGCCACGATTAGATTCATTGCCGGCGATGATGCCGTTGTTGAAGGTGAACTTGGCATTGGAGTTGACATGGACCCCGCCACCATAGTTTTCAACATAAGCTTTGCCTGAATTTGCGAGCATTTGATTGCGGGCAATGAGTCCGCCATTCATTTCAAATAGCGCTTTATCTTTTCCTTTTTGAGGAAAAAGGTTTCCTAAAAAGACACCGCCTACAGGTGCGAGGTTGTTGTCAATGCTACCGCCGTTTAATATAAAATTTCCGCCTTCATTGATGTAGACACCGCCTGTGGCAAAATAACCGCCTTCCCAGGAACCGTCGGGTTTTCTAACATAGGAAAGATTTTTATTGCTTGTGATACGCCCACTGTTCATGGTGAATTTTCCGCCCTCACGCACATTGATAGGAGCAGAGTAGCTTTTTTCGTTATATCCGTTGGCAATAAAGCCACCGTTCATAACCAGTTCACCACTGACATCGACAAAGCTGGCGCTATTTCTTGTCTTGACATCCTTGTTGCCGTCGATGAAGAGCGGATCTTCCTTATCTTCCCCTAGGGTCAACTTGCCACCCTTTTTAATATCAAAGAGGGTACCAAAGAAGTCCTGGGCTCGTTTAATAATGATATCGACCTGGGGAAGTGGATTTTCTTTCAAATCCGTATCCTTAAGGGCTTGCTGACCCTTACGATCCGCTTCCTCCACTAGATCTTGGCGATCTTTGACGGAGTCGGTGTCCTTGGGTTGATTGATCTTATCCTGTCCAATGGGTTTGACCTTGTTGTTTTCACGATCTCTGTCTGCGCCTGAGGTAATGATGATGTCCTTGCCATTTTGAATGACGATGGTGGTTGTACCATCTGCATTTTCAATTGCCTCGACAAGTGCCTCATAGGAGTCGACTTCAACTCGCTTGGAGTTTGGAGCCGGAGCCATTAGAGATTCATAGCGTCGGATGTTTTTGCCCTCTTCAAGGGTCATCGCCTTATCTTCTTCAAGGGGTTTGGCCTCCGCCTTGCTATCTTCAGTATTTGAAGTATCTGCCTTTTGGTCACCATCGTTTTCTACGATGGCCTCGTTTTTGTCCTGAGGCACGGTGGTCGTGTCAGTTTCTTCCTCTGTTGCTAAGTTTTCATCTTTTACGATGACTTCACTTTCAGGAGTGGAAGTTGACGGGTCCTTTGTTTCTTCTGTAGGGACCTGTGTATCTTCTGAAACCTTCTGTGACT
>CAYFQX010000112.1:0-1139 GCA_964345405.1 uncultured Peptoniphilaceae bacterium
CAGAGGCGGCATTCAGTCCGTAGATCGAGGACAGTGGGAAAGCGGTGAAGTTCTTGGACTCAGCAGGGAATACACTTTTCGAAGTATCATCTTCCCGCAAGTGCTAAGAACGGTGATGCCCTCCATTTCAAATGAAGTCATCACCCTTGTCAAAGACACTTCCCTTGTCTACATCTTAGGTGTCATGGATATACTCAAGGCGGCAAAATCCGTCTCCAACAGTTTATCTACGATTACACCCTATCTCTATGTAGGCGTTATCTATCTGCTAGTGGTAGCAGTTCTTACCAGAATTTTAAGACGAATCGAACAGCGATTTAGCTACGAGTCCTAGGCGGCAACTATGTTACAAGTTAAGAATTTAACAAAATCCTTTGATCAACAAGTCATTTGGGAAGATTTAAATTGTACCATTGACGGCGGCGAAATTGTCTCCATTCAGGGACGAAGTGGCGAGGGAAAGACAACTTTCCTGCGCTGTCTCAACGGTTTAGAGACCATTGACGGTGGAGAGATTTTAATGGACGGAGAGCCCATTGCCAACATGACCACCGGTCGCGAAGAAAAGCTCGGCATGGTATTTCAAGGCTATCAACTCTTTCCTCATCTCACCGTTTGGGACAATATTACTTTAGCGCCAAAATATCACAAGATGGATCCTGTGGAAATGGAACGTCGCGCCAAGAAACTTCTTGCCACCTTGGACCTTTCCGATCACGCACAGAAATATCCCAGTCAACTTTCCGGTGGTCAAAAACAACGTGTGGCCATTGCAAGAGCTTGCATGTTAAATCCGGAGATTCTCTGCTTTGACGAACCAACCTCAGCCCTAGATGAGGCGACAAGAGATCACATTATGGACATCATCAAGCAGCTTGCAGACTCAGGGATGACCATCCTCATCGTCACCCACGATCGCTACTTTGCCGAGAAAGTCAGCGACCGCATCCTTCACATTGAGGGCGGACGATTTAGAGAACAAAAAGTTTCATAAATGAGAAAGAGCCGGGTTAGATCCCGGTTTTTTTATGTGCTTTTTTAAGTGGATTCCTTGATTATGAAAACGTAGGACTTTAAGGAGAATTCATTGTATATTTAAAAAAATGCAAAGCACACTTGACAATAAAAGTAAAGCGTAC
>CAYFQX010000112.1:1149-2099 GCA_964345405.1 uncultured Peptoniphilaceae bacterium
AAAGTGCAAAGCAAGCTATACATAAAGAACTAAGTGAAATTCACAAACCAGAGCGCAGAGAGGAGCAAAGTTGAATACTAAGATTCCTGAACTGAGAAAGAGAGAGAAATTATCTCAGGCGGAGTTGGCAGAGATTGTTGGCGTGACAAGACAGACAATTACATCCATTGAAACGGGAAAGTACACGGCGTCCCTGCCACTTGCCTATAAGATTGCCAAGTATTTTGGTCTGAAAATTGAAGATGTCTTCGACTTGGAGGATGAACTGTGAACTTAGAAATCTATCGTGACGAGCTGAAAAAGAGAGTGGCTACTTGTGTTGCATTTATCGTGCTTGTACTTTTGTTTGTTGTCGTGGGGAATCTATTTCTTAAAAGTATCACTCGCACCAATGACCTGGTCTACGGATTTGCCATGGGGTTTGCCATTGGCGTGCTACTTATCTGCATCTTTCAACTGAGCAATTTACGCAAAGCTCTGAAGGATGAAAGTTTACTTAAGACAATGTATATTGAGGAACATGATGAGCGAGAGCAACTTATCGAACTTAAATCCGGTAAGCTAATCATAAGTAGATTAGCCCTAATTCTAATCATCATTGCCATTCCCGTAGGATTTATAAGTGAGGCTGTCTTCCACACCTTGGTAATTGTCGCCGTGGCAGAGACACTCATTGCCATTGCTTTAATGAGCTATTGGAAACGTAGAGTATAAGTAGTGACAAGGCAAATTTTCAAGAACTTACATCAAAAAAGAGAGACATTCATAAATGATTAAAGAATGGCTCTCTTTTTTATTGTCATTTAGTTTGTATAAACGGTGCTTTTCGATCGATGTATTAAATGGCTACATACAGAGGAAGATAGCGATAAAAAAAGACCATCCAAAAGGATGGACTCATCTTATAAAATTATTTTGATTGAATTTTGTTAATAATCGCAAGTAAAATT
>CAYFQX010000112.1:2109-3746 GCA_964345405.1 uncultured Peptoniphilaceae bacterium
TGAACCGACAATACCTACGACAATATTAGCAAAGGCAACCATGCTAGCATTCTTGCCCATAATCATACTGGCAATCCAACCTGCAAGTGCACCGAAAATAATCCAAGAGAAAAATCCCATGATAACCTCCTTTAAACAATAGCTTGCATTCTAATTATTTCTTACTCGTGGATAGTCTCATCAATCATTTTATTTGTGAACTTAAATCCCAATGGTCTATAATATAGTTAAATAAAGAGATAGGAGAAATTTATGTCTAAAAATATAGTTTGTAAAATCATAGATGCGGATTTTCCAAATCGCACCCAGTGTGAAATGGAAAATGGCGAAATCGTCGTAACAAAGGGCGGACTCATTGGTCAGGAGGTTGAAGTACGACTGACTCGAAAGAAGAAGAACAACAAGAAGGGAAAGTTAATTGAAATTGTAAAGACTTCCCCTGAGGAATCTAAGTCTCGCTGTCCTCACAGTGAGGTCTGCGGTGGCTGTACTTATCAAACCTTGGACTTTGAGCAGGAGGCCGAGTACAAGAAAAATTTACTTCAAAAGCTCTACACAGAGGCAGGACTAATGGACGGTGATTTAAAATTTACGCGCAGTCCCGTAGAGCGCGGCTACCGAAACAAGATGGAATATAGCTTTGGCGACGAGGAAAAGGACGGACCTCTGGCTCTGGGACTTCATCGCAAGGCAAGATTTTATGAACTTGTCAACACAGATCACTGCAATATTGTGCCGGAGGATTTTAACATCATCCGCATGGCTACGAGAGATTACTTTGACGAACTGGGCGCTCCATTTTATCATCTCATCAGACGCACGGGCATCCTGCGCTACCTTGTCCTAAGACAGGCCCATGCAACGGGAGAAATTTTAGTCAATCTCGTCACCACCCACGAGGGCATCGATTGTGACGCCTTTGTAGAGATGCTCTTAGATTTAAAACTTAAGGGAAAGATCGTCTCCATCTATCATACAAAATCCGATGCGCTGTCAGACGCCGTCGTTCCTGAAGAAGTGGAACTTATCTACGGTAAGGAAGTCATTGAAGAGCAACTCTTGGGACTCAACTTTCACATCGGCCCCTTCTCCTTCTTTCAACCCAATCCCTACGCCGCCGAAGTGATCTATCAGCGTGCAAGGGAATTGGCAGGAGATGAGCAGGGCGTCGTCTTTGATCTCTACTCAGGCACCGGTACCATTGCACAAATTTTAGCTAAAGAGGCAAAGAAAGTCATCGGCATAGAAATTATTCCGGAAGCAGTGGAAAAGGCCCGCGATGCTGCGGAGGAAAATGGTCTGGACAATGTGGAATTTATCTGCGGCGATGTCCTTCATGAAATTGAAAAAGTCAAGAATAGTCCCGATCTATTGGTCCTCGATCCTCCCCGCGACGGGATTCATCCCAAAGCCATTGGAAAAATCATGGCCTTTAAGCCAAAGCGAATTCTCTATATTTCCTGCAATCCGCGTACTCATGTAAGAGATATGAACATCATGAAAGAGCACGGCTACAAGCTTCAGCACTTAGAGGCTGTGGATCAATTTACAAGAACAAGCCATGTTGAGACTGTCTGTTTGCTGTCAAGGGTTGAGATGTAAGAGTCTATAAAGAAGAATACGAAATGCCAATATCT
>CAYFQX010000113.1:0-3004 GCA_964345405.1 uncultured Peptoniphilaceae bacterium
GGAAGTGGAAGAACCACTTGGCAGTGGGAAATATCAACGGGAACGATCCCTTGATGAGGGGATGAATCGTCGCAGTCAGCGCGAGAAGCGTCTGGAAGAACTCAGACGCGAACGAAGGGAAAAATCGGCAGAGCTTGACGGTTCGCTAAAAGTAGGTGACAAAGTGACTCATAAGAAGTGGGGCGAAGGGATGGTTGTCTCCATGACACCGAGAGATCAGGATCATGAGATCGTCGTAGGCGTTGAGGGCAAGGGACTGCGCAAGCTTATGCTATCCATGGCGCCGATAAAAAAGATGGAGTGATGAGATGGATAAGCTAAAAGTATTGACCGAAAAAGTCAAGCAACTGAGTTATCAATACTATACACTTGATGAGCCCCTAGTAACGGATGTTGAGTACGACGCGCTCTTTGATGAACTTTTGACACTTGAAAAAGAGCTTGGGAGACGCCTTCCAGATTCGCCGACACAGCGAGTGGGAGGGGAGGTTCTCAGTCATTTTGAGAAAGTGCAACATCGTGTGCCACTCTATTCGCTTGACAAAGCGCAGAACTTTTCTACGCTTGAAGCGTGGGACGAGCGAAACAAGCGAATATTAAAACAAGCTGACTATACGAAAAAACTGGAGTATATGGTGGAACTGAAGTTTGACGGACTTACCCTGAGTTTGCGTTACAAAGATGGCTATCTTGTCTCTGCTGCAACGCGAGGCAACGGGCAAATCGGTGAGGAGATTCTCGCGCAAGTTCAGACCATTCAATCAGTGCCACTTAAAATTTCTGAAACACGGGAGATGATTGTGCAGGGCGAGGGGATCATGCCCCTGTCGACGCTTGAAAAATATAACGAGACGGCAGCGACGCCACTTAAGAATGCGAGGAATGCAGCTGCGGGTGCACTAAGAAATCTTGACCCAAAGGTGACTAGATCGCGTCACCTTGCGGCTTACTTCTTTAATATCAGCTACCTCGAGGGTGTTCAGTTTAAGACGGACGAGGAAATCAAGGCGAAGCTTGCTGAAGAGGGATTTCCACTCTATAAAAATGTCGTCGTAAATTCCCTTGCTGAAGTGGAGTCCATGATTGATGAGATTGTAGCTAGTAGAGACTCTCTGGATTTCTTAATTGACGGAGCCGTCATAAAAATCAACGACATGGAAGCGCGGAACATCTTAGGCTTTACTAACCGCTTTCCACGCTGGGCGCTGGCGTATAAATTTGAAGCGGAAGAAATCTCCACAACCTTACTGGATGTGGAGTGGAATGTTGGTAGAACGGGTAAGATTACTCCGCGAGCCATCTTGGAGCCGGTAGAACTTGGTGGCGTAACAATTGCACGTGCCACGCTAAATAATATTGATGATATACGCCGCAAGGGCGTGCATATTGGCTCAAGAGTGCTACTAAGGCGAAGTAACGACGTCATTCCAGAAATCCTTGGAACGCTGGGAAGTGACGAGGGGACGACAGAGATTCAATTACCGACGCACTGTCCATCTTGCAATACGGAGCTTATCACTCACGGCGTCCACAGTTTCTGTCCAAATACGCTCTCTTGTGAGCCACAGCTGGTCAGACGTATTGCACATTATGCATCGAGAGATGCCATGGATATTGAAGGCCTTAGCGAAAAGACGGCCCTGCTATTGCTTCAGGAATTGGATATTCACGCCGTGGACGATTTGTATGGTCTGACGGGTGAGGCGTTGCGGGCACTACCGGGCTTTAAAGAAAAACGCAGCAATAATTTATACAACGCCATTCAGAAGAAGAAGGAACCGGAGCTTACAAACTTTATCTACGCCTTGGGGATTGGAAATGTCGGGATTAAAGCGGCGGGAGACTTGGCACATCATTTCAAAGATTTTGATAAACTCATGAATGCAACAGCTGATGAACTTGTAAAAATCGAGGATATCGGACCTATTACCGCAGATGAAATCGTGGAGTTTTTCCATGAAGAGCATATTAAAAAGAGTTTGAATGATCTTTTTAAGCAGGGTGTGAAGCCAACGAGCGTTCACGATGAGAACGTTGAGACGACCCCGCTAAGTGGTAAGACCGTGGTTATTACAGGAACACTCTCCATGTCTCGACGTGAAATGAAATCCATCCTTGAAGAGGCTGGTGCAAAAGTGACGGGCTCAGTGAGTAAGAACACAGATTATATCTTAATTGGCGATAATCCCGGGTCAAAGGCAGATCAGGGACGCGCATTAAACATAGAGATACTAAGTGAAGAAGATTTGGAATATCTTTTAGGAGGTCAGAATGAATAGAGACGATATGAAAAAACTTGCCCAATCGGCAATGCTTCACTATGATGATCAGGAGTTGGACAAATACACTAAGAAATTTGTCGAGACAATGGAGATCATCGATTCACTAAAGACTTACGGCATTAGTGATGAGGAGTTAAGTAAAGTTGAGCCGACATTTCAACCCATTCCATTGGAAAATCATTTGGCAGAAGATGAGATTAAACCGAGCCTAACTCAGGAAGAAGCACTGGCCAATACCGAGGCGAAGAAGTATGGCTTCTTTGAAGTCACTCGTTTTGTCGACTAGGAGGTGTCCTTTGATTATTAAACAAACAGCAAGAGAGCTACATCAAGCTTTTTTAGACGGAACGTACACAGCGGAAGAGATTACGCAAGCTTACTTGGATCAAATTGATTCAGTAGATGATAAAATCAATGCCTACATCACAGTAATGAGAGACGAGGCACTGGAACAGGCAAGGGCACTGGATGAGAAGAAAGCCTCTGGTGAAGAAGTGGGTCCATTGGCAGGTGTTGTCGTTTCTATTAAGGACAATATTGCGGTGAAAAATGTCAAGATGACCTGCGCTTCAAGAATGCTTGAGGACTTTGTCGTTCCCTACGATGCAGAAGTTGTAAAGACATTAAGAGCAGCTGATGCGATCCTGATTGGTAAAGTAAATATGGACGAATTTGCCATGGGATTTGACACCACCAGATCCTACTTTGGTATGACTCGCAAC
>CAYFQX010000113.1:3055-3705 GCA_964345405.1 uncultured Peptoniphilaceae bacterium
GAAGTTCCGGTGGTTCAGCTGCGTCGGTGGCAGGACTGATGGCAACAGCAAGTCTAGGGACAGATACCGGTGGTAGTGTGCGTCAACCAGCGTCTTTTACAGGGCTGATCGGATTGAAACCAACCTACGGCTCCATCTCTAAAAATGGCATTGCTCCGATGGCAAACTCCCTTGATACCGTAGGCGTATTTACACACAATGTGGACGACAGTATCATGATTTCAGAAGTGCTTGCACATCACGACCTTAGCGACGGAACCACTATTCATAATCTGGGTCTAACTGCACAGGCAGTTGAAAATGCAAAGCCAATCGACAAGGTGCGCATTGCAATCCCTAAATCATTTGTAGAGTTTGACGTTCATGAAGATGTCAAAGAAGCTTTTGAAGCGCAAGTGAAACTTTTGAAATCACTAGGTGCTACTGTAGAAGAAGTTGAATTTGAATCTCTTCGCCATGCCATAGAAATTTATCTAATTCTCTGCATGGCAGAAGTTTCAAGTAATATGAGTCGCTACGACGGCATTCGCTATGGTCATCGTTCAAGTGAGGATGACACACTGGAAGAGATGATGTCTAAGTCAAGAGGTGAAGGACTGGGTGAAGAGGTGAAGCACCGTATTATGATCGGTACACACATCATGTCTGCC
>CAYFQX010000114.1:0-3605 GCA_964345405.1 uncultured Peptoniphilaceae bacterium
GTCTGTCTTTGAAAAGCTCCTAATGATTTCACTGCCTTTTAAGAGCACGCCATTTTTTGCACCATTGCCGATGCCCGCTACATTAGAGACGGGCACGCCAATGACCAATGCTCCTGGACATCCTAAGACCAGCACGGTAATGGCCAGCTCCACATCTCTTGTAAAGACATAGATCAAGACAGCAATCAGTAGTGTCATCGGCGTGTAGTATCTTGAGAAATGATCGATAAAGCGCTCCGCCTCGGATTTAGAGTCCTGTGCCTCTTCTACAAGCTCGATGATCTTGCCAAAAGTGGTATCTTCGCCAACTTTACTTGCGCGAATGGTGAGCGTTCCATTTTCCAATAGGGTTCCCGCATAGACGTTAGAATCCACTTCCTTACTGACATAGTCCGACTCACCGGTAATACGTGCCTCGTTGACATGTCCACTTCCTGAGACGACTTCGCCGTCCACGGGAATCTTGCCACCCGTCTTGACAAGGAGCGTATCCCCAACATCTACCTCGTCAATGTCCGTCTCTTCATACTCTCCATCTTCCGTGAGTTTCCATGCAGTGTCTGGTGCAATTTCAGTGAGGGCCTTAATGGCAGAGCGCGTCTTGCTTAAGGTACGCTGCTCCAAATAGCTACCAAAGAGGAAGAGAAAACTTACAATGGCGGACTCTTCATAATTTCTGATGATAAAGGCGCCGATGATGGCGACAGTCACTAGGACATCGATGCTCACCACCTTGACTTTCAGAGAGCCAATAGCCTGAAGAGCAATGGGGATCACGCCGAGGATGGTAGCGATAATAAATGCCCAGTCTGTGACGCTGGGCATCTTAAAGAGAAAGTGATTTAAAATTCCGACGGCAACGAAGATTCCGCTGAAAAAGGTGATCTTGTTCTTATTTTTAAAGATGAATCTTTGCATTCAAATCACGAACCTTCGTAAGCTTGGTTTAATTTTTCAAGTTCCCTGTAGATAAATTCGTAGGTTTCGCACACATCGCCGGGGACCTTGTAGTTTTTTGTGAGTTTCTTCAGTTCTCCAAACTCGCTGTCCAGATCTTCGTTGCCATCCTGAATCTTTGCTCGAATCGCATCATAAACCTTGGCAACTTCATAAAATTCCTTATGGTGCGGTCCATGAACTCGCTCTACTACCGGCATAAACTGATCCAAATGTTCAAAGTCTATTTCACGATACTTGTTCATAACAACCTCCTGAGTTCTCTGCAATTATCTTACAGAGGACTTCTTCACTTCATAGCCGACCTTTTCGATGGCTTGTTTAATCTCGTCCATCGTTGTCTTATCTTCATCAAATTCCAGTTTGACTTTACTTGCGTTAAAGAGGACCTTGGCGCTGTCCGCGTTGACGCCGTCCACACTCTTGACTGCCGCCTCAATCTTCATACCGCAGGATGGACAGGCCAAGTCATCCAGTTGAATCGTTGCTTTTTTCATAATTTTCCTCCTATAATTTCTTCATCTTTTCCTTATTCTTAACAATAATCTTCTTGTAACCCTCAAGTTTCACATTGCCCTCTTCTTGAATTTCGTTTAACTTCTTTGAGACCGTCTCTCGAGAGAGATTGATTTCACGACCGATGGTCTCGCGACTGAGGGTAATCACCGGACTGCCTGTCTCCTCGCATTTATTGGCCAAGTATCCCTCCAGACGCTCCTTGGGATCTTTAATAAAGAGCAGCTTCTTAATCGTCATCGATTCCTTGAGCTTCTTGCCCAGATTTTCAATTAACTTCTTTGCAAACTGCGGATTTTCCGTGATATAGGGAATGAGATAATCCCGAGTAATCTCACAAACCTTTGTATCTCCAATACTCTCAATATACAGATTGTAATGTTCATCGGTAAAGATCAACTCTTCCCCAAAGGTGTCATTCTCATCCAGGATTCGGTAGATATGCTCCTCGCCTGCCTCGTCATAGTTTGAGAGCTTGAGCTTCCCCTCCTTTACCACAAGAATCGCATTCACCGGGTCCTGTGGCGTGTATAAAATCGTCTTATCCTTCAGATGTCTGTGATTGGAATGGGACATAATATCCAGCTTTGACTCCAAAGATAAGTCGTTAAAAATGTCAATATTTTCAATACACATATCCATGTGTCCGCACGATTTCCTATCCATTGTCCTACCTCCTGTACTCTATTTTAGATTATTTTAGCAAAAATTATGTGAACACAGTCACACAATTCAATCTTTTGTGGGAAATAAGAAAAGATTTGGAGGAAATTGTCATTGAAGCCCTAGCCCTGTTTCTCCTGAGCACAAGCCAATAAGAGAAACAGCGGCAGGTCGGCAGTCATTTGCACCAAATCAAAGATTTGGGCAAAGTGTTGCGTCAGACCTACATCGATTCGCTCACGCTCATCGTGTTAGGTCAAGATCATGCAAAGACGCCCAATGAAAAGTACCGAAGGCGCTTTGAATAGCTAGGTTTCGATTGTTAAGACTAAGCGTGATTAATCACGCGCATGGAGGGATCCCCCGTGGTAAGAAAAAGTCCTACCCGATAGGAGATAATCCTTCACCCTATAAGTGACAAAAACCCCGTTTTTTTACCTATCAAATTTGAAAAAAGTTCTTTTTTCTTTAAAATAGCAGGGGAGACTTAGATTGAGAGTGTCTAAGGTCCGGATGATTGTAACTGTTAAAACTTAGACCAATATTAGATATTGATTAGGGAGTTTTTGGAGTATGATTGTTTAAAAGGTGATAAGATATGGATATGAATGGAGAGGAGGTTGCGTGCTGATTCGCGGACTGTTGCGTTTGATATTGTTTCCCATACGGCTTGTGTTAGTGGCGCTGATCCTGGTGCTGGGGATTGTCCTTGGCATTGGAAAGGCGGTGTTGTACTTTCTAATGGGGCTATGTATTGTGGTGGCGGTGGGTCTGTTTGTCATGGGTGGCGGCGTCATGGCGGTGCAGCTGTTGCTCCTTGCCTTCCTCCTGAGTCCCTTGGGAATCCCTCTCATTGGGACGGCCATTCTTGGCTTTATCAAGGGGGTTTACCGGGTAATTAAGTCGATTTGATAGGAAATAGTGCATGAAAAAGACTCCCTTGAAGGGAGCCTTTTTATTATTCATAAATATTATAAAACTGAATGTCTGAAATACAGGTGTCGTCGTATTTATTGCCCTTATAGACATCTTCAATCTCTAGAGTAATGCCACGAACAGAGAGAGTGTCTGGTAATTCAAAGTACTGTTCCCCAGCAACGTCTGACAGATTTAAGCGATAGAATACTGGATGATTGTTGAATTTCACGAGAATGCTTGAGGGGCGATTGTTGGCATAGAATAGAGATTCGGATTTTTGATAGCCATTCCAGATGGAGATGAAATCAACTGGTTGATCATAACCACAGTCAAAATAGATTTGCTGACCGATTCCGGGGCAGCTGACCCCTTCGGACCAGGCTGTAGTTAGGTTACCATCGGAAATACGCTCAGGATAGTGGGTGATGTCTCGCTGAACTAGGTATGAGTCTGCATTAATGCTATTAAAATCGACTATATTATCATCTATATCGTACGGCTCTAAACTCTCATAGATGGTAGGGTAGAGATCGATATATTCTATAACGGAT
>CAYFQX010000115.1:0-3421 GCA_964345405.1 uncultured Peptoniphilaceae bacterium
CCCTACCACTTCAATGCTCTTCTAGCGATTGGAACTCGTCCTCTCATGAAGGACGGGCGGGTTTACATTACCAACGTCGCTTCCAAAGATACGATCCATTTCTTGTTGATAAACACGATATTCCCAAGTACTGTGCGTTGTATCTAAGGAATATGGATCATCAATACTGACAAGATAGGGTGATCCGTTGCCGCCCCACACATCTTCTATATTCTCTGTTTGGCCACCGGAGGTTGCGTGAAAGATCGTGTTTGCAATTTCTCCCTGATAAGTGAGTACTTCACCACGGGTAGATTCCACTGCCTTAATGACATTGTCATTTTGCTTATTGATACCATCATAGACTTGAGAATTTGTCGAATCGTCAAGATTATACCCTCGGCTGATGTATTTATTTCTATTGGCAATGGCAAAATTTCTCGATGCAATGGCCTGGATTTTTAATACTTCAAGATCGGAGTGACTGCCAATTTCACCACCAATGACGCCCTTTAAATACTCGTCTAGATCGATGACATTGACTAGATCTAACTTCCCGTCATTGACTACCAGCTGAAAATCGCCACGATAGGATTTTTCAATATATTTAACGAGCGATCTGTTGACAATGCGACCGCTTTTTAAGTCAAACATCCTGTTGATGCCGGAGGCACTTAAACTTGCTGTGTCGGAATTGACAAAATCGATCGTCAACTGATTGTCATGGAAACTGTCATTGCCATAGACTGGATCTTGAATTGTAAATCCCTGATCCGAATAGATGACAATCTGTCTAGATGAGGGTCCTACTTTAATTCGATATTCGTTGCTGGTAGCTTGTGTTACACTCGGTATTAGCAGTAGCAATAAGAGAATTGTGAGCATCAAAGATTTCTTTTTCATAAAAAACTCTCCTCTTCATCCATGGGATAAGGAATATTTAGATGTTCATAGGCTTTTCGCGTTGGTATACGTCCCCTAGGTGTACGTTGAATAAATCCAATTTGCAGTAGATAGGGTTCATAGGCATCCTCAATGGTAATGCGTTCCTCTCCAAGGGAAGCTGCCAGAGTATCAATCCCCACTGGTTTTCCTCTATAATCGTCGATCATGGTGTACAAAATACGTCTGTCCAAATGATCCAGCCCGAACTCATCCACTTCTAAAAATTCCAGACCTTCTCTAGCAACTTCTTCTGTGATAATTCCATTGCGCTTTACTTCCGCAAAGTCACGAATGCGTCTTAAGAGACGGTTTGCAATTCTTGGAGTTCCCCTGGATCTTCTGGCAATTTCAAGTGCTCCATAAACTTCTAGAGGAATATTTAAAATCTTCGCAGAACGCAATAAAATCTCCTTTAAACTTTCCTCATCATAGAGCTCTAAATTTAAAAGTACGCCAAATCGATCTCGCAGTGGCGAGCTGAGTTGCCCTGCTCTTGTTGTAGCGCCAATAAGTGTAAATTTATTTAAATCCAGTCGCACTGAACGCGCAGAAGGGCCCTTCCCAATGATTAAATCCAGGGCGAAATCTTCCATGGCTGGGTAGAGCACTTCCTCAACGGAACGATTGATTCTGTGAATTTCATCAATAAATAAAACGTCGTTTTCTTCAAGATTTGTCAAAATACTCGCCAAATCTCCCGGTCGCTCAATGGCAGGACCACTGGTTGTATTGACATTGACGCCCATTTCATTGGCGATGATGCCTGAAAGTGTGGTCTTCCCAAGGCCCGGAGGACCATTTAGTAACACGTGATCTAGCGGCTCGTTTCGATTTCTCGCAGCTTCAATAAAGATCTCAAGCTTCTCCTTTGCCTTATCTTGACCAATGTATTCTGAAAGCCACTGTGGCCTTAAATTCGACTCAAGTTCATCTTCTCCAGCAATAAATGTTTTGGATATGATTCGTTCATCCTCCACATAATCCCTCCTACTTCGATAGAGACTTTAATCCGATTCGCAGTAATTCCTCGGCTGTTAGCTCCTCCGGCTGACCTTTTAGGGCCGCCTTTGCCTCACGTTCAGTATATCCGAGGCTTATTAATCCGTCGATGGCAAGTTTTAATTCATCGGTTTCCTCAAAAATTTCCACCACCTGCTCTTCAATGATTTGAACTTCTTCCCAAATAACTTCGCCCACTTTGTCTTTTAGCTCCAAAACAATTCGCTCGGCACTTTTCTTTCCAAGTCCCGGTGCCTGCTGAAGGAATTTAATATCCCCACTGACAATAGCACTGCGAAGTTCCTGGTGATGAGCTATACTTAAGATATTTAATGCAACCCGCGGACCAATCCCTTTTACAGTGTTAAACATCTCGTAGAGCTTGCGTTCATCTGCAGATTCAAATCCATAGAGCGTCATACTATCTTCTCTTACTTGAAGGGAGGTGAGTAGTCTTACATTTTCCCTTCCCATAAGGCGCTGACTGGTCATCTTACTGATATGAATTCTATAGCCAATGCCTCCTACAAGCACGACACATGATTCTAAATCTAGATCAACAATTTCACCTTCAATAAAATCAATCATCACTTACTCCATTCGAAATAATTCTCTATGACGCCTTGAGTGACCATGAGTAATGGCCACTGCAAGTCCATCTGCCACATCATCAGGTTTGGGGATGGCGGGCAGATTGAGTAGCATCTTAACCATTTCCTGAACTTTCCTTTTTTCTGCACGACCATAACCTACCACACCCTGTTTAATCTGCAAGGGTGTGTATTCATAGAGTTCTAAATTATGATTTAAACACGCAAGTATCTGCACCCCTCGTGCATGGGAAACATCCATCGCCGTTGTAATATTCTTATTAAAGAATAGTTCTTCAAAGGCAGCTTGATCCGGTTGATACTTGTCAATGATCTTATCTAACTCTCGGTAGATTTTTTCTAGTCGCTTGGGAAATGGAAGGTCGCTCTCTGTTATAATGGCGCCGTAATCGACGCACTTCAGCCGATTTCCCTCCACATCAATGATGCCATAACCTACAATGGCAAGTCCTGGATCAATACCTAAAATTCTCATAACGCTCCTTTAAAAAAAGGGCTACAAGAGCCCTTTAGTTAATCTAATCAATGGTATCTTTTAAGTACAAGATCATTAATTCCATTCCAGTATGCCATTTGATAGATGCGGTAACATTCTCGATATAAAAACTGCATAAGCTTTTTATTTAATCCGTAAAGTTCCCCTGCACTTAAATGATTGTTACTTTCTCTAAACTTCTTATGGCCACCTTCAGATTCGTAGTTAATCATGATCTGTCTGTCTACATGAACATTTAACTCATAGATCTTACTCTTTAACACGCGGCGATAATACCAAATGAGGTGTTCTCTTAAGAAACTGGATATAAATCTTTGATGTACTTTTTGTTTTAGTATGTTTGCTTTAAACTCGTTGATTTCGGGATTCTTATACTCATAGTGGAACAAAA
>CAYFQX010000116.1:0-3366 GCA_964345405.1 uncultured Peptoniphilaceae bacterium
AGGCACTGGCATCGCACGCGCCTTTTGACTATTTAACAACGATGTTGTAGATACGACCCGGGATATAAATTTCTATAACAATGCTTTTATCCTGGGTGTGACTTTCGAACTCTTCATGAGCATGGACAATTTCTCTAACTTCATCTTCTGAAGCATCCACTTGAACATCGACGCGGAAACGCACCTTGCCATTGAATTGAACCGGCATTTCCACAGTTGATTCCACTGTCTTTGCTTCCTCATAGCTAGGCCATGCTTGATTATGAATATAATCTTCGAACTCAAGCACTTGCCATAGCTCTTCAGTAATGTGAGGTGCAACCGGATTTAGTAAGATAAGCAGTGTCTTAAAGTCAGCAGCTGTAATCTCATCCTGTTTATTCAATTCGTTAACTAAAGTCATAAGTTGAGCAATAGCGGTATTTGCCTTGAGATGCTCATAGTCGTGGCTGACTTTCTTAATACTTTGATGGATTAGAGTCTCTAGAGATTTGCTGTACTTATCTCCTTCAACTACTTTTTCTTGAAGACCCCAGACACGCTCTAAGAATCTACGGCAACCTCTCATGCTGCTGTCAGACCATGGGACGGATTTTTCAAAATCACCAATGAACATCTCGTAAGTTCTAAGTGTATCCGCACCCAATTCCTCAACGACTTCATCTGGATTGACCACATTTCCGCGGCTCTTACTCATCTTTGCGCCGTTTTCGCCAAGGATCATTCCGTGACTTGTACGTTTTTGATAGGGCTCTTTGGTAGGAACTACACCAATGTCATAGAGGAATTTATGCCAGAAACGTGAGTAGAGTAAGTGAAGTGTAGTATGTTCCATACCACCGTTGTACCAATCCACCGGCGTGAAATAATCCAGCGCTTCCTTGGAGGCTAGGGCCTCGTCGTTATGAGGATCTGTATATCTTAAATAATACCAGCTGGAACCGGCCCAGTTTGGCATAGTGTCGGTTTCTCGCTCTGCAGGTCCACCACAACTTGGACAAGTGGTGTTGACCCAGTCTGTCATACTGACTCTGTCCATCATCGCGAGGTTCATAATTTTCAACATCTGGTAGAATCAGTGGAAGTTCCTCTTCAGGAAGTGCCACCCATCCACATTTTTCACAGTGAACTAGAGGAATTGGCTCTCCCCAGTATCTCTGTCTAGAGAAGACCCAGTCTCTCAACTTAAAATTGACTTTTTCCTGTCCCAGATGATTTTCTGATAACCATTCTTTCATCTTTGCAATGGCTTCTTTCACAGTAAGTCCGTTAATAAATCCGGAGTTAATCAATACGCCTTCATCTGTATTTGTGTAGGCGGACTCTGTAATGTCTGCATCCTTGCCGTCAATGACTTGAACAATCGGTAGATCAAACTTAGTGGCAAATTCCCAGTCTCTTTGATCGTGGGCAGGAACTGCCATAATGGCTCCTGTACCGTAAGTCATAAGGACATAGTCTGAAATCCAAAGTGGAATCCGTTCTCCAGTGGCAGGATTAATGGCAGATAGACCTTCCAGTGGCACACCGGTCTTTTCACCAATCAGTTCACTACGTTCAAATTCACTCTTTAGGGTCACTTGATCGATGTATGCTTGCACTTCATCCATGTTTTCAATGCGATCTTGATAGGTCTGTACCAGTGGATGTTCCGGTGCAACTACCATATAAGTAGCGCCAAAGAGAGTGTCCGGACGAGTGGTGAAAACTTTTAGTACTTCGTCGGTATTATCGATTTTAAAATCAACTTCCGCACCATAGGAGCGTCCAATCCAGTTCTTTTGTTGAAGTTTTACCGCTTCAATAAAGTCGACTTCGTCAAGATCATCTACTAGGCGATCGGCGTATTCTGTAATCTTAAGCATCCATTGACTGATGTTTCGATGCTCTACTTCTTCACCGCATCGCTCACAAGTTCCCTGAATGACCTCTTCATTTGCAAGCCCAATCTTACAGGAAGGACACCAGTTGATGGCCATTTCAGACTTGTAAGCCAAGTTGTGCTTGAACATTTGAAGGAAAATCCACTGAGTCCACTTGTAGTAATTTGGATCGGTGGTGTCAATTTCACGAGACCAGTCAAAACTAAAGCCGATGCTCTTTAATTGACGTTTAAATACGGCAATATTTTGCTCGGTGACTTTTGCCGGATGAATTTTATTCTTAACGGCGTAATTTTCTGTCGGTAGACCAAAGGCGTCCCATCCAATGGTGTAGAGGACATTTTCACCTTCCAAACGGCGCTTTCTAGCTACAATATCAAGAGCGGTATAAGGTCTTGGATGACCTACGTGAAGACCCTGGCCTGATGGATAGGGGAATTCAACCAGTGGATAGAATTTTTTCTTACTTGGGTCAAGTTCTGCTTTAAAAGTTTCATTTTCGTCCCAAAAATCCTGCCACTTTTTCTCAATTATATTTGGATTATATGATTTCATAACGCCTCCTTAAAATTCTGCTGAGCCAACGGTACGTGGGAATGGAATGACGTCACGGATATTTTTCATGCCGGTGAGATACATAACGGCACGTTCAAAACCTAGACCATAGCCTGAATGTACGGTACTACCGTATCTGCGAAGGTCGAGATACCATTTGTACTCTTCCTGATTTAAATCCAGCGCTTCCATCTTTTCCTTTAGAACTTCATAGCGCTCTTCCCTTTGACTTCCACCGATAATTTCTCCAATGCCCGGCACAAGTAGGTCCATGGCTGCAACGGTATTGCCATCTTCATTCATACGCATGTAGAATGCTTTGATTTCCTTAGGATAATCTGTGACAAAGACAGGTTTCTTATAGACTTCCTCTGTGATGTATCGCTCGTGCTCAGTTTGTAGATCAATGCCCCACTCCACAGGATATTCAAATTCTCTGTCGGCCTTTAGAAGTAGATCAATGGCCTCGGTATAAGTAATGCGCTCAAAATCTGAGTTCACAACATTGTCAAGACGAGCAAGTAGATCTTTGTCAATAAACTTATTGAAGAAATCCATTTCTTCCGGTGCATGAGCTAGGACATATCGAATCATATACTTCATCATATCCTCTGCAATGTCCATTAAGTCATTGAGATCCGCAAAGGCAATTTCAGGCTCTACCATCCAAAACTCTGCTGCGTGACGCGCTGTATTGGAGTGCTCTGCACGGAATGTCGGACCAAAGGTGTAGGTCTTGTTAAATGCAGCGGCAAAGGCTTCTGCTTGCAACTGACCACTGACGGTTAAATTTGTTTCCTTGCCGAAGAAGTCCTCACTGTAATCTACTTTTCCATCTACCATTGGTACATCACTTAGGTCCATGATAGTGACATGGAGCATTTCACCGGCACCTTAAGCGTCACTTGCTGTGTTAATTGGCGTGTGT
>CAYFQX010000117.1:0-3276 GCA_964345405.1 uncultured Peptoniphilaceae bacterium
GTGACTTTGACATCTAGTACTTCGTAGCCACCTAGGACACCTGTTTGCATTGCTTCTTCAATACCATTTTCAGTCGGTCCGATAAATTCTCTAGGAATGGCACCACCGACAATTTTATCTTCAAAGACGTAACCAGAGCCCGGTTCAAGTGGTTCGACCTTAACTTTGGCGTGACCGTATTGACCACGACCACCTGATTGACGAACGTATTTACCTTCACCTTCAGCGGCAGGTTTAATTGATTCTCTGTAGGAAACTTGAGGATTACCAATGTTGGCTTCTACTTTGAACTCTCTTAGTAGACGGTCAACAATAATATCTAAGTGAAGCTCACCCATACCTTCGATGATCGTTTGGCCAGTTTCTTCGTCTGAGTAAGTTCTAAAGGTAGGATCTTCTTCAGCTAACTTTTGAAGTGCGTCTGTCATACGATCCTGACTTGCCTTGGTCTTTGGCTCAATTGCAACAGAGATAACTGGTTCAGGGAATTCCATGTTTTCTAGGATGATTTTATCTTTTTCATCGCAGAGGGTGTCACCAGTTGAGGTGTTTTTTAGACCAACCGCTGCTGCGATTTCACCTGCGTAGATTTCATCCACTTCTTCACGAGTATTGGCGTGCATGAGTAGGATACGGCCAATACGTTCTCTCTTACCAGTTATTGAGTTGTATACATAGGATCCTGCTTTTAGTGATCCGGAATAAACGCGGAAGTAAGCAAGTTTACCTACATAAGGGTCAGTTACAATCTTAAATGCAAGTGCGGAGAATGGTTCCTCATCGGATGGATGACGTTCCTTATCTTCGCCTGTATCTGAATCGACACCTTTGATTGCAGGAATGTCTACCGGAGATGGTAGATAATCTACAATGGCGTCTAGTAGTAATTGAACCCCTTTGTTTTTATAGGATGATCCACAAGTAACCGGTGTCATTTCAACAGCCAAAGTTCCCTTACGGATAGCGCGTTTGATCATTTCAGTGGATACTTCTTCACCTTCAAGGTAAGCCATCATTAACTCTTCGTCAAAGTCAGCTACTTTTTCCACAAGGTTTTCGCGAAGTTCTTGAGCTTGGTCAAGGTACTCTGCAGGGATTTCAGTGATTTCAATTTCTGTTCCCATGTCGTCCTTGTAGATTTCAGCCTTCATATCAAGAAGGTCAATGATTCCAATGAAATCATCTTCCGCACCAATTGGCAATTGGATTGGCACTGGGTTTGCTTGAAGTCGATCTTCAATTGTCTTAATGGATCTTAAAAAGTCGGCACCTGTAACGTCCATCTTGTTGATGTGCGCAATACGAGGTACATTGTACTTGTCAGCTTGTCTCCAAACTGTTTCTGGTTGTGGTTCTACACCACTTTTCGCATCAAATAGGGAAACGGCACCGTCAAGGACACGTAGAGAACGTTCAACTTCTACTGTAAAGTCAACGTGACCCGGAGTGTCAATGATATTTAAACGATATCCGTTCCAATGAGCAGTGGTTGCAGCAGAGGTAATAGTAATACCTCTCTCTTGTTCCTGCTCCATCCAGTCCATCTGGGCGCCACCTTCGTGAGTTTCCCCAACTTTGTGAATACGACCAGTGTAGTAAAGGATACGTTCAGTGGTAGTGGTCTTTCCGGCATCGATGTGAGCCATAATCCCTATATTACGAATCTTATTTAAAGGTATTTCTCTAGCCACTATGTTCCCCCTAAATTACCATCTATAGTGAGCAAAAGCCTTGTTCGCTTCTGCAGCTCTATGCATTTCTTCTTTACGCTTAACGCTGTTTCCAACGCCATTTGCTGCGTCAAGAATTTCCTTCGCTAAGCGCTCTTCCATGGATCTTTCTCCACGAGTACGTGAGAATCGTACGATCCAACGTAGACCTAGAGTTTGACGTCTTTCAGGACGTACTTCCATAGGTACTTGGTAAGTTGCTCCCCCGATGCGGCGTCCCTTGACTTCCAGCACAGGCATAACGTTGTTTAATGCTCTGTAAAATACTTCAATCGGATCTTCACCTGTTGTTTCTTTAACAGTTTCAAGTGCATTGTAAACAATACGTTGAGCAATTCCCTTCTTACCATCTAGCATAACGCCATTGATCAGCTTTGAGATTACAACATCATCATAAACAGGATCTGGTAAGATGTCGCGTTTACTTTGCGTCTTTCTTGGCATTCTCTTCCCTCCTTAACCAAAATGTAATTCATTGGTACTCGACCTTGGTCGTGTGCCAAGAGCATCTATATCAAAAAGTATATGCTCTCGTTTATTTCTTAGGCTTTTTAGCTCCATACTTGGAACGGCTTTGCATTCTTCCATCTACACCTGCAGTATCTAATGTACCACGGACAATGTGATAACGAACCCCTGGTAAGTCTTTAACTCTACCACCGCGGATTAGAACCACACTATGTTCTTGTAGATTGTGACCGATTCCAGGAATGTAAGCCATAACTTCCATACCATTAGAAAGTCTAACTCTGGCAACTTTTCTTAGTGCTGAGTTCGGTTTCTTAGGTGTTACAGTACGAACAGCAACACAAACCCCTCTCTTTTGTGGTGAGTTTACACGAGTTCTTTCCTTTTTTAAGGAGTCGTAGTTATACTCAAGCGCTGGAGAGTCGGATTTGGTAACAACTTTCTTTCTTCCCTTACGGACAAGCTGGTTAATTGTTGGCATTGTGCACCTCCTATTTTAATATTTATATTTAAGCAATGTGCATAAATAACAATTTCATAAACTTAGTAAAGACTACCCTAGCTGGGTAGTCTTTACTAAAGTTCAAGTTCACACACTCACTTATTTTACCACCTTAGGGGGAGTATGTCAACTCTATATTTGATTTTAAATCATTGAAATTATAGGGTCGCATCCTCTAGAATTTCGAGATTTTCCTGAACTAACTTTCCTGTCTTATCCTCTTCCACAAGATGCACTTTGGCAATATCTCTTAGACCGGTACCCGCAGGGATTAACTGACCGATAATGATGTTTTCCTTAAGTCCTTCAAGGAAGTCTTCCTTCCCTTTAATGGCAGCATCTGTAAGGACACGAGTGGTTTCCTGGAAGGAAGCGGCTGATAAGAAAGAGTCCGTCGCCAAGGAAGCCTTGGTGATCCCTAGTAGAGTCGGCTTACCTGTGGCAGGATTTTTACCTTCAGCCACAAGTTTTTTGTTGATTTGATCAAATTCAACTTTAGACACTAAACTACCCGGTAAGAATTGTGAGTCACAACTTTCCTCGATCTTTGTACGGCCCATCATTTGACGTACAATA
>CAYFQX010000118.1:0-2972 GCA_964345405.1 uncultured Peptoniphilaceae bacterium
ATCGTTGCCATGTCTGTCGACGGCGAGTTTCAGGCACTGATTGGTATCCGAGACAAGCTACGACCTGGTGCCGGCGAGAAACTTCAAGAACTCAGAAAACTTGGCGCTAAGCATTTGATTATTCTCTCTGGAGATAATCAGGGTTCTGTCGATATCATTCGAGACGAACTGGGTCTGACGGAAGCCTACGGAAATTTACTTCCTGAGGATAAGGCGGAGTTTGTCAAGAAAATGAAGTCAGAGGGACACACGGTAGCTTTTGTCGGCGACGGCATTAACGACAGCCCCTCTCTTGCTCTGTCGGATGTTGCCATTGCCATGGGTAGTGGCACGGATGTTGCCATCGAAGTTTCAGATGTCGTGCTGATAAATTCCGACATCAACAGACTTCCCCATGCCTACGGCCTGGCTAAAAAGACCTATCAAAACATGATAGAAAATATCGTCATTGCCGTAGGTACGGTCATCTTCCTCCTTGTCTCTCTCATCTTTAGTCAGTGGATGAATATGTCCATTGGTATGCTTATCCACGAGGCAAGTATCCTGGCGGTCATTTTAAATGGCATGAGACTCATCCACTACAAATTAAAATAAATCAAAAAAGATGCCCTCTGATGGGCATCTTTTTTGATTTATGCTAGCTATCTTAAATCGCACATATGAAATATAGATCTACTGTTCGTCGTCAACTCACTGACCTAAGCACGAGCATTCATTGTCTTGTGCAACTTCAGCTAAAGACAACAGGAAAGTATCCACTGATTGCCGCTTCTCTGTCGTCTTTCATACTTGCTAACTTATAGCACGATATCGTCATAGTCACCAGTTTGAAAGAGTTTCAGTGCATAGGGGCAAGTGGCGGTGAGTTTTTTCTCCTCTTTACGCGCCTGTTCTATAATCTCTTCCACTAGCCTCTTTGCCACGCCTTGTCCGCCGTAGGCTTCATCAACATAGGTGTGGTCGATGATCCAGAACTTCTCCGATGGAGAAAATGTGGATTCACCAATCTCTGCACCCTCATGAGTGGCAACGGACCGGTTGTTTGTTTCCTCAAATAAAATGTTAATCTCCATTGAATATCTCCTCACTCAACTAGGCGTCAAATTCAATTTCTTCTCGAATAAAGTTGCCAGTCTGTAGATCTCGGAAGGCCTTTTCAAGTTCTGCACGAGTGTTCATGACGATGGGCCCTGCCCATGCCACTGGCTCTCTTAAAGCTCTGGATTTGAGATAGAGAATTTGCGCCGGACCGTGAATGGCCTTGAGCTTAAGTTCATCTCCGTCTGTGAGCTTGACGGCGGTCTTTTCCTTGACTTCTTCACCAGCAACCTCAGCCTCGCCTAGGAGCGTAAAGACCATGACAGAATCCTCCCTTGGAGTTTCAAGCGTGATCTCCTCTCCCTCTTCCAGGTGAACATCATAGTAGTCTAGCGGTAGATGTTCTCCCTTAAATCCATGATGTCCCTTGTACTCGCCAGCAATGAGACGAAGGTAGCCACCGGGAAATTCAATCTCCTGAATGTCCTCGTTGTGGATACTATGGTAACTTGGCGTACTCATCTTACCTTCCTGCGGCAGATTAAGCCACAGTTGCACCCCTAAAACTCGTTCACTTTCGGGAATTTGCTCCTCGTGTTGAATCCCCGACCCCGCAGTCATCCACTGAACTTCACCATCGCTAATAGTATCTTCATTCCCCAATGTATCTTTATGCTTCATCTGTCCCTTATAGATGTAACTGATGGTCTCTATGCCGCGATGAGGGTGAAGAGGGAATCCAGCCACATAGTCTTCTTGATTGGTGCTATCAAAGGAGTCCAGCATGAGGATGGGATCGAACTCTTCAATCGTTTCAGCACCTAACACTCGCACAAGTTTGACGCCGGCACCATCCTGTGTATTAAACCCCGTCACTTTTGTCTTTACTTTTCTTTCCATTCATATCACATTTCTTTTTAAGTATTTATATTAATTTATACCCAATCACTGGGAATTTAACACCTCGACAAAAATAGCTAGATCACTCGCTTCAGCACATAAAAAAGTCACGAGTCACAACTCATGACTTTTAATGCTTATTTCTGTATCTTCACGCCGTGGATAACTAGCCTGCGGTCACCATCCAGACAGGTCTGCAACGTGAGGAGTTTCTCCTCTGATGTTGGCACTGGCAACTTTAAGATATTCTTCTCTTCCCAACGATGAGTGAACCTCTCCCACTTTTCGCCCTCGTAATGGGGTGAGCGAAAGTTGTCATAGGGATCGGCATCGTAAATACCGCGGATCTCGTAGATCTCCATGCCACTTGCCGTCAAAAGCTCGATCACCGGCGCCTGCGCTACAAACCCCGGATCCAGATAGGCGGTGAGACTGTGAAAGACCTTGCCGCTTCGGACATTGTGCCCGTAGATGATGCTGTTTTGATCCGTGAAATCCGGTGTATTTTCCATCTCTAGGAACACGGCGCCTAAGGGATTATAATTCCCGGCGTAGTCGTGATTGAGATAAAACTCATTATCCTCTCCCTGAACCACGGGATAATCAACATCCGTAATCTTTAGCCAAGCAACGAGATTTGGTATGCTCGTCTTTAGTTTGTCAAACTTTGCTCGCTCAGCAACCTCTTGATCCACTGCCTCCGGCACGCTCCAATTTGCGCGAATCTCCTGTACTTCCCTCTGACTTGTGTCGAAGTCGTGATTACTCTTTGCACGCATGCCAAGTTTATAGGCAGAAAAGATGAGGATGATAAGTAGGATAATTTGTATAAACTTCTTTTTTGTCTTTCATTGGCCTCTCTCCAAGATCATACTATATTTCTTAACTATAGTATGATCCTTTTTAATCCCAATAGAAAGTAGTTTTCATAAAAAAGACGAGATGCCATGCACCTCGCCCTTTCATATACTTATCTCAATAGGAAATTGTTGATTTTCTCAATGTATGGTTCGGAAATATAGCTTGTTCCATCG
>CAYFQX010000118.1:2982-3268 GCA_964345405.1 uncultured Peptoniphilaceae bacterium
AAGATCATTGTGGTAGTTCATCAACTCGACAGACTTGTCATGATAGGAAATCCGAGTGGTCTTTTCCTCTTGATTCCAATCCACTGTAGCGCCCAGAGCCTCATAGTACTTTCTCAAATAGTAACCTTTGCCATCCTCTGACTTAAAGTCCTCAAGATCAATCATTCTTGACTGAGGCTCAATGACAAAGATCTTATCTGGTGTGGTTTGAGGTGGAAGGCTTCGAGTGGAGATGGTGTAGAGTACGGCAAGATCTCTATCTAGGAAATCCTTGACCTCTTCACCC
>CAYFQX010000119.1:0-3257 GCA_964345405.1 uncultured Peptoniphilaceae bacterium
CAATCACAAGACCACTGCCTCCAGACTTATTCCTGTCATTGGTAAAGATGTGGGAGATGAGGCGGTCTTTGGTGGACTGCTAGGTAGTGCGCCAATTGTTCCAATTCATGGCGAAAATCCTTCAGAATTTGTCAATAGAGGCGGAGTGATTCCACCACCGGTTCATTCATTTAAAAATTAAGAATAAAAAAAGCTGATGATCTATTCATCAGCTTTTTTATTATTTAAAATGCAACTTTATTAATAAGTGCAATGGCGCATAGGATAATGGCTGCCGGTACATAGAGATATTTACCTAGGAAGTACCAGGTATCGCCATAGACCTTGGCACTGGAGGTGTTAATTTCATCTAAAAGTTCCTTGTGGTCCATGACCCAGAACCATGAGATGGCCCCAAGTGTGGCACCCAGTGGAATGATATAGATGGAGACTAAATCCATCCAAGCGCCCCAACGCTCAATATTTTCCATAAAGAGTCCCGGAATAAAGCATACAATGCCAAGTACGACAATCATCACTGGTCGTGTCAATCTAGGGAATCGGTGTAACATGGACTCCAAGACGACTTCAAACATGTTTTGAAGTGATGAAATTCCACCAAACAGGATGGCCAGGAAGAGAATAATTGCAAAGAATTGTCCTCCCTTTAGGTCCTGAAGGATTCGTGGAAGTGTTACAAAGAGTAAATCCGGTCCACCGGTTTGATTCTCACCAAAGGAGAACATTGCTGGAACCATGACCATGGCAGCAACCATGGCGGCAATGGTATCAAAAATTCCCGTCTTCTTGGCACCATCCACAATATCTTCGCTGTGATCGAGATAGGCGCCACAGACAATCATTCCGCTCCCGGTAACGGAGAGGGAGAAGAAAGCCTGTCCCATGGCAGAGACAATCACTTCCGGTCGCTTAAGATCGGCCCAGTTGGGATTTAACATAAACTTGTAACCTTCCAATGCATTGGGTAGGAAAGCCACGCGAATGGCCAGGATGGCAAATAAGATAAAGAAAATGGGCATCATAAATTTATTTGCCTTTTCGATGGAATGTGCACCGGTGATACAGGTGATCAGCGTAAGTGCAATGACAATAAAGTGATAGGGTACAACTGAAAAGGGGGTGTGCGCAAAGGAGGCAAACCATTCATTTGAATTTACAGTTAAAATCGTACCGGTCACAGATTGTGCCAATGATTTTAGTACGTAAGATATGATGACGGCATAGCCAATGGCAATACACATGGACCCGATGAGGGGTAAAAACCCAAGGGTCTTGCCAATATTTCCCTTGCCTCGAGTATTCCAAGCATATTCGTAGGCACCTAGGGTTCCTGTGCCGGCACGGCGACCGATGGCGTACTCACTGGAGAGAGCAACGTATGAAAATAACATGATAAATAACAAATAAACGATTAAAAAAGCTCCTCCACCATTTGATGTCAATTTATAGGGAAAGCCCCATACGTTGGCCATACCAACGGCAGATCCTACGGCAGTAAGGATGAAACCCCATTTTGATTTAAATTTCTTACTATCCATTCTAACTCCTTCTCTCAAAATTTAGATAATATGTAACATTGTAACATAGTTTTATTATAAAAAAAATAAAAGATAGAAATCCGGAGAACTCCGGACTTCTATCTTCTAGTATTGAGTTTTTATTAAATTAGAAATTTTTTGCAAAATGGTAGAGTGTCTTTACTGCCGTTCCTGTACCACCGGCCGGTAGATAGCCATAGCCTGTTTTAGTATAGGATGGGCCTGCAATGTCCAAGTGTACCCAAGGAGTTTCTTCAACAAAGTGTTCTAGGAAAGCTGCAGCAGTAATCATACCTGCACCCCCGGTTGTAGAGTTTAGTAGATCGCCAAATTTACCCTTAATTTGTTCGCGGTGAACATCAAAGATCGGCATATGGTGTGTTGGTTCGTCTCCTTGAAGAGCACTGTCAAGTACAAGACCTGCAAGTTTGTCGTCATTGGAGCAAAGTCCGGTGACCTTTTCACCAAGGGCCACAATACATGCGCCGGTAAGTGTGGCAATATCTACAATTGCCTTAGAATCTAATTTAGTTGCACTATAGTAGAGAGCATCTGCCAATGTGAGGCGTCCTTCCGCATCGGTATTGCCAACTTCAATAGTGGTACCCTTCATAGAGGAGATAATATCCCCGTTCTTATAGGCGTGACCACTGATTAAGTTTTCAGCAGCGGCAATAATGCCGACGACATTCTTTTGAACTTTATTTTGGCTAAGAGCAAGTAGGGTACCAACAACAGCTGCAGAACCGGCCATGTCAGACATCATTGTGTCCATGCTCCCTGCAGGTTTAAGAGCGTAGCCACCACTGTCATAGGTGAGTCCCTTACCGACAAGAGTGAGATGCTCTTTTTCATCCAGTGGAAGATATTTCATAATGATAAAGCGAGCTTCACGATCGCTACCTTCAGCAACGGCTAGGAAACTTTCCATGCCAAGTTCTCTGATTTCCTTAGGTTCTAGGACATCGACTTGAACCTCAGTATCTTTAAAAAGCTCTACAATTTCATTGGCATAGCTTTCAGGATAGAGATCAATGGCAGGGGTGTTGACTAGATCACGGGCTTTAAAGACCCCTTTCATTAGATTTTCCTGCTCCTTCACAAGCTCGTTAAGATGCTCAACTTCAGGAATGGCAATATTAAATTCTTTAGACTCTTTCTTTTCAGTGCGGTAAGCGTCCCAGTTGTATCTACTTTGGAATAGTCCTTCAAGCACTAATTTAACTTTTGCCTCATCCTTTAAGGCATCTGGTAGACAGATATCAAACTCAGTCAGACTGATCTTTTCAAGTCCTTTCGCAAGATCAAAGAAAGACTTAATCACTTGATGATCCTTAAGTTCATCTTCCTTACCAAGTCCTAAAAAAACTTTTCCCTCGCCTTGCTCGTCCAGTAGGTTATAATAAGTGCCACTCTTACCTGTAAACAATTCCTTTGCTTCCAGTGCCTTTGCCTGCGCATCGGATAGATTGCCTTCAAATACAGGAATGACCTGAACCTTGTCTGTCTTTTGTTGACTAATTTGCATAATTACCTCCATGTCATCTTATAAATTTTTAAATTTTATATAAAAAATTTAAAAGCTATGGTATAATACATTTACTTGCCGAAGTGATGGAACTGGCAGACGTGTTGGACTCAAAATCCAATGATCCTTGGATCGTGCGGGTTCAAGTCCCGCCTTCGGCACCATCAAAGCTACTCTTATAAGAGTAGCTT
>CAYFQX010000120.1:0-3215 GCA_964345405.1 uncultured Peptoniphilaceae bacterium
ATTGTCCCATCTGCGGTCGTGAAATCACATCCTATACCATTGATCAAATGGTAGATGATATCATGGCCTATCCGGAGCGTACAAGACTTCAAATTTTAGCGCCGGTGGTACGCGAGCGAAAGGGCGGCCATGTCAAG
This sequence comes from uncultured Peptoniphilaceae bacterium, assembly GCA_964345405.1. Lineage (GTDB taxonomy): Bacteria > Bacillota > Clostridia > Tissierellales > Peptoniphilaceae > CAYFQX01. The sequence goes on from CAYFQX010000120.1 coordinate 138, forward strand.
CTGCTTAAAGATATTAAAAAGGACGGTTTCTTAAGAGTTATTGTCGATGGTGAACTTCGCGAATTGGATGAGGAAATTGAGCTGGACAAGAATAAAAAGCACAGCATCTATGTCGTCGTGGATCGACTGATTGTAAGAGAGGGCATTGAGTCGCGATTGACAGACTCTCTTGAGACTGCAGTAAAGCTATCCGATGGACTCATCTATATCGACACCATGGACGGGGAGTATCATCCCTACAGCACCAACTATATGTGTCCGGAACACGGCATCGCCATTGAAGAGGTGAGTACGAGAAGTTTCTCATTCAACACTCCCATCGGTGCCTGCCCCACTTGTAACGGTCTTGGCTCAAGTAAACAGGCGGATATCGACCTCATTGTGCCGAACTGGGATCTTTCCATTGATGAAGGGGCCATCACCTGTTACTCTTCCCAAGACGGAACTTACTACAAGGAACTGGTCAACGCTATTGCAAAGAAATATGATTTTCCTACGGATCGTGCGCTAAAGGATGCACCTAAGGAATTTATCGATGCCTTGTTTTATGGTTCGAATCAGCCTGTGAAATTTAAATTTAAGTCTCACTTTAGTGGTAAGCAGGACCGCAACATCGTCTTTGAAGGAATTTTGGAAAATCTCAATCGCCGCTATTTGGAGACGGGAAGTAATCGTGTAATTGACCGCATCGATCCCTTTATGTCGGACATTCCATGTAGCACCTGTCACGGTGCACGACTTAAGAAGGAGTCATTGGCATTTAAAATCAATGGCCTCAATATCTACGAGGCGACACAACTTTCCATTACAAAATCCATTGCATTTTTTGAAGGGTTGGAACTCACTGAGACGGAAAAAATCATCGGTGCACAGATTTTAAAGGAAATCATCGAGAGACTTCACTTTTTAGACAATGTGGGACTGTCCTACTTAACTTTAGAGCGTATGTCCGGGACACTTTCCGGCGGTGAGGCTCAGCGAATCCGCCTGGCAACTCAAATCGGATCTGCGCTGGTGGGCGTCACCTATGTCCTGGATGAACCGTCCATTGGACTTCATCAAAAGGACAACGCCATGCTGCTAAATACTCTGCGTCACTTGACAGATATTGGCAACACCCTGATTATTGTAGAGCACGATGAGGAGACAATGGAGCGCGCGGACTATATCATCGACATTGGTCCGGGGGCAGGTAGACATGGGGGCGAAATCGTCGCCGAGGGTACGGTGGAAGATATAAAAGATTCGCCACACTCACTGACCGGGGCCTATCTCTCCGGTCGCAAGAAAATTGAAGTGCCCAAACAGCGGCGACCCTATACGGGAAAATCCATTGTCATCCGGGGTGCTCAGGAAAATAATTTAAAAAACATCGATGTTGAATTTCCACTGGGGCAATTTGTCGCCGTTACGGGAGTTTCAGGATCGGGTAAGAGTTCCCTTGTCAATCAAATCTTACTCAAAGGACTTGCCAGTGAACTCAATCGCTCCAAGACAAGACCCGGCAAGCACAAGAGCATCGAGGGACTGGAGTTTGTAGATAAAGTGGTAAATATCGATCAAAGTCCCATTGGACGTACGCCAAGATCGAACCCGGCTACTTACACCGGAACTTTTGACTACATTCGCGACATCTTTGCCGCAACCAATGAGGCCAAACTCAGAGGCTACAAAAAGGGTCGATTCTCCTTCAATGTCAAGGGCGGTCGCTGCGAGGCATGTAAGGGGGACGGAATTAAAAAGGTGGAGATGCACTTTTTGCCGGATGTCTATGTTCCGTGTGAAGTTTGTCACGGAAAAAGATACAATCGCGAGACCCTGCAAGTTGAGTTCAAGGGGAAAAATATTTCAGAGGTCCTCGATATGACAGTGGATGAAGCCTATGAATTTTTTGAAAATCAACCCCTTATCTTAAGGAGAATTAAAACGCTAAGGGAAGTCGGACTTGGCTACATTAAACTGGGCCAGCCCTCCACGGAACTATCCGGCGGAGAAGCTCAGCGTATCAAGCTTGCTTCAGAACTATCCAAAAGGGCCACCGGTGAAACGGTCTATATTCTCGATGAGCCAACAACGGGTCTACACTCAGCGGACATTCACAAGTTGATTCACGTCCTCAATCAACTGACCGACACCGGAAACACAGTGATTGTCATTGAGCACAATTTAGATGTGATTAAAGTAGCAGATCACATCATTGACTTGGGACCTGATGGCGGCGATGGTGGTGGAACCATTGTGGCCACAGGTAGACCTGAGGAAGTTGCCAAGGTCGAGGGCTCCTACACTGGTCAGTTTGTAAAAGATATACTATAATTGAGAGGCACGAAGTTCTGTGCCTCTTATTATTTTAGTGAATAGGGCATTTATAACAATCTTTTGTTAAATTTTTGTTGTGCTCTTGTTCTAACATGGGCTCTTAGGTATAATTAATCATAGAAAATAAAGAAGAGGTGGAAGTTTTGAAGGTATCAATTATCTTGGCTGCAGGTGAGGGCACGCGTATGAACTCATCCATGCCAAAAGTCGTCCATTCCATTGCGGGCAAACCGATTTTGTCCTATGTAGTGGATATATGTAAGTCCAATCATATCGACAAAAACATAGCCATTATTGGACATAAGTCTGAAATGATCAAGGAGAAACTCAGCCATGAGGATCTGGAATTTATTGAGCAACCCATGGGTGAGGGCGTTCCCTATGGCACAGGGTTTGCAGTTCAACAAGCAATGGATGAGTTTGGTGATGATGATCTAGTCATTGTACTTACCGGAGATACCCCTCTATTTAAGGAAGAAACTTTAGGCAATTTTATTAATTTTGCTGAGAAAAACAATCAGGAAGCATGTATTATGACGGCCATTGTATCCAATCCCACAGGTTATGGCCGAATCATTCGCGGAGATGACTCCTTTATTAAAAAAATCGTCGAGGAAAAAGACGCCAATGTAAAGGAAAAGGCCGTGGATGAGGTAAATACGGGGATTTTTGCATTTAAGGGAAATGTCTTAAAAAAGTATCTTAAGAGACTGGATACGGACAATGCCCAGGGGGAATTATATCTCACAGACATCATTC
>CAYFQX010000121.1:0-3165 GCA_964345405.1 uncultured Peptoniphilaceae bacterium
AAGATTGGCAAGTTTTTCAGCCTTTGCCGTAAGTTCTGTGGAGATCATCAGCACCTTTTTATCTCCACTCTCTTCACCTACCAGCGCCGGCTTAATGGCAGGTTCCATCCCGAGAATTGGCGTAGTATAGTGGTCTCTTAAATCCTTTGCAGCGGCAGAAGTTGCCGTATTACAGGCCAGGATCACAGCCTTTGGTTCATATTTCATCACTTGATCCATGGCATCGAAGACGAGTTTTTTAATTTCCTCTACAGATTTTGTGCCATAGGGTACATTGCGAGTATCGCCAAAAAATAGGAAATCTTCCCCGGGGAGGAGTTGGACCGCTTCCTTTAGTGCGGACACGCCGCCAAGTCCTGAATCGAAGAAGACAATGGGTTTTTTAGACAATGAAGTCACATCCTTTCGCTCTTCATTATAACCCTCCTTTAGACTTGGAACAAGATCTAGTTATTAGATTCTAAAAACTTTTGAATCATGCTCAAATTCAACGGCAGTTATGATATTATTAATTCGTCATTATTGTATATAAGTAGGATTATATGAACGTACAAGACATAATTGCAGCTCTTAGTGTCGTCATCAACGGAATTCCACAGGCAATACTTGCACTTACCTTTGGATTCCTAGCCTTTCCAACGGCCCTGGGTTACCTGGTGGGGGTTGTGGCCTGTCTCATCTTGGGTAGTGCCGTTCCCATCTCCATGCAGGCTGAGACGATCGCCCTTGTGGGAACGATGGGACGAAATATCCGTGAGCGTCTCTCTATGGTATTCTTTGCCGGGATTATCATGACCATCCTCGGGATGACCGGTCTACTGACAAAGATTGTCGATTTGGCAGGGGATCAAGTCATCTACGGAATGATGGCCGGCGTCGGTATCATACTTACTCGCATTGCCGTTCAGGGTTTTCGCGACAGCTTTGATGTCACTGCTGTCTCCTGTATCACTGCAGTGGCCACTTATTTTATCAGTCATTACAATCTTGTCATGACTGTCACAGTGTCCGTTATCCTAACCAGTATCTATGCCAATGCCGTAGGCAAGGAAATAGGCACTCATGTCCAAGACGAGAAGCGCAAGCTGGAACTTAAAAAGCCGGCATTTAATCGCCACGTCCTGTGCGGCGCATTGGCATTGGGATGTCTGACTATAGGTGCAAATATTGCCTTTGGTAATATCACTGCATCTCTTGGGGATATTTCAGTAAATATTGACCACTTGACTATCTACTCAGATCTTGCTGACTCTGTCAGTGCACTCTTTGGTGGTCCCCCGGTAGAATCCATTATCTCTGCAACCGGTGCAGCCCCGCATCCATTTGAAGCGGGGAATGGCCATGATGGCGGCAATTTTATTTGCAGGCCTACTTCCAAAACTTGGTCGTGTCGTCCCTGGAGAATCCATCTACGGTTTCTTACTTGTCCTTGGATCTTTAGTTACCATTCCTACTAACGCCGTACTTGCCTTTGCCGGTGCTGAAGGTGCCGCCCTTACCGTTGCCGGTGCATCCATGGCCATTACCGCCGTCACCGATCCATTCTACGGTCTTGTGGTGGGAATTATTTTAAAACTTGGTTTAGGAGCGTAATATGAATTTTTATGAACTTCATGTGGCAGGACTTGTGCGTCAACTGCCCATCCTTCGATTAAGTGAAGAACTGAGCATTGCATCCTTTGTCCTACTGTGAGATCAGGAGATGACAACGGCAGCAGCCATTGCCCTGGATGAAAAGATGCCGGAGTTTGACATTCTGGTAACGGCAGAAGCCAAGGGAATTCCCCTAGTTCATGAAATGGCAAGACTTCGAGGTCAAGCACGCTATGTGGTGGCACGTAAATCTCAAAAGGCCTATATGGATGCTCCCGTAAAGATCGAACTGGAATCCATTACCACCAGCGGTAAGCAAGTTCTCTTTATGGATGAGGAGGATCGCAAACGTGTGGAAGGAAAGCGCATTGCCATTGTGGACGATGTCATCTCCACCGGCGCCAGCCTAAAGGCACTTGAGACTTTAGTTGAAAAGGTGGGTGGAGAGATTGTCGCAAAGGCGGCCATTCTTGCTGAGGGAGAGGCCAAAGATCGTCGCGACATCATCTTTTTAGAGCCACTGCCGCTCTTTAAGTAAACTCTATTAAAGTCGGTTCTTTAGCGAGGCGTACTTGACATGAAAATAGTAGAGTGTTACAATCAAAATTGATTTATGAATATTAGATTTGTTAGGTGAGGCTCCTATGCAAACACAGGCTACTGCCCAGGAATGTCGAGAGACCCCAATGGGTATAACAGGAATTGTTCGACTTAAGGCTTTCTTAAGGTAGCTAAAGCTAGGCTTTTACGTTGCATAGTGCTAAAACTCAACGATGAATTGGTTATTTGATTGATAAACCTTTTCGCTGAGTTTGTGCGGAGAGGTTTTACTTTTTGTTGCAAAATTTCAAAGAGAAGTTGCAACTTGTTGGCCATTTGCTTATTGGAAATTGAAGGAGGAGATGTATATGACTCAACCAACACGCCAAGATATTAAAGAGCATCTTCAACAGATTTCACACATGGAAGATGTTGAAATTGCAGAATACTTGGGAGAATTAAACGAAGACGACCGTGCCGTGATTTTCCGACTTCTACCAAAGCAGACGGGGGTCAATGTCTTTAGCTACCTAACTAAGGATGAGCGCTATCAACTGATCGAGGACTTTACTCATGCGGAGAATCAAGAACTCATTCAAAAGATGATGTCAGACGATCTAGTCGATATCTTAGAGGAACTTCCTGCTGGAATGGTCACTAAACTCTTAAACATGGTGGCGCCAGGAAAGCGCGACATCATCAACAAGCTACTTCAGTATCCTGAGGATAGTGCCGGTAGCATCATGGGGGTAGACTTTCTCAAAGTTCGCGAAGATATGACGGTGAAGGAAACCATTGAGAAGCTGCGTAGCAACCCGATTGATGACGAGGCTTATGACTATATCTACGTTGTTAACGATCATCGTGGCTTTGTCGGTGTCGTGCCCGTGCGTCGTCTCATCTTTGCAAGGGACTCCTCACAGACCATTGCATCCATTATGGATCGCTCCGCCATCTATGGCACGACCTATGAGGATCAGGAATCCATTGCCAATAAATTTAGAAAATATGGCATCTCCGCCATGCCCATTG
>CAYFQX010000122.1:0-3133 GCA_964345405.1 uncultured Peptoniphilaceae bacterium
GGGTGATCCTGGTTATTTTAAAATTTTCTTAAAGTCTTTTCTGTGTTTCCCGCGTAAGCGGGGGTGATCCTTGAACCTTTGGTCTGGAATTTTCAACAGCGTAGTGTTTCCCGCGTAAGCGGGGGTGATCCTACAAGGGAGAGAAAATATATTAAGGGCGACCCGTGTTTCCCGCGTAAGCGGGGGTGATCCCTAACGTTAAATCAATATAAACTCATGCTTAAGGTGTTTCCCGCGTAAGCGGGGGTGATCCCTTTGCAATGCAAGAAGAAGGAAATCCTGCTAAGTGTTTCCCGCGTAAGCGGGGGTGATCCCTGCCTAAACTCGGCTTGAATGGTATATACCTCGTGTTTCCCGCGTAAGCGGGGTTGACCCGGGGATTTACCTCGGGTCTTTTTTTACTAAAAGCCTTCTATACTATAAGTGACAAAAGGGGGCATTTTTTACCTATGGATTTTTAAAATATATTTGAGATTCTGATAGGTAAAATTTCACGGGCTTTGACACTTATAGGGTGAAGAGGTGAGCTCTTTCAATTTGACTTTGGTTCAAATTGGTATTTTATGCGGTTTTGGGTATGAATGAACCATAGGTCCATTTTACAGGGAAGGGATGTATGGCTTTTTTATGTCGCTAATGATCCGTTGCCCTTTTACATCTTTGGCCTCTATGTTTATAAGAAGAGGGAGCCGGCAAATTTTGGGCCGGCGATGTAATTAGATGAGAGGAGATCACTGATGTTGTAAGCTATAATCGTGTCAATGCCGGGCTGTAGTTTATAGCCGGTCTTGTGACCTTTGGTCTCAGTTTCTACCGGATGAAGACCGGTGCCCTAGGATGCATCTTGTTTATAATTTTAGTTTTTGGAATCATCGGGCTGATGGTGATATTTTATAAGCGAATCTACGAAAATATCAGGTAAAGAATAGGTAAAGGAGTTAAGAGATGAAGATACATGGTGTACCGGCCTTTGACGATAATTTAATTTGGGTGCTCAGCAAGGGAGATGCGGCAGTGGCCATTGATCCCGGGGAGTCTGAAAATTTAATTGAAGATTTAAGGACCAGGGGGCTGGAACTTGTGGCGATTTTGCTGACGCATTTTCACGAGGACCACATTGGTGGAGTGAGTGCACTTATGGATGCCTATCCCGAGGTCCGCATCTATGGTCCTGAGGAACTGAAAAACAAAGTGACGCAAGTGGTATCTGAAGGCGATGAGATTTGCGAGTTGGGTGAGAGCATCTCTGTACTTGATACTCGCGGTCACACGCCAACTCATGTAAGCTATGAAGTGGATGGAAATTTATTTACAGGGGACGCATTATTTATCGGCGGGTGCGGCCGAACTTTTACAGGGGATTATGCGTTGCAATTTAAGGATCTTCAAAAGTTTAAGGAACTTCCTGAGAACTTGAAAGTCTATCCGGCCCACGAGTACACCGTGGGGAATCTACTCTTTGCAGCGCATCTATTTCCTGAAAATTTAGAGATTCAAGAGGCCTTGACTCGTGCGAAATCTTTGCGGGAGAGGGGCGAGTTCACCATGCCAAGTACCATTGGCGCGGAAGGGAAGATCAATCCCTTCCTATTAGCGGAGGATCTAGAGACCTTTATCAACTACAGAAAACAAAAGGATAAGTTTTAATTTAGGATGAAGAGGTGAAAGTATGGCAAGGATGCCTTGACGCTGATGGAGAATACAGGCTACTATGCACGCGGAGAGAAGTGGGAAGAGATAAAGGAAAGTAGTTTAAGTGAATTGAAGGAAGCAAAGGACTATGATGAGACCCACGCCATTCTTTTGAAGGCGCTTAAAGTAGCCGGCGGTAAGCACTCCAACCTCTGGAGCGCAGGACTGCAGGAGGAGATTGAAGCGGAGCAAACACCGGTGGAGATCTCTGCAGAGAGTACAGCAAGTGGTGAGGTGCTCGTGTTGAAACTTCCGTCCTTTATAGGCGATGAAGGGAAGGCGCAGGCCTATGCCGATACACTGATTCAGGGGATTAAGGAACATCCTGAGGTGACCGGTTATGTCGTGGATCTTCGAGACAACACCGGCGGGGATATGGGGCCGATGATTGCAGGGCTTTCTCCGCTGATTCCCGATGGGGAAGTGATGTTCTTTCGCAGTAGAGCAGGCGATGCACCGGTGACCTTGGAAGCTGGAAAAAACGCCGGTGGCGGGACGCCTGTGCAGGTGGAAAATATTGGGAAGATTCAAAAGCCCGTGGCGATTCTTCAAGATGATCAAACGGCCTCATCAGCCGAAGCGACCCTACTTGCCTTTAAGGGACTTGAAAATACAAGATTTTTCGGCATACCATGGGCAGGTTATGCCTCTGCCAACATGTCGATGAATCTCTATGACGGGACCATCATGTTAATTACAGTAGCGGCAGATGTGGACCGTACGGGACAGGAATATATGGAAGATCCCATTCCACCGGATGTGGAAACGGAGGATGCACTTGGCGAGGCGCTGACTTGGATTGCATCCCAAATTTAACTTCATCCATGCAAATGGTGACGACAGACATTAAAAAAGTAGAGGTTCTCCCTCTACTTTTCTTTTTGTTCTAAAATTTTTGAAACTTCAATGGTCTTTAGCTCTACTTTGCCGTCGCTATTCATTTTCTCGATATACAACACATCTCTGTCAATGCCAAGCAGTCTTGCAGTGTCGCTCTCCTCTAAAATTAAGGCGATCTTATAGGTCTTTTCTTCCTTGAGATCGAGAAGAGAAAAGCTGTTTCTCAAGGCCATGTCCTCATCTAAATAAAGGAGCGGGCGATCGGCAAGAACGTATCGATCGTCAAAGATTCTCGTTGTGCTAACATTGCCGTAGCGATCTTTGCCAACGATGGTATTTAAAATCTCATTGTCCCTGCGATCAAAGAGCCGGATGCCATAACGCGTAGTGTAGATGCCGTGCTCTATAAAAATCGCATCGTTAAAGACGCTTCCCTGAAGGCCGTAGTAATAGTCAGGTCGCTCGACGATTTTTTGAGTCGTGCCCTCTTCTACATGATAGGCCCAGAGCTGATCCATCTCGTGCTCCTCTCGCGTGAAGTAGAGATTGGGTCCATCGAAGGGGTAGAAACTATGAATGAAATTATCATAGGGATCCATAT
>CAYFQX010000123.1:0-2718 GCA_964345405.1 uncultured Peptoniphilaceae bacterium
GTGGTGACCCGCTGCGCGACGGCGGGGTCGAGGCCGACCGCGTAGAGGTCACGCACGCGCGATCCCACCTCGACAAGTCGGTCGAAGTCGAAGGGGTGGAGCCGGATCTGCGGTTGCCGGGGGTTGTCGAAGCGCGGGTCGGCGTCGAACTTCACGCCGATCCGCTGGTCGAGCGGCGGCAGACGCTTGACACCTTGCTGCCCCTCGAAGAAGGCGCTGGTCCCGGTGATGAGCAGGTACATCCCGGGGTAGCGGCCGGAGTCCAGCTCGTCGATCCACTGCCGCAGTGCGTTAAGGGCCTTCTCTCGGACGTCGCCACGCATGCGCTGGAGTGTCTCGACCTCGTCCAGCACTAGCAGGAGCCCGCGGTGGCCGGAGCCGGCGAGCACCTGGAGCAGGCCCTGGAAGAAGCCCATCGCGAGGAAGTGGTCCAGCTCGCCCTTGACCCCTGCGGCGCGTTTGGCCGACGCCGCCACGTTGCGTTGCCCACCGAGCCAGGCTGCCAATCCATCGGCGGTGTCGGCGTCGCCACTGAGTAATGCCTCCCGGTATCCCCGGAGTGCGAGCGGGAAGACGGGCGCGGCCTCGGCCACGGGGCGCAGTCGCTCCTCCAACAGCGTGGCGCCGTCGGACCCGGCGGCGGCGGCGTCGTCCTCCACGCCCAGCAGCCAGTCGTCCAGGACCGCCCGGAACGCCTGCCGTGACACCGCGGAGGTACGCAGCTCCTCACACGCGCGCCGGTAGACGGTCTCGAGCCGGTGCAGGGGAGTCTCCAGTTCGGAGATCTGGACCTCGGTCACGGCGAACCCGCGGTCGAGCGCCTGCTGCTGGAGCCAGCGGGCAAAAAAGGTCTTGCCAGAGCCGTACTCGCCTCGGACTGCCTTGAACACGGCGGCGCCGCCGGCGACCTTATCCAGTTCCTCGCCCAGCACCGGCGCCAGCCGGTCCAGACCCACGGCAAGCTGGTCGAGCCCTTCGGCCGGGACGGTGCCGCGGCGCAGGGCATCGATGATCGCGGTGCGGCGGGCGGGGGAAAGGGTCATCTACAGTCCGAACTGCTCGAAGAGGATCTGGGGTGCCAGCACCACGTCGTTGTCCTCGCGCTCGAGGACCGGCATGCCGTCCACGTTGACTACCTTCTGGATCCTCGCGACGGTGCCGCTGATCTGAAGGGCGTTGAGCCCGAGCGTGTTCCCGAGCACGGCGATGGGCATGCGGCCGTTGTTGGCGGCAATAGCCCGTAGAACGTCCGCCAACTCTGCCGGGGTGGGCTTGAGCTGCTGGGCTCTGACCCGCTCCCTGAAGTACGGGGTGCGGCCGAGATCGGCGAACTTGTCGACGGGCTTGGCATGTGTGGCGCGAGCGGGAGCTGCGGTGGGTTCGTCGCCGTCGAACGCGTCGAACAGCGAGACCTGCTCGGTGTCCCGCGCGGCCTTCCGCCCGGCACCGCTCGGGGCGGCGAGCCGTCCAGCCGTGGGCTGGGCGTCGGCCGTCCCGGTCGCGGTCACCGGGGACGCTGCCTCGCCCGCAGGAGCCGCGGAGCCAGCCGTCTCGATGGGCCACCAGCCCGGCCACGGGTCCAGGACGGGCGGGCCGGCGGGGAACGTCGAGTGCTCGTCGAGTCCGTCGAGGCTCTGGACCAGGACGGCGACGGGGGCGCAGACCTCGGCGGGCGAGGCGCCGCCGTGGTAGCCGGCCTTCTTGCCGGTGTAGCGCAGGTCCTCGTCCACGGCCAGGACCGCCTCGTTCCGGGGTGTGCCGTCGGCGCCGGGCGCGAGGACCCGGTCGCCGGAGACGAACCGCTCGCTCTCCCCGGCGGGGGCCCCGGCGGCGGGCCGCCAGCGCGCGCTCACCGCACCGTCGGCAGGTGCCTTGCCCACCAGGCTGCGCTCGACCACGTGCCCGTGGTCGGAGAGCAGGACCACGTCCCGCCCCACCGCTCGCGCGTAGTCGAGCAACTTGTCCAGGTGGGTGATGCGCGAGGTGGTCCAGGTGGTGGCGATGGGGTCGGACCGGTCCAGCGCGTCGTCGACGGTGTTGAGCACCGCCCCTACCACGGGGACGTGTGTGGTGTCGTAAATGGCGCTGCGGACGGTGTCGGTGAGGCCGGCGTCGAGGTCTGCCTTGTGGAACAGCGTGCCGCCGGGGAACCTGGCGGCGAACCCGGACCTCTCCTCCTGTTGCCCGCCCAGCACAAGCTCTCCGCGGAGCAGCGAGGTCCTCGATGCGGTGGTCACTGACGGCAGCATGGAAGCGGCCACGTCAAGCCCGCGGGAGGCCAGGTCGAGCCGCTGCCACACGGTGGAGTGGCGAGCGGCCACATCCTCGAGCAGGGCGTGCGCGGCAGGCACAGACAGTCCGTCGATCACCAGCACGAGGAGGGTTCGCTGTCCCCGCGTGCCGGACTCGACCGGCCCGGCCTCACGAAGCGGAGCCACCACAGTTGCCAGGACGTCCTCGATGAGCAGCGCGCCACCAGCGGTGGCGCGATCGGCAAGCCTGGCCCCGACGAGCGCGGCGAAGCTGCGGTCGATCTCGCGCCGAACGGCGAGGGTCCGGTCGAGGACGCGGCGACCGAGGGCGTCCGGGTCCGCCGCGGCCTGCCCGGTCGGGGGCTTGGGGTCGGCGGTGAAGCCCCGCCAGGCGGAGTTGACGGCCCGGTCAACCCAGCTCAGCTCGTCGACGTAGGCGCGCATCGCCTCGATGTGGCCGGCGGAC
>CAYFQX010000123.1:2728-3096 GCA_964345405.1 uncultured Peptoniphilaceae bacterium
TCACGGGCTTCCTGGGCTCGGGCAAGACCACGCTGCTGCAACGCCTGCTCGCCGTGGCCGGCGGCCCGCAGCCGGTCCGCGGCGGCGACCGCCTCGGTCCGGTTCCACCGGTGCAGCCGGACCAGCGCGGTGGCGGTCTCGAGGTCATCGGGCCGGGAGCGTTCGGACTCGACGTGTGCCCGCAGCGCGTCAAGGCCGCGCAGCAGGGCTGTCTCGTCGCCTCCATCAAGGGCGGTGGCGAGCCCGCGAGCGTACACGTCGAGGCGTCGCTGGAAGGCGCCGGGCAGGACGGTGGATCCGGCGAGCAGGGAGGCGCCGCCGTTCTGTTCGAACCCGGCGATCAGCCGGTGGGCCTCGCCGAGGACGGC
>CAYFQX010000124.1:0-2974 GCA_964345405.1 uncultured Peptoniphilaceae bacterium
TTCTTTGAGATGGGTGTTGGAGTACGTGATCTAGGCGTTCTCCGTCTCGTCATACTCGGCGTAGTTTTTTTGAATATATTTTGTAAATTCCTTTTCAGAGAGGATATTGTCACTGCCTCCGGCATCGACGATCATCGTCCAGAGTTTTTCTTCAACTTCATTGTGAAGCTCGCCCTTGTCCTGAATTACAAGGCTCAAGCTGTCCTTTTTAAAGATCAGTCCCGCTTCCTCTTTTCTGTCCTTTAGTCGACCTTCAAAGATCCACTTTAAGATATAGGCGGACAAGACTCTGGACGATTTTGACCATGGTCTTTCGTCTCTTTCGAATGGATTTGAAGATGAGACCAACCAAAAGCAAAGGACCCAGGGCGAGAAGAAGTGGGGCTAGGAAAAATGCAACCATCAGGCGCTTATCCGGAATGCTCTTAATCGTCTCGATAAAACCCTCGGGGCTGCTTCCGCTGATGACTGTATTTTCACTTTGGCCACCGCCGCCATCACTTGGTGTGGCGCCTTCCATGGCCTGATCAATGAGTTCCTCACTGGTCCATCCCTGATTATTTGCAGTGGCAAAGGGCTTGCCTTCGAAGATGGATAGGAGCACCATATAGTTATTTGAACTCATGGGGCTTTCCGTATAGGCATAGAGCTCGTTACTCTCAATCCGTGTCTGACCGTCGTAGCCAAAGACACAAAATCACGTCGACGGATATTCATAGACCAGTCCAATATCATTGTAGACTCGGACACTGGAAGATCCCGTAGGATTCATACCGTCGTTTAAAAACTTCCAGTAAAAAGCCTGATAGTCATCTTCAAGATTAAACACAAAGTTGGTTAACTTATATTCAGTGATAAAGGTATGCTCGCCATAGTCGCCAAAGCCGTAACAGATTTCGTAGCCGTCACCCTTATCGATGACGCCGTACTTGCCGACCTTTTCCTCTCTACTTGCATCGATATTCCAGGGCTCCACGCGCTGAAGTTCCCGGCCCGCTTCATCATAGACTTTGACATCGACAAGCTCCGTCTCACCCATGTTTCCCATGGAGATAAAGTTTTCCGTGCCCTCATCGGTGTAAAAGGACCGAGTTTCCCGTACCAGAGCCGATCCGTCACCTTGAAGTCGGACCTCCAAATCGATGCTGTGCATATCCACACTTGAAAAGACACTGGCACTTGGAATGAAGAGCATCAGCAAGGCGACAAGCAGAGCAGTTGTAAATTTTTTCATAGACACCTCCTACCATGAGGGCATGTCAGTCTTTGTTTCGCTGTTTTTAAAATATTCCCCTTTACTAAATCCAAAGATGGATGCCACGATATTGGATGGGAAAGTTTGAATCTTTGTATTTAACTTTGTCACAGTATCATTATAGATCATTCGAGACATCCGGACATTTTCCTCATAGGTGTTGACCGAGTTCATGGTGGTCTTATAGACCTCCGATGCCTTTAAATCTGGATAGGCCTCTGCAACGGCGACAATTCGACCAAGGGCCTTGGAAAAGACATTGTCATCTCGCTCCACATCTTGGGCAGTGGCATCGCGATCGATGCCGGTACGACTGGCGGTAATCTCACTTAAGACCTGGGCCTCATGCTCAGAGTATTTTTTCGCAGCATCGATGAGATTACTCAGCGCGTCCCATCGGGACTCAACTTGAGCTGCAATATTTGACATGGCATTTTCAACCATCTCTCTAAGTTTTACAAGAGAGTTGTAATTTGAAATGACAAACAGGGCAAGAACCACTAAGATTGCCACAATAACAATTGTAAACATAATAACCTCCTTACTCTATAGTGGATAGATTATTAAATAATTACCCAAAAGAGGGGCTAGATTTAATATGGGAAATGTAAAATTTGTAAGATGGGTGTAATGAAGCGGGTGTGGAGGGGAAATTTATCGTCCGTGATCTTTTCAACACAGGGATCTCTCCACGGGCGTCACTCCACTCAGTTGAGATGAGAAATTCATCCAGTTGCTACAAATAAGATCACTCAAGTTTTGCCCCTCTACATTTACTAGAGGGAGATTATTTATTAAACTATGTAAAATTTACTCCAATCTGTGGAGATTTTCCATCATTGGGTATTATTTCAATGTCTTGAACACATCCTCAAGGGCCAAGTTATAGGGGTCACAGCTTTCAACTAAAAATTAATTCATGAAAGAAGTCTACATGTCTCCCGGTCAGAGAGACAGGGAATTTCACTAAAAGCCCTTTACAAATTCCCTGATTCGGTGTATGATATAGACAATGAGTTTAGCACTCAAAGGGTACGAGTGCTAACAAAATATAAAATGAGTTAGGAGGTTCAACTAAATGAACATTAAACCATTAGGAGAAAGAGTCGTAATAAAGAAGATTGAAAAGGAAAACGTCACTGCCAGCGGTATTGTACTTCCGGATACTGCTCAGGAGGAATCCAATCTGGCAGAAGTTGTGGCGATTAGTCCTGAACTTGAAAATAACGAAGAGATTCATTTTGAACTTAAAGTAGGGGACCACGTTATTTACAGCAAATACGCCGGTACCGAAGTTGAAATAGATAAGGAAGAAGTCATTGTCATTAAGTATGATGACTTACTTGCAATTATTGGTTAATTGGAGGTAGATACAGATGGCAAAGGAAATCAAATTTAATTCAGATGCTCGTAATAAACTTGTGAAGGGAATTGACACTCTTGCAAACACCGTCAAGGTGACAGTGGGTCCTAAGGGACGTAATGTTGTCTTAGATCGTGAATACGGCGCACCTCTTATTACCAACGACGGCGTAACCATAGCTCGTGAAATCGAATGTGAAGACGGCTATGAAAACATGGGTGCTCAACTTCTTAAGGAAGTTGCCACTAAGACAAATGACGTGGCAGGGGACGGTACAACTACTGCTACTATCCTAGCTCAAGCCATTGTCCGCGAAGGTGTGAAAAACCTTGCTGCAGGTGCCAATCCAATGGTAC
>CAYFQX010000125.1:0-2508 GCA_964345405.1 uncultured Peptoniphilaceae bacterium
AAACCATAGTCATTGGCTAGATAGCCAAAGGATTCGTGAGAAATGACAAGATGTTTATTTTTCACATCAGCTAGACCATCTTTAAACTCTCGATCTAAAGCTTCTAAATCATCAATCAGTGCATCGTAATTTTCCGTATAGTAATCCATATTGTCCGGATCAAGGGCAACCACTGCATTGTAAATTGCCTCCACTTGTCCCTTGGCTCGCATTGGTGATGTCCAAGTGTGCGGATCAAACTCGCCATGTTCATGCTCATCTTCATGGTCGTGCTCATCTTCGTGCTCATGGTGATCATCAGTTGCCTTAAGAAGTTCAACATTGGCGGTGGTATCAACAGAAACAAGCTCTTTATTTTCTATACTATCCAGCACTTTATCAATCCACATCTGATAACCTGCCCCATTATAAATAAATAATTGTGCAGATTCCAGTGCACTTAAATCCTTTGGACTCGGTTCCCAGTGATGAGGTTCCTCGTTACTTGGAATCATATTTTCAACGACAAGTTTATCTCCGACAATCTTCTTTGTAAAATCATAGACCGGATAGGATGCAGTAATAATATCTGCCTTAGTTTCAGACACTACTGTTTCCTGATCACTGGCATTGCCTGCCTCTTGATTTTTCGGTCCGCAGGCCACAAGCACCATGGCTAATATCAACAATGCTAAAATACTCTTTTTCTTCATACATCCTCCTATTTATTTATAAGTTCCTTCCATTTAATTTCATCATGGCCAATAATCGCAATATTTTTATCTCTTACAATGGGCATCTTCAACAGTTCCGGATGATCCAGCAAATACACTTCCTTTTGATGATCGACCAGATACTTCAAATGAGCTAAGCCGTCCTTATCCCTGTGATCCCAGTCAATCATATTTTCAAGGCCACCTGCCGCTTGTTTAACTGAGTCAAATTCACGAGGACTGAGACCACGCTCCTTTAAGTCCACAAAGTGATACTTAATATTGCGCTCCTTAAAAAATCGCTCCGCCTTACGCGTATCCTTACTCTTCTTAGTTCCAAAGATTTGCATCAAATCATCTCCTAGAAGTTAAAAAATGTCTTAAATACTTTAAACATCTCATGGTGATCGTTCACGCCGCCGGTTTCAGCAACAGAATGCATGCCCCAAATAGGATTTCCTACATCCACTCCGCGGATGGAAATTCTTCCCTCACTAAGAGGTCCAATGGTGGATCCACCGGGACGATCCGACGCATTTGTAAAGACTTGGTAATTTACACTTGCTGCATCGCATAATCTTTTAAAATAAGCACTGCTATAGCCATCGCTTGTATAGGAACGATTGGCTGCCACTTTAATCACTGGTCCCTTGTTCATCTGTGGCTTGTGGGTAGGGTCAGCGACATCTGAGAAGTTTGGATGATAGGCGTGAGCCATATCGGCACTAATCATAAAACTATGATCTAATGCAATCAAAAACTCTTCATAATCTAATGTTAACACATGTGCGATACGCTTTAATAAGCTTGGTAGTAAATCACTGTCCGCACCTACCATGGAACGAGAACCTATTTCCTCGTGATTTGCTAAAAAGACACAGTGAATTCCCTGATCGCCTACGCTTTCAATAAGAGCTTCCAAAGAGGCATGAACCATCGCCAAGTTATCCAACTTGCCCACATGAATCCACTCCTCATTCAATCCAATCAAACTGCCGGGACTGCGATCATAGAGATAGAGATCAAAATCATAGATAGATTCAGGCTCTACCTCCAGGGAATCAGCTAGAAGTTTTACAAAATCCTCATGAGTCCACTCATCCTCTGACTCAAAGAGTGGGAGGAGATGTTTTTGAGGATTAAATTCAAACCCCTTATTTACCTCGCGATTCATATGAATGGCAAGATTTGGAATGATAAATAAATCCTTATCAATATCAATCATGCGAGATTGTAATCCATCCTTGTCATTTAGAATCACTCGTCCCGCCATCGATAGAGGACGGTCCATCCATGTTGAAAAAATTGGTCCACCATAGACTTCCGTATTGAGCTTTACAAGTCCTCTATCATTCATTAGAGGTTGAGGTTTAATTCGAAATCCCGGACTGTCTGTATGAGATCCAATGATTTTAAATCCATCTTCGATTAGATTCAAATTCCCTGTCTTAAAGGCAAAGACAGCTGAGTCCTCAATATTCACATAGTAACCGGTGGATGGCTCTAATTCCCACTTGGTGTCCACTTTCAGTTCCTTAAATCCAGCTTTATCGAGTCGACGCGTGCTCTCCAACACGGTATGATACATTGAGTTTGAACTTTCTATAAAATCAATTAAATCCAGCGCAAAAGTTTTTTCAGACATAATAACTCCTTTACCAATTCAAATCCGCTCATCACATTCCTCTATCCTAGGTGCAATAATCTACATATATATTCATTCAATCATAAGTTTTAGACATTAAAAAACTTGGCTAAAAAGCCAAGTTTACTTAGAGTAATCGATCCTGTTCATTAACTAAAAATAAAATGATGC
>CAYFQX010000125.1:2518-2866 GCA_964345405.1 uncultured Peptoniphilaceae bacterium
TATTTCATGAAGGAACATACATAGATCGACAGAGGAATTTATCAGTTCACTAAGATCGATACTAAGTGTTATTTTATTATACCCAATCAAAGGAAGAACATTCAATAAATTATCAAAATGCACTTTATAGATAAAGATTAAATAAATATCTAATAGATTCAGCCTTAAATATATTACCTATATTGAACGAATAGCCAACTTATTTACAAAAGTTGATTACATGTTCAAATGACGTCTGTAAAATTATACAACAAAAAAGCACTAGACGAATCTAGTGCTTCTTGGCGTACCTCAGAGGATTCGAACCCCTGACCTTTTGGTCCGTAGCCAAACGCTCTATCCAGCTGA
>CAYFQX010000126.1:0-1817 GCA_964345405.1 uncultured Peptoniphilaceae bacterium
CATGGACAAGGGCCTCGTAGGTCTTCTTCCTCGTCTGATTTTCACAGAGCTGTGTGTGGGCATAGGGGTTTTTGGCCACCATCATCAGCCCCGTCGTGTGACGATCCAGCCTACCCACCAGGCGAATCTTTCGATGGATTTTTTGAGACAAAAAGTAATCCGCCACTTGGTTTGCAAAGGTCCCCTGAGGATACATATCGCAGGGCATAATCGCCAGATGACTGGGCTTATTAAAGACCACAAGATCCTCGTCCTCGTAGACGATCTCAATTGCAAGAGGATGAGGAGGTATTTCAATGCTCTCCTTCTCAAAGATCAGCGTTACCTCATCTCCAGCCTCAAGAGGTGGATAGCTTGGCGCGCGCCCGTTGACGCGAATATGTCCCAGATAACTCGACCTGCGAATGAGTTTCATCGAAAGTCCCTTGAGCTTTAAAAACTCGCGGAGGACCATGCCCTCCTCATAGGGACTCACGATAAATTTAACGGAATCTTCCACTTTTCCCTCCTTTGCTCTACAAGATAAGTTCATTTTCATATATAATGATAGTAACAATTGGAAATGAAAGGAGGCACTATGTCCCCCCGTATCATAAATATTATATCAAATTCTAACTATCCCAGCCGTCGGACGGCAAAACAATTGATGGACAAACTAAGCGCTGTGGGACTGACTCCCGTGACAAAACTATCCCACGATGCCGAGCTCACCATTACCGTCGGTGGTGACGGCGCCTTTATCAAGGCCGTCAATTTAATGAACTTCTCAAGCATCCCCATTGTGGGCATCAACACCGGCCATTTGGGATTCTACCAGGAGATTTCCCCCGAGGACATTGACGAGTTTGTCGATGCCTATATGGAGGGTAACTACACCGTTGAAAAACTCTACTTAGTGGGCGCAGATATCTTCACAAAAAAGCGACGCTTCTTTGTCCACGCCGTCAACGAAGTGGTGCTCAAGGCGCAGCACTCAAAAGTCATCCATCTCAATGTCTTTATTGACCGCACTCATCTTGAGAAATTCAGTGGGGACGGCATGATTCTATCTAGCCCCACCGGCTCCTCCGGCTACAACTCCTCTGCCGGCGGCGCACTCATCCACCCCTCCCTTAAATGTCTGAGTTTGACACCACTGGCGGGAATTTCAAATGAGTTCTATCGCTCCGTCCGCTCCTCCATTGTCGTGCCCGGAGACCATGTCATCTCACTGGTACCGGAAAAGCGATATGCCAGTAGCAACTTACTCGTCGTTGACGGAAAGGAGTATTCCTATCAACAGCTTCAGAGAATCAATGTGCGCATTGCCGATAAGCACATCAACAAGCTGGTCTTTAGAGAAAACAACTACTGGGAAAACATCAAGTCTAAATTCTTATAATGACAAGAGCCGAGAAGATCTCTCGGCTCTTTTAATATTTATTTTATTCCTTTGGTTTTGGAGCATTTTCTCGATGAAACTCATATTGTAGTTTATATAGATTGTCTACATTTACAATATCCTCTAAGTTTAAGCGATAGATATCCTCCTCTGTAATCTTAGGTGTTTCTTCCACTTCGCCTCGCTTGGCATAGTCCTTTGTTAAGACATCGAGGGCATAGTCAATTTCTTCATCTGTGGCATCACCAAAGAGTTCCTTTCGCTCCGCTTCATCATAGCCTACGGACACTGATTTCGGCGGCTCCAATTTGGTCTGCTTTACTAGAAAAAAGCCACCCAAAAGTACGAGGATAATAACAAGTAGAAACCACCGATTCTTACGCTTCACGAGAGCAACTCCTAATAATTGTAGAAGTTTCTTCCCCCTGCAGAGAAG
>CAYFQX010000126.1:1827-2847 GCA_964345405.1 uncultured Peptoniphilaceae bacterium
GCATCATCGTAGCTTATATTATTTCTAAATGTCCAGACAGCTCTTTTCCCACCATTACTTATATAATAACTACTATAACCAATATTACCACTCATTTTTGGACTTGTGGATACATTTTGGATGTAAGCGGTATTTGTCCTTGTATTTATATATCCTCGTAATGTACTCTTGAAAAACCCGACATCTACTACACCAATGTTATTGTTTCTGGCACCCATTCTGTAGGAGAGCGTTTGCGCTTTAGGGACTTCATCTGAACCCAAAGGCCTAAACTCATCATTTAAATCTCTCTGATAGCGAACCATGTCAATACTATTTTGTTCATCCTCTTTGTAAGTCATAGTGTACACTAATTTAGAATCAATATCAGGGTTAAAGATAGTTTTAATTTCATCTACCGGCTCTTGATCGCTTCTTTTATGATCGGTTTCTGCAAGCAGGCTTATCATTTTGTCATTTAGATATTGATCTATTTCTTCATCTGTCATATCACCAAAAATATCTTCTTTGAGCTCATCGTCATAGAATATCGATATAAAAGTCGGTATCCGCTCTTGATTAAAGCTAGCTGCAAATACTTATGTACCGCTGATGAATAAAATTGAGACTAAAAGCATGGCTACCTTTTTCATTTCACTCCTCCTTATTGCTTTAATAACGTTTTCCTACCAACTTTTTCTTCCCGTGATCAAATGACTTACTTATGCAAATAATATCCTTTTTTTAAATTTGTCAATAATAATCTTTATCTTTTTACAAAGTCTTGATATTCTTGTGAGTGAATCCAATCGAAATTCCTAAAATAAAAGAACCGAGGCAGAACCTCAGTTCTTTTGTTGGAATAATTTAATTTTGCGATCGATCGGCGCTTTGACTTGCTCATCGAATACTAAGGTGGGATGAGTAAAATTCCTTCCAAAGTTATTTCATGATAGAACTCCTGAAGTTTTATTTATTGGACTTTTGACTGTGGTTTAACAAATCAATTGATATACGAAGTCCCCCCTTCCACTGCCTTCA
>CAYFQX010000127.1:0-2839 GCA_964345405.1 uncultured Peptoniphilaceae bacterium
CCCATGTCCTCAAGGCAGGGGGACCCTATGGTTACAGAGCGGCAGGCCCCGCCTTTGATAAGAAGATCGTAGATATCTTAAAGCGCGCGGCCTTTGATGAACTCTTGGAAATATCACGAGTGGAAGCAGACGAAGCAGCTCAATGTGGACTCGGTTCCTTCCAAATCATGGCGGGATTTTTAGATGGACTCCGTGTCAGGGCAGAGGAATATTCCTACGAAGGTCCCTTTGGCGTGGGCTATGCCGTCCTCTCCTTTACTGCAGAGGGGGACGATCCAACGCGGCATTTTTTAAAAAGTAGAGTAAAGAGACGCGGGGAGCCAGATCCCTATATCGAGCTGGCTCGCGATACCATAGAGGATTACATTCGAACCGGCGAGGTGCTCGATACACCTCAGGATCTTCCTGCTGAACTCACCCATGAGCGCGCCGGTTGCTTCGTCACCCTCCACAAATTCGGTCAACTTCGCGGCTGCATCGGCACTATTGCCCCGACGAGAGCATCCATTGCCGATGAAATTATCCAAAACGCCATCTCCGCATCGACCGGAGATCCCCGTTTCCCGCCGGTAGTTGCAAGTGAACTGGAGGATTTGGAGATCTCTGTAGATATTCTTGGCGATCCGCAGCCCATTGAGTCCATGGATCAGCTGGATACGAAAGAGTATGGCGTCATCGTCACTTCAGGTTACAGGCGCGGTCTACTCTTGCCAAATTTAGAGGGCATCGATACACCTCAGCAACAGGTGGCTATTGCACTGCAAAAGGCCGGCATCTATCCCGACGAAGCCTATGCAATGGAAAGATTCAAGGTGATCCGCCATGAGTACCGCTAGCAAAATTCAATGTGATCTCTGTCCAAGAAGATGCAGTCTCAGTGAGGGGCAAGTGGGATTTTGCAAGGCGAGAATGGCCGAGAACGGGAAGATTAACTCCCTCACCTACGGCAAGATTATAGCACTGAGTCTCGATCCCATTGAGAAAAAGCCACTTTCATTTTTCAGACCCGGGACCTGGATACTCTCCGCCGGCACCTTTGGCTGCAATATGAACTGTGTCTTTTGTCAGAACTTCACGCTGGCTCGCGCCGGTATAAGCGATGTCAAATCCTACGATATTGCACCGGAGGAACTCGTGCAGGAAGCAATCAATCTCAGATCCCGCGGCAACATCGGCATTGCCTTTACTTACAATGAGCCCACGGTAAATTATGAATATGTACGAGATACCTTCAAGTTGGCCCAGGAGGTCAAGCTGGAGACCGTTCTTGTCACCAATGGGCAGATCAACGAGCCCTATCTTGAGGTATTACTTCCCCTTACCGGTGCCTGGAACATCGATCTCAAGTCCTTTTCTGAAGAGAACTATAGGAAACTGGGCGGTGATTTAGATACGACACTCAGAACCATCCGTAGAGCGGCAGCCACCTGTCATGTGGAACTCACCACCCTTGTCGTGCCGGGAATTTCAGATGATTTGGAGGATTTCAAGAGAGAGATACAGTTTATCGCAGACCTTGATCCCGGCATCCCACTGCACTTAAGTCGCTACTTCCCAAGATACCACTATCATGAACCTGCCACCTCCATTGAACTCATGCTCGAGATGCAGGACATGGCAGAGGAAAAACTCGAGCATGTGGTATTGGGGAATGTATAGGAAGATATAGGAAGAAAAGTCTCGGAACATTCCGGGACTTTTTTGTTCGGAGTCAAAGACCTGCACGAAACAAGACCAAGCCTTCCACATCCTTTTACTCAAAAGCAGGGGATCTCTCGACGCGCAATAAAAATTGCTTGCTCGAGATGACAGTATGATACGCAGATTCGTTAAGGACAGTGAGATGCTAGCTTTATAAAACCACCCATCCTCTCCAAAACCCCATTGACAAAGCACCCCAAAACTAGTATTATATAAGAACGTTAGTAAATACTAATATACTGATGAAGGAGGATGAGTGTTATCGATCAAGCGCATAAGGATCGCATCTATCGTCAGGCGGAACTCTTGAAGGCGTTGGCGAACCCAGTTCGTCTCTGCCTTATGGAGAAGCTGATCGAGGAGGGGGAGACGACGGTGACAGAGATTACAACCTGTATGGAAGTGTCTCAATCAGCGGTGTCTCAGCATCTTCGCAGATTGAAGGACATGAACCTGGTGGAGAGTCGTAAAGAAGAAAATCGTATCTACTATTCCTGTACACGAGAGGATGTACAGCGAATCATTCAGTGTTTAAAGGAGAATTTATAGATGAAAATTGTTGTAATTGGGGGGGTCGCCGGCGGTGCTACGGCCATTGCGCGTTTGCGACGCCTGGATGAAAAGGCGGAGATTATCCTACTTGAGCGAGGAAAGTATGTTAGCTTTGCAAACTGCGGTCTGCCATACTATGTGGGTGGCGTCATTGAGCAGCGCGAGGCACTTCTTGTCACTACGGCGGAAGATATCCGCATGAAGTACAATGTGGATGTACGAGTACAAAATGAAGTGACAAAGATTCTACCGGAGGAGAAAAAACTTCTCATTACCAATCACAAGACCGGTGAGGACTACGAACTGGACTACGATAAACTCCTCATCTCTACAGGTTCCCATCCCTTTGTGCCACCGGCTGAGGGCATTGACAGCGACAATGTCTTTACCCTATGGAACATCCCCGATGTAGATGCCATCACTGCCTATATCAAGGAACATCAACCTTCAAGGGCCACCGTCATTGGTGCAGGTTTTATCGGCTTAGAGATGGCGGAAAATCTAGTGGAACTGGGCATTGAAACCACCGTTGTTGAAATGGCGGATCAAGTCATGCCGCCTCTTGATGGAGACATGGCCCGTCTTG
>CAYFQX010000128.1:0-750 GCA_964345405.1 uncultured Peptoniphilaceae bacterium
ATCTGTTTACCCTCTTCTGCAGCCACCTTCGGACGCTCTAAAACTTCCACGCCGCCACGGTCGTGCACCTGAGGGGATTGAGGTTTTTTCGGACTTGGAATGTCCAAGATCTCATTTATAATCTGAATCTCGGGGACACTTGGCTCTGCTTTTTCAATCTTGAATTCACCCTCTTCCAAAGTGATCTTTAGAAGACTGCCACTTTCCTCCGCCACCATGGTGTCCATTTCAAACTCAATCAGTGCGTTTTCAATGATCTCATCGGGGATCTCTAAAAAGTTCGGCACTCTTCGATTGGTCATATACAGTGTGCTCCAAAGGCCGAATTGCATTAGATCCTTTTCGTCACCGATAAATTGACCGTCGGAAGTGATTTCAAATTCAATGGGACTGCCAAGCTCGTAGCCCTGAGGCGCTTCAATCTCCTCAAAGCGGTACTTTCCGGGACTTGAGTCGTGTCCGTTTTGGGTACTGTCACTGATCCACTCGCCGATAAGTTCACCGGTCTCGACATTGACAAGATTTAGTTTCGTACCTGCAAGATCCTCTCCCATATCATCTCTCTTTCCAAAGAAGAGTTTGTGCGTAATCGGCATGGGGATGATCTCATGGGTGATCTCATCGATGAGATGCGCACTGAGTAGATGTTGATAGTGCTTGTTTAAGCTGTAGGCATCGGCATTATTGTGAATATAGAGATCCAAGGTTGCATTGGCAGGTATCTTTGTTGATTCGGGAATTTTAAACTCC
>CAYFQX010000128.1:760-2729 GCA_964345405.1 uncultured Peptoniphilaceae bacterium
AGTCAATACATCCCAGGGATCAGGCCCCTGAAAAGATGCGGCCCGGCACCGGTTCTCCCGCAGCAAAGAGGGCATAGTAACCGAGGCCAACAATGGTCACAATATAAATCAGGCCGAGAATAATGAGGACGGGGTATCGAATTGCCCTTGGCCCTCATCTCGCTCCATTTTCACAATCAGTTTATATAAGAGGGTGGCAAGCAGTATCTCAATTATCAGTTTTAAATAATTCATGTCTCTCCTTCTATTCTTGACTCTTCCCTGTGGGATATTTTAAAAATCGCCTGGGCATGTGGTCCGTTATGTCCTTTAAATCCTTTGTCTTATCTATCTTCACGACCCGGGAAAACTGAGTCCAACACTGGTCAAAGAACTCGTCTGGCAAATCTCCGTCAAATTCAAAACGACTCACATCGCAGCTCAGTGTCACGCCGTTATTGTAAAGACTCATCTTCTGCCGACTTCGGTCTAAGAGAATCAGCTGATCCTGTGGCATGCGCAAGACAAAGTGACGAGTCAGGAGATCTAAGATGTCATTTTCAGGCGCAAACTCTGCAAAAAGATAGCCTCCTCGAATCTCCTGAAATCTCAACTGCTCCTGATAGGCCTGCACTTCCCCCTGGACATCCTGCACCATCTGGGTAAAGTCCAGAACCTCTTCCGCCGCAGACTCTAGATAGGGCCTGCCGTGAAGATAGGCGCCCTTAATGACCCGAGCTATGATAGTGTACCCCTCGGGATTTGCCGCGTGATGGGACGTGACGATATAGTTGTAAAACTTCTGCCCGAAGGTCTGCGTCACTCCCCGCCTCACTCGCTCTGCCTTGGCAGGATCCGCGGGAACCCGGATACCCTCTGCATCATAAAAATCCTCACCGACCACCGGGACAAACTGACTCTTTTCAATCTCCCGGTAGCCTACAAAAATTGCCGTAAGTAGCCCCTCCATAGTGGGCTCCACTAGATATATCATGCTTCAGAAAGGAGACTCCCTTCCGTTCCCTCCCGTCTTAAATGAGGCTCCCGCTATTTAAAACAGGAACATCTCAACTACTCAGTGTCTAACATACTCTAGATCCAGTTTACCAAACATACGTTCTAATGTAAAGAATTTTCTCAAACAAAAACCATCAGATCTCTCTGATGGCTTTTTCATTTTGTCATTTAGTTTTTCATTAAATCAAAGACGCGTCCATAGATGAGACCCACAAGCACGACGGTGACGATGATTTCAGGAATCATATAGGTTGCATTGTAGCCTAGGGAATAGCGCCAGACACTCATTCCCTCCGGTGCATAGGAGCCCCAGACAAAGACGCCGGAAAGTACCAGCATGATATATCGCATCAGTGCCCCGACAAAGCCCCCTGCAATGGCTCTTACCACATCCTTCGTTGGCGTATGGAAGATACCTGCCAGCCCCATCATGCCGTAACCCAAGATATAGTCTAAAATCATGGACGCCGGATGAATGACAATTCCTCCAAGTAAAAATTGAATCACACCGTAGAGACAGGCGGCAAAAAATCCGTCCTTCAGCCCATAGATAATAGCAAATAAAATAATCGGCACCATGGCTCCTGCGGTGACAGATCCCCCTTGAGGCATGCGGAAGATCTTAACTTGAGATAGAACGGTGGATAGAGCAATCATCAAACTTGCCATAACCAACTTTCTTGTTGAACCTTGTTTCATTGTTTCATCCTTTACTAGAAAAGCAAAAAAAACTACCTGCCAGTGGCAAGTAGTTTCATCGACATGAGGACTCGCTACGACGGCATTACCCGTATCAGCTTCTAAGGGTCGAGACCAATCTCCTCTCAGCACTTGCTCCCCTGGATACATATTTTATTAATTTCAGTATATGACGAATGGAGGAATTTTTCAAGTTGAAACAAGTCTGAGTCCTTCAATAAAAAGAAGCCGAATACACCGGCTCCTAATTTTTAACTAATCCATAGGCATGGCG
>CAYFQX010000129.1:0-2668 GCA_964345405.1 uncultured Peptoniphilaceae bacterium
CTATTACAGAAATACGGAAATCCTAGGACCGGCGATGTTTATTGCGGCACTGGTTTTATCCATTTTTGTGCGCCCTGAAATCTCCACCCCACTCTGGAGTCCCATGACCATCTTCGTCCTGATTTGCGCCATCTTTTTTGGAACTTTCTGTGCCTTCATTGCCTTTATGGAGGGACTAAAACTTGTAAGTCCGGATATCGCCTCGGTCTTTGGACTATCTGAGCCCATATTTTCCACCATCATCGCCCTGATACTATATCATTTAAAATTTACCTGGACAGATTACAGCGGAATGGCACTCATCTTAGTGTCCATCTTAATTTTGCTGATGCTGGAAGATGACGATACGCCAACTCAGGAGATAGAAAAAAATAATTAATTTAAAAAAAGGGTTGACAAACTATTTTTATTTTATTATCATAGCCATTAAATATTTTAGAACTTTTGCTTGATACATTTTCAAGTCCGTTCTACTTAAGTCTAGACGATGAATTTCATAATTTAAATATTCTGATGAGGAGAGTAGACTCAGATGATTACGCAGCGAGTTCCGGTTTGGTGAAAGGGAATGTATGATATCTCAGTTGAAAAGGGCCTCTGAATAGGGCACCGAATTTAATAAGGCTGCCACGGCTTCCACCGTTACCAGGATAGAGTATCTCAATTTATTGATGTACTTGAAAAGGCCGGTATTGTGAAATATTGGCGAATTAGAATGGCACCGCGATTGATATCCGCTTCTAAGTTATACTTAGGAGCGGTTTTTTTATTATATTTTTGGAGGTTATGATGAAAGTAGTTAATTCTTGGAATGATTTTGATCCGTTAAAACACTGTATTGTCGGTCGTGCAGACAACACCTGTATTCCACCTTCTGAACCTGCCTCAAAGGCAAAGGTTCCATTGGATAGCCCCATGCGCGGCATGACCGGCATGCGTCCCCTTGACACCGTTGAAAAGGCAAATGCCCAACTGGATCATCTTGTGAAGGTTCTAGAAGATCTCGGCGTCAAAGTGGATCGACCGGAAGTGATGCAGTGGAATCAAGCCGTAGTTACTCCCCATTTTCAAACGGGCAGTATGTTTGGTAGTATGCCACCTCGCGATGTGCTGCTTACCATTGGCTCTGATATTATCTCAGCGCCCATGTCCTTCCGCTCACGTTATTTTGAATTTTACGCCTATTCAAAACTCTTGCGTAAATACTTTGACGAAGATCCGAACTTCCGCTGGATTGCAGCACCGCGTCCAGAGCTGAGCGATTTATCCTACGATATGAATTACTTTGAAGGCGATGTCACAGAGGAGGTCCTACTTGAGCGGACAGCAAACTTAGAGATGGTAACGAAGGAGTATGAGATTTTATTTGATGCGGCGGACGTCCTTCGTCTCGGCAAAGATTTGTTTATCCAGCATGGTCTCACTACCAATCGCAAGGCCATGGAGTGGTTGCGCCGGATGTATCCCGATTTTCGCGTCCATGGGGTGAATTTCCCGGGCGATCCCTATCCCATTCACATCGACGCCACTTTCGTGCCACTGAAACCCGGACTTATCTTAAACAATCCGCAGCGTAAACTTCCCAAGGAGCAGCGCAAGATCTTTGAAGCCAACGATTGGCAAATTGTCGATGCCGCCATGCCGGCTCACGACGAACCGCCACAGCTCTGCTACTCCAGTGTATGGCTCTCCATGAATTTACTTGTCATTGATCATAAGACCGTGATTGTAGAGGCTAGTGAACACAATCAAATGGAGCAACTGGATCAACTTGGGTTCAATGTCATACCTGTTCCTTTCCGCGACGCCTATCCTTTCGGTGGCGGTCTCCATTGCGCTACTGCCGATGTCTACCGCGAGGGAACTTGTCAGGACTATTTCCCAAATCAAGTGGAGGATCCAACTTTAATCTTACCGAATACGAAATAATTAATATTCAAGGAGGAATTTTATGTTAAACTCATGGACCATTGACAGTTTTTTCTATTTAAGTTTATTTCTCATGGCACTGACCATTGTCAATTATGCAATTTGTGAATTAAAGGGAAAGTTTGGTGGATCTCATGAAGTTTAACTGGATCATCTTCATTCTCTTTTCACTGATCATCATTCTCGTGGGTTATCTTTCGAAAGTTTATCTGGATAAAAAGAGCAGCAAGAGCCAGGAGAGTTTCCTCCTGGGCGGCCGCTCCATTGGCGAATTTATCGGGGCCGGTACCCTCATCGCCACAAGCTACAGTGGCTGGGGATTTATCGGTTCCCCTGGATCCGCCTACGAGTTTGGCACCATTGAAGTTTTGGCTAACTTTATGTTTGCACCGGCCGTCGCCATTGGCACTCTACTTTTTGCAAATTTTATGCGAAAGCGTGCCCTTGAAACCGGCGGACTCACCATCCCCGACTATCTCGCTAAGACTCACGATGGTTCCAAGACGGAAGAGAAAATCGTCCATCTCATCGCAGGCCTGACCACTTTTATATTTTTAAGCATCTATATGATCGGGCAAATTCGTGCCCTGGGACTGGTTGGCGCCGAATGGCTTGGCGTCAGTGAAATCTTCATCTCCATCTTACTGATGATCATCATTGCCGTCTTTACCATGGAAGGTGGTCTCCTAGCCGTTGCCGTGACAGACACCATCATGTGTCTTGGAATGCTTGTGGCGAC
>CAYFQX010000130.1:0-2303 GCA_964345405.1 uncultured Peptoniphilaceae bacterium
GCCTCCGTCGCAGCGGGCGTGGTGCTCTCGGAGTTCGCCCGTCAGCGACGCGTCGGCAAGTAGGACCTACTAGACGCCCAGGCTCCTCAATCGAGGTGCCCGGGCTTCTTGTATCCCTAGGCGTTCGGGCGCTGCGGAGAGCGGCAGCGGTCGAAGGTCTTGCGTGCGTGCTCCCAGGTCTCCTCGCCGTAGTAGAGGTGACCGGCCAGCGCGTACAGCCCGGCTAATCGCTGGTACGTCCACGCGCGATCCAGGAATGTCAGGTCGATCCGGCCGACGTAGCGGGCCAGGACTCGCTCGATGAACCGCGGCCCGTACTCATACAGTTCCGCGAAGTCGATCGCCGGATCGCCGATGCACATATCGGTGAAGTCGATCAGCCCGAGCTTGCCGGGAGCGCCGAGAAACTCGAGTTCAGCCACCGTGCCGCGCTCCCAGTACAGGTGACGTGGGTGCACGTCGTAGTGCAGGAACACTCGCGGCAGCAGAGTGGATTGCAGCGCGGCCACCTCGTCGCAGATCTCGCGGGCGGTGCGCATCTCGTCGGGAGTGAACACGTCCGGCAGATTGTTCTCCACGATCCCGCGGATGAAGTCCAGATTCTCTGGCTGATACGACGGCGGCACGCGGTCCATCGGTGGCGTCGAGGTATCCACGATGTGCAGTGCCGACAGTGCGGCGCCAAGCTGCGCCGCGATCCGGGTTTGCTCAGCGAAGGGCAGGCTGTGCAGGCGCTTCGGCGTGAGACGCTCGCCGCGGACCATCGGGTAGCCAGCAAAGGCGACGCGGTCGCCGGAGACATGCGTGTATCGGGGAAGTGACGCATCGACCTGGGATGACAGGTGCTCGAGCACCGCGATCTCGGTGGGTAGCTGCGCGAGTGCCTGCTCGTCAGCGGGAAAGCGGAACACCAGGTCGGAGTGGCCGAGTGCGTCGTCACCGGTACAGCCGTGGCAGATCACCACCACGTGGTCCCAGCCCTCCTCGGTCCGCGTGGCGGATTCCCATTCCAGGGAGGGGAACGCCGCCCGGATTAGGGCGAGTTCCGGAATGCGATCGCTGGAGATGTCGGCGTCGGCGGAGCTGGCAGGGCCGGCGGGATCGTGGGACGACGGGTCGGGGGTCACGCACTAGACGCTAGAGCGTCGAGCAGCGGAACTCGTGCAGCGCCACACGGTCGATCCGGGCGAAGTCCTTTTGTAGGGGGATCGCAGTCAGGGATGGAGGGGCTGGCGAAATCCGGCACGGCTCGGCCGCGGCGGCCGGTAGCTGCTAATTATTGCCAACCCCGAGCGTTGTCCCAGCCCTGATCATCCCATCCGCTCGTGTCGGGCTGTTGCGCCGGCGGACTACCAGGCAAGTTTCCGGGCATGTGTCCTGGCGGTTGGCCTGCCTGCCAGGCCCCGCCTGCGATCTGCTGCTGGTGTGCCCTCAAGGCCACCGCCGGCTCTAGGTCCCGGCCATCTTGGGGAGTGGAGTTGCGCAGGTAGTGCATTCCCGCGAAGTACTTGTTGGAGTCCGGCCGGTAAAGGAAGTACAGCATCAGCGCGGAGCAGATCAGAATGATGAGGGCGGTCAGCAGCGACACGGCGCGGTACCAGCCAGGGACGTCAATCAGGCTGCTGAGCCCATTGAGAAAGACCAGGTTATCTGGTGCCAACAGGTTGGTGAGATTTATCAGCGCGGTGCCGGTGAACATGATGGTGAGGAAGACACGTGCTGCCTGCGATCCGGCACGTGTCCGGACTGCGGCGAATATCCACACTCCGAAGGCGATCAGTCCGAGGATCAGGGTCGGAGCAACCGAGGCATAGCTCACCTCAATTCCGAGTTGCGCAATCTTGGCCTCTGACACAGAGGTGAGCAGAGTGGGCAACAGTGAAAACTGCATCAGGTTGAGGATGCATACAAATGTGAAAATCGCGAAGAAGGTATTGATCGAGCGTGGTGGCGATAGTGGGCTTTGCGGTACCGAGATGGGTTGAAGCGCCTGCGAGCGCGCGATTTCCGGGGATAGTTGACCGGAGTAGACACGGTCAACGGTCTGTTTGAACAGGTCGAGTCGGCGGAAGTAGGCATTGGAGTCGGGAAGAAAAGGCACCACGGCGACCGCAGTAGCAAGAACGACCAGAACCATCATGCCGCCGGCAAGGGTGGCCACGAAGCCTCCCACACCGGGAATTCCGGCTGAGATCGCCACGATATAGGCGCTGACAAAGAACAGTGAAAAGGCGACCAGCGCATAGAACCCGCTGGAGATCCACCGGAGCGCCGGGTTGCGTGCAAGGGCGGTCCCGGATATG
>CAYFQX010000130.1:2313-2650 GCA_964345405.1 uncultured Peptoniphilaceae bacterium
ATTGCGGTGAGCGCGGGCAGGAAAAACGGCGTGAGAGTAAAGATATCGTCCTCGCCGTAGTTGGAGTACGGGAGCGGATTGAGAAGTGAGTAGATGCCAAAGGCCAAAGATATACTCACTGGTACACCGATGATCCATGCCGCCGCAATGGCGAGTCCTCGATAGGTGCTCATTGATAGCGGTGGGAACGCGCGATCCACAACGACTGGTGGTGTTTGACCTTGACGTTTGGGCGGTAGCCCGGTGACGTAGTTTCCAAAGGACTGGCGCTACGCATTGAAATGCTTCTGAATCGCAGAACCGTCAAATAGTCCGGTAAGTGCGGACGGGGGCCCGA
>CAYFQX010000131.1:0-2612 GCA_964345405.1 uncultured Peptoniphilaceae bacterium
GGTCCACTGCAAGTTTTGCCTTTTCCGCATCAAGTCCCTTTTCAAATCGGTTGGATGCTTCCGTACGTAGTCCGAAGTGCTTCGATGATTTTCTCACATGATCGGAGTCGAAATTTGCCCCTTCCAGCAAGACAGTGGTGGTGTCATTTTCAACTTCAGAATCCAGACCACCCATAATACCTGCAAGACCGAGGACATTTTTCTCATCTGCAATGACAATATCCTCTGCTCGAAGACTACGAACTACATCATCAAGTGTAGTGAGTTTTTCTCCCGCTTCCCCTTGACGCACGATGATCTTACGGCCTTCAATCTTATCCAAGTCATAGGCATGAAGTGGTTGACCATATTCAAGCATGACAAAGTTTGTCAAGTCGACGATATTATTTACCGGACGAACACCGGAGGCCATCAATTCATTTTGTAGCCATTGTGGCGAAGGTTTAATCACCACATCTGTAAGTACGCGACTATAAAAGCGCGGTGCATGCTCCGTCTTAATTTCAATGCCGTTAAATAATTCCTCAATGGACTTTTCAGACTCTTCCTTGACGTGAATTTCAGGCAGTTCAAGTTCCTGCTCTAAACTAGCCGCAGTTTCAATGGCAACGCCAAGAATGGACAGACAGTCCGGACGATTTGGTGTAATTTCAAGTTCCAAAACTTCATCATCAAGTCCAAGCACCTTGTCGTAGCGCTCGCCAAGTTCGGTATCCTCAGGCAGGATGTGAATTCCATCTCTAAATTCTACAGGAATGACAGACACATCCATGCCCACTTCTTCAAGCGAGCATAGCATGCCTTCTGAATTGACCCCGCGAAAATCCGAAGATTTAATTTCAGTTCCATCTGCCAACACGGCACCATCTAAAGCGACAGGCACCCTTGCCCCTTCAAAGACATTGGTCGCGCCGGTGACGATGATCCTTTCATCCTTGCCGGTATTTACATGACAGATGACAAGTTTATCTGCATTGGGGTGTGATTCTATCTTTGTAATTTCACCGACGATAATCTTGTCCATTGGTTCTTGTCTCACATCAATGGACTCAACATGGGTACCGCTTAATGTAATTTTATCTGCAATTTCTTTGGTTGTGCATGCTGTCTCCACATACATACGCAACCAACTCATAGGTAGTAACATCGCGTTTTCCTTTCTTAAAACTGATTTAAAAATCTCATGTCGTTGTCAAATAAGAGGCGAATATTTGGAATTCCGTACTTTACCATAGTGATACGGTCAATTCCCATACCAAAGGCAAATCCTGAGTATTCTTCCGGATCAATGCCGCAGGTCTTTAACAGATTTGGATGAACCATGCCCGCACCGAGAAGTTCCATACTCCAACCGGTATAGTTACATGCCGGGCATCCTTCGCCGTGACATTTAAAGCAAGTAACATCCACCTCTACTGATGGCTCAGTAAAAGGAAAGTGATGAGGTCTGAAGCGAGTCTTTGTATCTTCACCAAAGAGCTCCCTTACAAACATATTTAAAGTTTCAATTAAGTTTGCCATGGAGATATCCTTGTCGACAACAAGCCCTTCCAATTGATGAAACATCGGTGAATGCGTGTCATCCACATCATCATATCTAAAGACGCGACCTGAAGATACAATTCTTAATGGCGCGCCCATCGATAACATGGCGCGAATTTGCATTGGAGAAGTGTGGGTACGCAAGACCGTCTCATCGTTAAAGTAGAAGGTATCGCTCTTATCTCTTGAAGGGTGAGTTGCCGGTGTATTGAGGGCATCAAAATTATATTTGACCAGTTCAATTTCCGGACCGTCAACCACGGTAAAACCCATTTCAATAAATAAGTTTTCCAATGCCTCTTGAGTTTGAATCAGCGGATGTCTGTGTCCAAAGCATAGTTTATCAGTTTCAAAGGTCACATCAAGTGTTTCCTCTGCCATCTGTCTTTCCAGTGCAATTTCTTCAAGCTCTCTTTGCTTATCCTCCATGGTCTTTTCGATTTCCTCTCGCACTTCATTGGCAAGAGCTCCCATGACGGGGCGTTCTTTCGGGTCCAGTTTACCCATTCCACGTAGAATTTTAGTCAGTTTCCCCTTTTTGCCTAAATACTCAATACGAACCTTATCTATTTCTTCAAGTTCACTTGTGGCATTCAAGGAATTTAGCGCTTCATCTTTAAGTAAAAGCAGTTGTTCTTTCATAGCATATTTTCCTTTCTCCAACACATTTATAATCAATTAATTATACCATTATATGGCGGTCCTTTCAAATGTAGCACCACTTACACTGTTCACAATCGATTAAAATAAATTTTAAATATTACAACTATTTATTAAAAGTACTTGAACTTTGGTTTTGTTTGTGTTAAGATTTCATATGTAGTCGCAAAAGAAGTGACATGGTGGCATAGCCAAGTGGTAAGGCACGGGTCTGCAACACCCTCACCCCCAGTTCAAGTCTGGGTGCCACCTCCATTTTTACGGAAGAGGAATTCCTCTTCCGTTTTTTCTTGTCTATTTTTAAATTGCACAGTAAATTTCATCCTCTTTGGGCATTTTAGGTACAAAAAAAGATCCAAGGTTTCCCTTGAATCTTCATGGAGCGGAAGACGAGATTCGAACTCGCGACC
>CAYFQX010000132.1:0-2584 GCA_964345405.1 uncultured Peptoniphilaceae bacterium
TCTTACCCTCCTCAATTAAATCGGCTGCGTAAAGTGTCAGTATTCCCTCCCCAATACTTACCTGTTTTGAATCGATGGCAACAAACTCAATGTCAGAGGACTCCAGTGCCAAGCGCATGGCATTGAAGGTACCTGAAAGTCCCAAGGACATGGTAATGCCTAAAATTTGATCATAGCCAAGACTCTTGATGCGCTCAATTTCATCTGCAAAATCAGCAATGGAGGGCGCCGAAGTCTGTGGCAAATCCTCATCAATGCGCTCATAGAGCTCTTCCGGTGTAATCTCCGCCAAGTCTTTAAAGGACTCATCTTTAAAATTTACATAGAGCGGAACGACAAAGATGCCGCGATCTAAATCTTCCTTTAGATTGCCTGCGGAATCCGTTAAGATTGCAATTTTTTTCATTGAAACTCCTTATTATAGAGACCTTTCATATTTAAAATTTGAATCGTCAAGGTCTGAAAACAAAAGGCCTGAATCGCCAAAGTTAGGGAAATATTCTTACGATTGGCCGTAAAACCCGTGTAGTTAATCTCACCGGCCCCGGTGCTGGATTTGAAAACCTCCTGAATGGACCGTACCAGTATCTCCATAAACTCCTCATAGCTGTCTTCAATGCTCATAATCTCATGCTGCAAGTTAATTCCCTCGCGAATGCGCTTTAAGGGGATGACTTGCTTAAGTACCGTAATGACAATGAGGGCAGCAATCTGCTCGCGATAATACTTTTTCTTCACAGGTTTTGGCAAAATTCCCTGTTTTACATAATTATTTATCATATTGGAACTTAGACTCAAGGTATCCGGAAAATAGAAGATCAGAACTTTGTGGATATAGGAAATCACCTGTTCCGAATACATGCCATAGTCCGGAATCTCAGCCCAAGGTATTTTCTTAAATTCAAGAATTTTTGTCAGTTGATCCAAAATCCACCTCTCTTTTTATCTGGTTTTGATAACTAGATTACCACGTTTAGCTTATTACGTCAATGCTATTTGATATATTTTTCTACGGCGCTTTTTAAATTATTTGGTC
The DNA here is from genome assembly GCA_964345405.1 of uncultured Peptoniphilaceae bacterium. GTDB lineage: Bacteria > Bacillota > Clostridia > Tissierellales > Peptoniphilaceae > CAYFQX01. Next base: position 1,037 of record CAYFQX010000132.1, read on the forward strand.
CTCACTCTATCTTTTCCATGCACTTCCCCATTTGACTTCAAAGATGCAAAATAATATAATAATCAGACAAAGACATATGCCCCCATAATTAAGCTGGATATAATACTCCCCTCCTAAGGGAGATTCACTGGTTCGAGTCCGGTTGGGGGTGCCACGAAAGCTCTCGAAAGAGGGCTTTTTTTTTTTTTTTAAAAACCCGCTACTCTTGTAGCGGGCTTTATATTTATAACATCGAGGACAGGACGTGAACTTTAGACACAATCCCTCTGAAATTTCCATGATCATCTAAAACGGCAATCGGATAGGGTGTCTCCGTTGCAATTTCAATCATGTCTGTAAGCAAAGTATCCGGCGAAGTCGTCTTGATGTCCGTATTAAGGACATCCTTTAAGGCAAGAGAGTCGCGCCTTGCCTGCAGCGCATCGTAGATACTCACAAGTCCCATTAGCTTCATATTTTCATTGACGACATAGGCACTGGCGGTGTCGCTTCGACGCATGGCCTGGATGGCCATCTCCGGACTGTCGGTAATCTTAACCATACTGTCCGGTCGAATCATTACATTTCGAACCGTAAGCACCTGCGTCATGTCGGCAGAGTCGATAAACTGCTTGACATAGTTGTTGGCCGGATGGACACTCATTTCTTCCGGAGTATCAATTTGGATAATGTCCCCGTCCTTCATAATGGCGATCCGGTCCCCCAGTTTAAAGGCCTCGTTGATATCGTGGGTAATAAAGACGATGGTCTTGTTTAGTTTCTTTTGAATTGTAAGTAGCTCAAACTGCATGTCCTTTTTAACCAGTGGATCCAGCGCCGAGAAAGGCTCGTCCATAAGGAGCACTTCCGGATCGTTGGCCAAGGCGCGGGCAATCCCTACACGCTGTTTCATCCCACCGGAGAGATTGTTAATCATCTCATGTTCCTGCCCCTCAAGTCCAACCATCTCAATCATTTCCATAGCCTTCTTGTGGCGCTCCTCTTTTGAGACGCCCTTAATTTCCAGTCCAAACTCTACATTTCCCAGGACGTCCCGGTGAGACATGAGTCCGAACTGTTGAAACACCATGGAGATCTTGTCCCGGCGAAACTCAATCATTTCCTTCTTGTCAAACTTTCCAATGTCCTGTCCATGATAGAGCACCGCACCTGAAGTGGGCTTGTTAAGCCCATTGAGACAGCGAACGAGGGTGGATTTTCCCGAACCGGAAAGCGAATAGATATCAAAACTTGCTCGATCCAAGGCAATGGTTGTCCTCGTACGCTTATATATATCACTTCTTGACAGTCCCTGTTTCTTAAGCTCCATCGCCTTCGCCTTTTCAGGACCGAAGACCATGGAGACATCTTGTATACTGATGACACTATTTTTGTCCATCTGATCTCACCTCACTTCGTGTGACAACTCCCTGAGTAATACGGTCTAAGATGACGGCAATGATAACCACGGCAATCCCTGAGATCAGTCCGCGGCCTATTTCAATCTTATTGACACCGTCCAGCACTTCCATACCCAAGCCACGGACACCGATCATGGAGGTGGTGACA
>CAYFQX010000133.1:0-2535 GCA_964345405.1 uncultured Peptoniphilaceae bacterium
ACTGGATTATTGCCGATCCGGACAGATTGCCTGAAAAGTACCAAAAATATATGTTTACTCCAGTAGGAGACGGAGAATTGGACTGGCAATATGAACAACACTCTAACTTAATTACACCTCACGGGGATGTCATGTGCTTTGACAATCACCACTGGGGTACCCAGGATCCGGACAAATATCTAGCAGCAAAGGACAGCTTCTCTCGTACCGTTAAGTACCGCATTGACACAGATACCATGGAGATTGAACAACTATGGCAATACGGTAAGGAACGCGGCGCTGAGTTCTTCTCACCTTACATCTGTAACTCCATCTACTACAACGAAGGTCACTACCTAACGCACTCCGGCGGCATTGCCTATGATGAAGATGGCAATCCTTCAGAAAAACTAGGTGCTTTCTATAGTGAAGAAGAGCTTAAAAACGGCGCAAAGCTAAAGTCCATCACAGTTGAGACTTTTGATGACGAAGTGATGCTTGAGCTTGAAGTAAACAACAACTACTACCGCGCCAACAAGATTGATCTCTACAACCGCGTTGGTGGCGAAGACTTAGTTCTTGGTCGAGGCGTCATCCTAGGTAATCTTGGTGAAACGCCACAAATGGAAACTTCCATCCCGGCGGAAGAAACCGGCGAACTGCTACCGGCATCCCACGAAGGACATCTGGTAGATGAGGAAGATATGTTTACCTTCTATGCGAAGTTTGAAAAGGGCGATCTCGTCATGCTACTACTTGAAGGTGAAGAGGAAACTCGTCAGTACTATATCTCCACTGCAGGTAACCAACGCTCTGCAATGTGTGCCGGAACTTTCCTATCTAAAGATGACAGAGACACTCGTACTGTCATCTCCAAGGAAGGTCTTGCAGGAAGCTATGAAGTAAAAGTTATTCTTGGCGACAAGAAATTTGACACAGGTGTAACCATCAAGGCATAAGCTACCGATACACAAGTATTTCAATAGACAGGATTCTCTCTTTTCACATTTGGTTACAAAGATCAAATAGAAAAGAGAGAATTTGTTTATATTAATCTTTGCACATAAATTGAACCAGATATTCCAAATATTTAAATACTTTCCATCAAAGTGTTAAAGAGCCCCCTGAGTGCGGGTATTTATCTACTAGCATCTTTATCAGCAAAGTATTTAAACTTTAGTTAAGGAGGCAACCATATGTATGATTTAGTCATTGCAGGTTCCGGCCCTGCCGGGATGACCGCTGCAATTTACGGCGTGCGAGCAAATCTAAAGGTGTTACTGCTGGACCGCTTGGCACCCGGCGGACAACTGGTCAACACCAACGAAATTGAAAACTATCCGGGCGTCGGCAAGATCAACGGTGCAGAACTTGCCATGAATATGTACGAACACTGTATGAGCCTTGGCGTAGAATTTGACTATGCCACTGTGAACAAAATCGAGGATATAGACGGAACAAAGTTTATTTACACCGAAGAGCGAGACGAGCCCATCGAAGCGCGCAGTGTCATCCTTGCCATGGGAACGACTCCTCGCAAGCTAAATATTCCAGGAGAAGATCAACTTGCAGGATCCTCTGTCAGCTGGTGCGCCATTTGTGACGGCGCAAAGTATCGCGACCAAGATGTCGTCATCATCGGCGGAGGTAACAGTGCCGTCGACGAGGGGATTTTCCTTGCAGGCATTGTCAATCAACTCACCGTCATTACCGATTTCGATCTCACATCGGATCCTGTACAAGCAGATTACTTGAGAAGTTTGGACAATGTCACCGTCCATCCTTACAAGAAAGTGGATGAGTTTCGATTAAAGGACGGAAAACTTGAAGGGGTTGCATTCCAGGATAAGGAGGGCGGCAACGAGGACTTCGTTCCATGTGATGGCGTATTTGAGTACATTGGCGCCATTCCACGTACGGAGTTTCTAGAGGGCACGGGACTTATCAACGACTTCGGCTATATTGAGGTGGACGAGAACATGGCCACTTCCATCCCCGGCGTCTTTGGTGCCGGCGACTGTACCGTGAAAAATTTAAGACAAGTCTCCACCGCCATCAGTGATGGAGCCATTGCCGGTCACGAAGCTAGTGTCTATTTAAAACATTTGGATGCACAAAATAACTAAGTATTCTATAATAGAGAGGAGAAAGAAAATGGTAAGAGAAGTTTCAAAAGATACTTTTAAAGACGATATTAAGGCAGGCAAGGTGCTTGTAGATTTTTATTCAAAGACTTGCGGTCCATGTAAGATGCTCGGCTTTATCCTGGATGATCTGGCTAAGGGCAACGAAGATGTGGACATTCTCAAGGTAGACTTTGAGGCAAACCGTGAACTTGTGAAAGAGTACGGTGTGGAAGGTTATCCGACGCTGATTATGTTTAAGGACGGCGAAGAAGTTTCCAGACACAGCGGACTGCAACAAAAGCCTAAGATCCAAGCAATGATTGACCAAGCCTAGGATACACTCTACTAGGAGGCTCAGTAGATGATTAAACTTTTGCAGACATTCATATCCGTCTATGAGACCAAGAGCATTACCGAATCGGCGAGAGAT